>NZ_JBIAFO010000022.1:0-111836 GCF_042869355.1 Streptomyces sp. NPDC007088
GCGGTGAACCGGGGCGGGTGCTAGTGCGTCCCGCCTGTACTGGTTGTTGGCCCCCGGCCGGGGCCCCCCGGGCCCCCCCCCCCCCCCCCCACAAACCCGGGGGGGGGGGGCCCCCCCGGGGGGGGCCCCCGCCCACCGGTGTTCCCGGGCGGGCCGTCCGTCGTCACGCGACGCTCCGGGGCGTCCGCCCCTCGGGGTCGCTGAGGCAGGACAGGACGACGAGCAGAGGCCACAGGGCCTGGGCGAAGGTCAGGACGCGCTCGATGACGCCGGGGGCCCAGCCGCGTACCAGGGAGAGCAGGAACAGGACGGCGCCCAGTGACATCAGGGCGGTCACCGCCGTGGAGACGCCCGGCCGCAGCCCCCAGGGGGCGCGGGGGCGGCGACGGTCGGCCGCCAGGGCCGGCCAGACCGCGAGGAGCACGAAGCCGACGGTGGCCACGGCGCCGTGGCCGAGGTCGCCGCCCCGGGGCGGCGCCGGGGCCAGCGTCAGGCACATCGCGGCCAGCCCGCCACCGGCGAGCGCGGCGCGCCCGGCGAGCGCCGCAGGACGCAGCCCGTGCGCGGTCGCCACATAACAGGCGCCCAGGACGAGCAGGGCGGCGGTCATCAGCCAGTAGCCGGGGGCGCCGTACGAGGCGAGGACGCTGATGGTCTTGTTGACCGGGTCGTACCCGGGGCCCTGCAGGACCTGTGCGATCGTCCAGGCGCCGATCAGCAGCACGGGGGCGAACCCGGCCGGGAGCAGGGCCCACCAGGGAGTACGTCGCATGACGGCACCCTAGGTGAGACCTCTGGCGCAGGCCGCGAACCACGCTCGGCGGTGCCCCGGACGGCCGCCCGCCGCCGCGGGCCCTTCGCGCCGGCCCCGCTCCTTCCGTACCGCCCCACGGCGGGGAGCGGCACGGAAGGAGCGGATCAGGTGCGGCAGTGCGAGGCGGCCCCGGCCCGGTCCGCGTGTCGAGGGCGTAGCCGTCGCCGTCGTCCAGGACGTGGCGGGTGAGACGTTCCGCTCCGCTCACGTCGGCCTCGAACGGTACGGCCTCGTCCGCGTCGCTCAGCCCGGGACCGCTTGTACACCTCCTGCCCGTCGGCCGGCACCTCGAAGGCCACGCTTGCGCCGGAGCAGTTCGTGTCGCCCGCACCGGTGTCGGCCGCGAACGAGGTGCGGGCCACGCCGAGCCAGACCTCCAGGGTGGGTTCCGCGTGGGCACCGAGGCCCTCGGCATAGGTGGTGGCGCCCTCTCAGGCCACCTGGAGGTGCACCGTGTGCCGGCCGCGCAGATTCGCCGGCACGTACGAGGTGCGCCGTCCGTCCACCGTCAGGGACACGAGCCGACGGCCTGATCCGGACAGCCTGAGGTCCAGGGTCGAGCGCCGGTAGGGCAGTCCGGAGAGGGTGACCGGTCCCCAGCCCACCGGGAGGCTCGGGGTGAACCGGAGCCCGCCGGGCTCGTGCACGATGCCGAACAGCCCGTGGTGCACGAGCCGAAGGTAACCGGTAGCCGACCAGGTCTGGTCCTCCTCGGAGCCCCAGTGAGCACCGTTCTGCCAGCCGCCGTCCTGCACACCGGTCCGCGCGTTGTACAGCTCCCAGAAGTGACCGTCCTGCCGGTAGAGGCCGGCCAGGTCCGTGAGCGTACGGCCGAGGAGGTCGGGGCGCCCGCCTCTCGCCGCCGCGTGGCCCCACATCCCGAGCGTCATCGGCCAGACGGTCACGTTGTGGCGCCCGGGGTGCGCGTCGTCGAACTCGGCGAAGTGCGGCCACACGTTGACCACACCGTGCGGCTCGTGGTGCGTGGCGGCGAGGAGGGCACGGGTCCGCCCCGTGCTCGCGACCCCGCAGAGCACGGCGAAGGCGAGCCCGTTGCCCTCCTGGTAGGGCTCCAGCCGCCCCGCCCGCTCCCCGCTGCCGTGGACGAAGTAGCCGTAGACCTTCTCCTTCTCGATCCACAGTCGCGTGTTGACGGCCCCGCGCAGCTCTGCGGCGGCCGCCCGCCGCCGTCCGGCCGCCGCTCGGTCCCCGAGGGCGTCGGCCATGGCGGCGAGCGCGAGATACCCGGCGTGGTAAAGGCAGTTGGTGGACAGCGCCATGATCTTGTCGGTGCCCGGATGGTCGAGTACGAACGAGGAGCCGTTCCTCGGGTCGGCGGGCGGCGAGGGGTAGCCGGCGATACCGTCCTGCATGAACGCCGGGCCCTCGAACAGCCCGTACTCGCTGTTGAAGTGGTGGTCGCGGTTGATCCGCAGCGTGTTGGCCGCGGCCTCGTGGGCCTCGTGCAGGAAGGCGCGGTCACCGGTCACCAGATAGTGGTGGTGGGCGGCGACCGCCCAGATGATCTGGTCCCACCACTGGTTGTCCTGCTGTACGACGAGCGTGCCGTCGTCCTGGCGGCGGCACACCGCCCACAGGGTGTTGCGGGCCGCGTCCGGGGCGAGCAGGCTCGCGGCGTTCCAGGCGTTGACCGAGGCGTCCCGGGTCCACGGCTGCTCGTAGCCGCCGCCCGCCCGGACGAAGACTCCGGGCGGATCGGTCATCAGGCCGGTCTGGTTGTACGTGTCGGGGTCGTAGGGGACGGTGTTGATGTCCAGCAGGTTCTTCACAGCGGCCGCGTAGGCGCCGCCCAGCAGCGCGTCGTGTACGCCGCCGAACCGGATCTCGGGCCGGCCGTCGCCCCCGCCGGCCGGCGCCGCGCCGTAGGCGGACGCGCCGAGCGCGGTCCCCGAGGCGGCGAGCCCGGCGATCGCGCCGGCCCGCAGCACACCGCGTCGGCTCATCAGGTCGCGACGCTGTTCGGCAGAACTCATGGAATCCTCCTGAGATCTTCTCGACATCGTTGTCACCGTTCGTGGCGGGGCGCGATGCTTCCGGGTGCCCGGCGGGGTTGTCAATGCGCCGGGAGGCGGTTGTGACAGAGCCGCCCGCCTGCTCTGCGGCCCTTTCCGGGACCGCCGCCCCCGCTCCCCCGGTCGTCGGGCCGGAGGAGCGGGGGCGGCGGGACCGGCGCAGGACCAGCCGTCCGAAGCGGGCTCAGCCGAGGTCGCCGGTGGCGAAGTAGGGCTTGCAGACCGTCCCGTCGTAGTCGGTGGCGATCTCCAGGAGCCGGCTGCCGTCGGCCGAGGGCAGCAGCGCCGAGCTGTAGTTCGGGCAGTAGTCGACCGTGGTGGAGTCCACCGCGACGGGCGCGGCGGCCTCCTGCCAGGCGCCCTCGCCCCCGGCGCTGTTGGACCACACCGTGCGCCCGCTGCCGGAGGCGACCGAACCGTCGGCGTTGTACATGACCTGCCCGACGAGCAGCAGCTTGCCCTGCGGGTTCCCGGCCTGCGGCGCCCAGGCCACGGTCGGCGCGTGCTTGAAGTACTTGCCGTCGGCGGTCTCGGGGCGGATGCCGAGCCACGTGGGGTCGCCCCAGTCCCAGCCGTCCGCCGAGGTGCGGTAGTGCACGACGCACTGGAACTGGCCGGCGGCGGCGCAGATCTCGTACGTCATGAAGTAGGTGCCGTCCGGGAGCTCGCGGACCACCGCCATCCCGGGACGGTCGCTGTTCAGGGTGCTCGCGACGGTGTCGTGGTGGCCGGTCCAGGTGACGCCGTCACTGGTACGGGCGGCGACGAGCTTCTGGCTGTGTGCGCCGTCCGTCTCGTCCGAGTAGTGACACACCAGATTCCCCTGCGCGTCGATGGAGAACTCCGGTTCCCACAAGCCGCCTTCGTCAGTCGCGGTGGCGACCGTCGACAGGTAGGACCAAGTGGCGCCGAGGTCGTGGCTCGCGAAGACCCGCAGGCCCATGCGCCGGTTCGTCTCGTCCTGGCCCACCGAGGCGGACCACAGCAGGGTGCCCGCGGGCAGGTCGCCGACGGCCCGCGGGAGTTCGTACAGCGTGCCGCAGCACAGCCCCTGGCCGCCCGCGGCCTCCGGGTCACGCACGGTGCCGGCGTGCTGGAAGCTCGCGCCGTCGTCCGTGGAGCGGTAGATCTCGCCGAGTCCGTTGTCTCCGTCGAAACCGACGACGGAGGCCAGGACCTGTCCGTTGGCCGGTCCGTTGTGCTCCAGGCGCACGACGCGCGGGTAGAGGCCGGTCTCCTCGCGCAGCGGGGTACCGCTCGCCGCGCCCGCGGGCGGCACGCACAGGGCGAGGAGGCCCGCGACGAGGGTGAACAGCGTCGCGAGGAGGGCGCTTCTCCGCACCCCCGGCCGGGACGGTGCCGGGGGCGGAGGGGACGACGGGTGCGCGGACGTGAGGTTCATGGCGGCTCCCGGATGGTGGGGGGCGGGGTCCGTACGCGTGTCACCGCCAACTCCGCATGCGGCAAGGGGCGGTGGGCGACGGACGCGCGGCTTCGTGTGGTGGGCGCGAGCGCCGGAGCGCCGCGTGTCCGCCAGAGTAGAAGGGTCGTTACATCGATGTAAACACCCGTGCGGCAACCGGCCGCGGGGCCCGTCCGGAGAGGCGGCGCCCCGCTGTTCGTGACGCCGGCCGGGCGAGGACCACCTGATCCGGGCCGCGGAAGGGGGTGACGTGCGGCGACTTGAGAGGCGAGAGTGGTGGCTGCACTTCCATGACGGGGACCTGAAGGAAAAGGCGGGGCACACGTGACGGATCAGCAGGCCGGTGCCGGCTTCACGGTGGGCGAACGGGACTTCGAGGTGGACGGCCGGCCGGTGCGCGTCCTCTCGGGGGCGCTGCACTACTTCCGGGTGCACGAGGAGCACTGGCCGCACCGGCTGGGCATGCTGCGGGCCCTCGGCCTGAACTGCGTCGAGACGTATGTGCCGTGGAATCTGCACGAGCCGCGTCCCGGTGAGTTCCGGGACGTGGGGGCGCTCGGCAGGTTCCTGGACGCCGTGGCGGAGGCGGGCCTGTGGGCGATCGTCCGCCCCGGACCGTACATCTGCGCGGAATGGGAGAACGGCGGGCTGCCGCACTGGCTGACGGGTGCGCTCGGCCGGCGCGTCCGCACCAGGGACGCCGCCTATCTCGGTCATGTGAGGCGCTGGTTCGGCGCGTTGCTCCCCCAGGTGGTGGAGCGTCTGGCCACCGCCGGCGGCCCGGTGATCATGGTGCAGGTCGAGAACGAGTACGGCTCCTACGGCTCGGACCACGTGTATCTCGCCGAGCTGACGTCCCTGCTGAGGGAGGCCGGGATCGACTGCGTGCTGTGCACCTCGGACGGCCCCGAGGACCACATGCTGACCGGGGGAAGCGTCCCCGGGGTGCTCGCGACCGTCAACTTCGGCTCCTGCGCCGCCGACGCGTTCGGCTCGCTGCGCGCGCTGCGACCGGAGGGGCCGCTGATGTGCATGGAGTTCTGGTGCGGCTGGTTCGACCACTGGGGCGCCGAGCCGGTGCGGCGGGACGCCGAGGACGCGGCACGGGCCCTGCGGGAGATCCTGGAGTGCGGGGCCTCGGTGAATCTGTACATGGCGCACGGCGGGACGAGTTTCGGTGGCTGGGCCGGGGCCAACCGGTCGGGGCCCCTGCACGACGGGGAGCTGGAGCCGACCGTGACCTCGTACGACTACGACGCGCCGATCGACGAGCGCGGCCGGCCGACCGAGAAGTACTGGCGTATGCGCGAGGTCCTGGCACCGTATACGCACCGGCCCCCGGTCGATCCGCCGCCCGCTCCCCCGGCGCTGTCCGCCCCGGTGCGGGTTCGCCTGGACATCTGGTCCTCCCTGGACGAGGTGGTGGACGTCCTGGGCGGGGGCGAGCGGGAGTCGGGAGCGGCCCCGAGCTTCGAGGACCTGGACGTCGACCGGGGACTCGTGCGCTACCGGGCACGGATACCGGGCCCGCGTCCGCCCCTGGCGCTCACCCTCCCGGGGGCGCGGGATGTCGTACGGCTGTACGTGGACGGGAAGCGGGTCGCGGTGGGCGCGCAGGTCGCGGGGCCCGCCGAGGTGGAGGTGTGGGCCGAATCGCTCGGCCGGGTCAACTACGGCCCGCTGACGGGCGAGCCGAAGGGCCTGACCGGGGGCCTGCTGCACGAGCGGCAGTACGTCCACGGGGTGCGCGCGAGTGGTCTGCGGCTCGACGCCTTCGACGACGCGCGGGCCGTGGGACGCCTGTCCCGGGGCGCTGTCGAGCCGGGGGAAAGGGGCCTGTTCCGGGGCCGGTGCGTGGTGTCCGGCCCCGGGGACGCGTCCCTGGAGGTGCCGGGGTGGGGGCGCGGCTTCGTGTGGGTCAACGGGTTCTGCCTCGGCCGGTACTGGTCGGTGGGCCCGCAGAAGTCGCTCTACGTACCGGGTCCGGTCCTGCGCGAGGGCGAGAACGAGGTGTGGGTGCTGGAACTGGAGGGTTCGGGCGCACCGGAGGCGCTGCTGAGCTGAGGTACCGCCGGGCCGGCCGGATCGTCCCGGGGACGTAGGGCACCATCGTCGTAGCGCTGCCGCGAGGATGCGGCCGGCAGGTGAAGAGGGAAGGGACGACGCACATGGCAGGGTCCGAGCGTGACCGCCGCGCGCAACGGCGTGCGCGCCAGGAGCAGCGCGAACGGTCGCGCGCGTGGGCGCGCGGGGAGCGGCCGTCCGGGCCCGCACGCCCCGCGCGGCCCGGCCCGGGGCCGGTGCGCGAGGTCTCGGTGGCCCCCGCGGAGGGGGACTTCCCGCCGGAGGAGCTGCGGGTGCCCTCGCGGGACGAGGTGGACGGGCTGCTGATGCGCTACGCGGGCCCCCTCGTCCTGGACGGGGCGGTCCGTGCCTGCCGGGACTGCGGCGGCTACCGCGACTGGCTGGTCCTGCTGCGCCAGGACAACGTGTGGCTGCGCTGCCCGGCCGGGCACGCGTCCTTCGAGCCGGCCCTCGACGCGGTGTGGTTCAACCGGAACTCGGGCCCGGTCGACGGCCGCCACCCGACCCTGGAGGCGGGCATCGAGCATCTGGGCGGCTGACGGCGGGGGCCGCCCCGGGCGGCCCCCGCCGTCACGTTCGCCCCGCGGTTCAGGCTCCGGCGGGCAGGGCGTGCGGGCTGCGCCGGGCCTCGGTGCCGGGGACGGGCTCGGAGGGGTCGCTGCCGAGGGCCACGACGCGGTTGTCCGCGTCGACGTGCACGACGCGCGGGGTCAGCGTGCGGGCCTCGGCGTCGTCGACCTGCGCGTACGACATGAGGATGACGAGGTCGCCGGGGTGCACGAGGTGGGCGGCGGCCCCGTTGATCCCGATCACGCCGGAGCCGCGCTCCCCCGGGATGGTGTACGTCTCCAGCCGGGCGCCGTTGGTGATGTCGACGATGTGGACCAGCTCGCCGGGAAGCAGGTCGGCGGCGTCGAGCAGATCGGCGTCGACGGTGACCGAACCGACATAGTGCAGGTCGGCTTCCGTGACGGTGGCCCGGTGAATCTTCGACTTGAACATGGTGCGCAGCATCGAGATACTCCTGGAACTAGGCTCCCCGCCTGCGTTCTTGCAGGTCAAGTGCGGTTACCTACCTTACAACGCCTCGCGTGCCGGGGCAGCACTCCCCGGCGCCCCGGCTTCGGGCCGGCCAGCCGCTCGCCCGGCCTCTTCGCGCGGCGCGGGATGAGCGCGGGGACGGTTCCACCCGCTTGCGGGAGGCGGTGTCTGCGGGCGGGCGCGGACAGAACAAGCCGGTGGCGTTCTGGGAGCCACCGGTCTGCTCCCGGCGCGTTCGCGCACGGCCTCGGTCAGCTCCGTCTCGCAGCGGACGGGCAGCCGTCCAGATGTCTGTCCGGGCGCCGGCAGCGGGACGACCGGCGACCGCCGTGCGAGACGCTCTCCGTGTCCGCCGCCCCGGGCCAGGGCCGGTACGCGCTGGGTGAGGAGGCGGACAGCGCGTCCCGCGCCGGGAACCGGACGGACTCAGCCCAGCGCCGTCTCCATCAGTGTCGCCCACTGCCTCACCACCCTCTCCCTGCGGGCCGCGTCGTCCGTGAGGACGTTGGCCAGGCCCAGGCCGCGGGCCATGTCGAGGAGGCCCTGGACGGTTTCACGGACGCCGGGGCGGGACTCGTCGGCGCGCAGGAGTTCGACGGCGATGCGGTGGGTCTCGCGGCCCACGCGGGCTTCGAGTTCGGTGACGCGGGGGCGCAGTTGCTCCTCGTTGGACGCGGCGACCCACAGCTGGAGGGCGGCGCGGAAGAGCGGGCCCGTGTAGAGGTCCACAAGGGCGGCGACGACCGCGGCACGGCCCTGGACGGGGAGGGCGCGCAGAGCGGCGGAGCGTTCTTCGGCGACGTACTCGACGGCGGCCGTGAACAGGTCCTCGCGGGTCGGGAAGTGATGCTGGGCGGCGCCGCGCGAGACGCCGGCGCGCTCGGCGACGACCGAGACGGTGGAGCCGGCCCAGCCGTGCGCGGCGAGGCAGGCGACCGCGGCTTCGAGGAGCCGTCTGCGGGTGGCCCGGCTCCGGTCCTGCTTGGGGGTCTTGGGCGGTGTCACAACACCCATGCGGGGTCCCGTCGTTCGAGGAAGGCCGTCATCCCCTCCCGTGCCTCGGCGGAGGAGAAGAGCGCTGCCGAGCGGGCGATGACGTCTTCGGCGTACTGGTCGAAACTGTGCAGCACAGTAGTCGTGACCAGTCGCTTCGACGCCGCCAGCCCCTGGGGAGAGGCCCGGCGCAGGCCGTCGAGCACGGGAGCCAGTGCGCTGTCCACGTCCGCGGCCGCCTGTGTGACCAGCGAGATGCGGGCCGCCTCGGTGGCGTCGAAGCGTTCACCGGTGAGGAAGTAGCGGGCGGCCGCGCAGGGGTCGACGCGGGGCAGCAGGGGCAGGGAGATCACGGCGGGGGCGAGGCCGAGCCGGGATTCGGTCAGGGCGAACGAGGCGTCGGGGCCCGCCACCGAGATGTCACAGGCCCCGAGCAGGCCGAGGCCGCCCGCCCGGACGTGACCGGTGACCCGGGCGACCACCGGTTTGGGCAGTTCGAGGATCTGCCGCATGAGCGCCACCAGCGCGGACGGTTCGGGCGGGGCGGTGAGGTCGGCGCCCGCGCAGAAGGTGTTCCCGGTGTGGGTGAGGATCACGGCTCGAACGGTGTCCTCGGCCGCGCACGTCGCCAGGGCCTCGGCGAGGTCCGTGACGAGGGCGGCGGAGAGCGCGTTGCGCCGCGCCGGGGAGTCGAGCGTGAGTGTGGTGACGCCGCGCTCGTGGACGGGGGCGGCGAGGGGCGAGGTGCCGGGGGCGGCAGGGGTCATGGGTACTGCTCCTTCTTCCTGGCGCACGCGCCCGGCGGCCGCGCGCGACGCGCGCCGGAGGTTCTCGCGGACCCGGCGCGCGGTACGGCGGACAGGAGCGGGCGGGCCCGCCGGGTCGTCGTGCCGGGGCGCGAACCGGTGGTCTCGGTCAGGCGGACCGGTGGTCTCGCTCAGTAGGACTTGGGAAGGCCCAGGGACTGGTGCGACACGTAGTTCAGGATCATTTCCCGGCTGACCGGTGCGATCCGCGCGACGCGGGCCGCCGTGACGAGGGAGGCGAGGCCGTACTCCCGCGTGAGGCCGTTGCCGCCGAGGGTGTGCACCGCCTGGTCGACGGCCCTCACGCACGCCTCTCCGGCCGCGTACTTCGCCATGTTGGCGGCCTCGCCCGCCCCGGTGTCGTCGCCCTCGTCGTACAACCGGGCCGCCTTCTGCATCATCAGCCGGGCCAGTTCGAGTTCGATGTGCGCCTGGGCCAGGGGGTGGGCGACGGCCTGGTGCGCGCCGATGGGCTGCTTCCAGACCTGCCGGGTGCGCGCGTACTCGACGGCGCGGCGCACGGCGTACCGGCCCATGCCGATACCGAAGGCCGCGGTCATGATGCGTTCGGGGTTGAGCCCCGCGAAGAGCTGGAGCAGTCCGGCGTCCTCGTCGCCGACCAGGGCGTCGGCGGGCAGCCGGACCTCGTCGAGGACGAGTTCGAACTGTTTCTCCGGCGCCTGGATCTCCATGTCGATGCGGGAACGCCCGAAACCGGGGGCCTCGCGCGGCACGATGAACAGGCAGGGCTTCAGCCGACCGGACCGGGCGTCCGCGGTGCGGCCGACGACGAGGGTGGCGTCCGCGATGTCGACGCCGGAGACGAACACCTTGCGTCCGCTGAGCACCCAGTCGTCGCCGTCCCGGCGGGCGGTGGTGGTGATGCGGTGGGAGTTGGAGCCGGCGTCGGGTTCGGTGATGCCGAAGGCCATGGTGAGGCTGCCGTCGGCGAGACCGGGCAGCCAGCGCCGCTTCTGCGCCTCGGTGCCGAAGCGGGCGATGACGGTGCCGCAGATGGCCGGGGAGACGATCATCATCAGCAGCGGGCTGCCGGCCGCTCCCAGCTCCTCCAGCACGATCGAGAGTTCGGCCATGCCGCTGCCGCCACCGCCGTGCTCGACCGGGAGGTTCACCCCGAGGTAGCCGAGTCCGGCGGCCTCGGTCCACAGCTCACGCGGCTGTTCCCCGGCGCGGACGACCGAGGTCATGTAGTCGCGGCCGTACCGCTTCCCGAGGGCGGCGACGGCCGCGCGCAGGGCTTGCTGTTCTTCGGTTTCGAGGACGGTGCTCACGCGTGTTCTCCTCCGGTGCGGGGGTGGGAACGACGGTCGGGGATGGTGGTGCCGGGCGGGTTCAGGACCTGTCCTCGCCCGCTTCCCGGGTCTGTGTGACGACGGCGAGCAGGGCGCCGACCTCGACCTGGAGTCCGGGGGCGGCGTGCAGCGCGGTGAGGGTGCCGCGGGCGGGGGCGAGGACGCGGTGTTCCATCTTCATCGCCTCCAGCCAGATCAGGGGCTGTCCGGTCTCCACCTCGTCCCCGGCCGCGAGCCCGTCCGCGAGGCGGACGACGGTGCCGGGCATGGGGGCCAGCAGGGAGCCGGGGGCGGCCTGTTCGGTGGGGTCGGTGAAGCGGGGCAGGGCGGTGAAGGTGTAGGCGCCCGTGGGGCCGTCCACGTGGACGCGGTCCCGGTACGCGGCGACCTCGTAGCGGCGGGTGACCCCATCGGCTTCGAGCAGGACCTGACCGGGGCGGGCGGCGAGGACCCGTTCGCCGGTCTCGGGGACCAGGCCGTCCCGGGTGGTGCGGTAGGCGATCGTGTGTTCGGTGCCGCCGGGCTCCTCGCGGTAGCGCTTGGTGCGCGGCTGCGAGGGGACGTTGCGCCAGGCCCCCAGGCGGGCGGGAAGAAGGCGGGTCCGGTGACCGGCGGGGCCGGTGGCGCGGTCGTGTTCCGGGGCGCCCTGGCGCGCGGCCGCGTCGGCGAGCGCGGCCGCCAGGGCCGCGCGACGGGCGGGGGCCGGGTCGGTGTCCGGGGCGGTGAGCGTGTCGAGGTGGCGGTCGTAGAAACCGGTGTCGGGACGGGCGGCGAGGAAGTCGGGGTGGCGCAGGGACCGGACGAGCAGGTCCCGGTTGGTGACGGGGCCGTGGACGCGGGCGCGTTCCAGGGCGCGCGCGAGGAGGCGGACCGCCTCGGTGCGGGTGGGGGCGTGGGCGATGACCTTGGCGAGCATCGGGTCGTAGTGCACGCCGATCGCGTCGCCGCCGCTGTAGCCGGTGTCCAGGCGCAACCCCGGCTCCTCGGGGAGGTCGAGCGCGAGCAGTTCCCCGGTGTGCGGCTGCCAGTCGCGGGCCGGGTCCTCGGCGTAGAGCCGGGCCTCGACGGCGTGGCCACGGGGCGGTGGAGGCCCGGCGGCGGGCAGCGGCTCCCCCTCGGCGATCCGTAGCTGGTACGCGACGAGGTCGAGACCGTACACGGCTTCGGTGACCGGGTGTTCGACCTGGAGGCGGGTGTTCATCTCCAGGAAGTAGGCGCGTTGGTCGGCGGTGACCAGGAATTCGACGGTGCCCGCCCCCCGGTAGCCGACGGCGCGGGCGGCGTCGAGGGCGGCCTCGCGCAGCCGTGTGCGCACCTCCTCGTCCAGGCCCGGGGCGGGTGCCTCCTCGATGACCTTCTGGTGGCGGCGCTGGAGGGAGCAGTCCCGGGTGCCGAGCGCCCAGACACCCCCGTGGGCGTCGGCCATGATCTGCACCTCGACGTGCCGGGCGCGCTCCACATACGGCTCGGCGAAGACCTCGCCGTCCCCGAACGCGGCGGCCGCCTCCGCGGCGGCGGCCGTCAGCTCCCTTCCCAGTTCGCCCATCTCGCGTACGATCCGCATGCCGCGGCCGCCTCCTCCGGCCGCCGCCTTCAGCAGGAGCGGCAGGTCTTCGGCGCGTGCCCGCGCCGGGTCCACGGGGGCGAGCAGCGGCACGCCGGCGGCGGCCATCAGCTGCTTGGCACGGGTTTTGGACGCCATCAGCTCGACGGCCTTGGCCGGGGGGCCGACCCAGAGAAGACCGGCGTCCTGCACGGCCCGCGCGAAACCGGCGTTCTCGGAGAGGAAGCCGTAGCCGGGGTGCACGGCGTCGGCGCCCGCCGAGAGCGCGGCCCGTACCAGGAGATCGCCGCGCAGATACGTGTCGGCGGGCGCGGCACCCGGCAGTCGTACGGCGGTGTCCGCCTCTCTGACGTGCAGTGCGCCGGCGTCCGCGTCGGAGTACACGGCGACGGTGGCGATGCCGAGGGCGCGGCAGGTGCGGAAGATGCGGCAGGCGATCTCGGCCCGGTTGGCGACGAGCAGGGTGCTGATCACAGTCGTCCTCACATCCGGAAGATGCCGAAGCCGCCCCGGGCGCCCTCGACCGGTGCGGTGTGGATCGCGGACAGGCACATCCCGAGGACGGTCCTGGTGTCGCGCGGGTCGATGACGCCGTCGTCGTAGAGCCGTCCGGACAGGAACATCGGCAGCGACTCGGACTCGATCTGCTGCTCGACCACGGCGCGCAGCGCGGCGTCCGCCTCGTCGTCGTAGGGGCGGCCCTTGGCGGCGGCGGAGGCGCGGGCGACGAGGGAGAGCACCCCGGCCAGTTGCTGCGGCCCCATGACGGCGGCCTTGCTGCCGGGCCACGCGAAGAGGAAGCGGGGATCGTAGGCGCGGCCGCACATGCCGTAGTGCCCGGCCCCGTAGGACGCGCCCATCAGGACCGACAGGTGCGGGACCTTCGAGTTCGCCACCGCGTTGATCATCATCGCGCCGTGCTTGATGATGCCGCCCTGCTCGTACTCCTTGCCGACCATGTAGCCGGTGGTGTTGTGCAGGAAGAGGAGGGGGATGTCGCGCTGGTTGGCGAGCTGGATGAACTGGGCGGCCTTCTGCGACTCCGCGCTGAACAGCACGCCCCGCGCGTTGGCGAGGATGCCCACGGGGTAGCCGTGCAGGCGCGCCCAGCCGGTGACCAGGCTGGTGCCGTAGAGCGGTTTGAACGTGTCGAACTCTGAGCCGTCGACCAGTCGGGCGATGACCTCGCGCGGGTCGAAGGGCACCTTGAGGTCGCCGGGGACGATGCCGATCAGTTCGTCCTGGTCGTACTTCGGCTCCTCGGCGGGCCCCGGATCGGGGTGTGCCTTGCGCCAGTTGAGCCGGGAGACGATCCGCCGGGCCTGGCGCAGCGCGTCCTGCTCGTCCACGGCGAAGTGGTCGGCGAGACCGGAGGTGCGGGCGTGCATCGCGGCGCCGCCGAGTGACTCGTCGTCGCTCTCCTCACCGGTGGCCATCCTGACCAGCGGAGGTCCACCGAGGAAGACCTTGGACCGCTCCTCGATCATGACGGTGTGGTCGGACATACCGGGGACGTACGCTCCTCCGGCGGTGGAGTTCCCGAACACGACGGCCACGGTGGGGACGCCGGCGGCGGAGAGCCGGGTGAGGTCGCGGAACAGGGCCCCGCCCGGGATGAAGATCTCCTTCTGGGAGGGCAGGTCGGCGCCGCCCGACTCGACGAGACTGACGCAGGGCAGCCGGTTGGCGAAGGCGATCTCGTTGGCGCGCAGGGCCTTCTTGAGCGTCCAGGGGTTGGAGGCGCCGCCGCGTACGGTCGGGTCGTTGGCGGTGATCAGGCATTCGACGCCCGCCACCACCCCGATCCCGGTGACGAGTGAGGCGCCCACGGCGTAGTCACTGCCCCAGGCGGCGAGGGGGGAGAGTTCGAGGAACGGGGTGTCCTCGTCGATCAGCAGCTCGATCCGCTCGCGGGGCAGTAGTTTGCCGCGCGCGCGGTGTCGCTCGACGTACTTCGCGCCGCCTCCGGCCAGCGCCTCGGCGTGGGCGGCGTCGAGTTCGGTGAGCTTGGTGAGCATGGCCGCGCGGTTCGCGGTGTACTCAGGTCCGCCGGTGTCGAGCGCGGTGGTCAGGACGGTCATGCGGTCCCCTCCGTTCGGTCGGCGCGGTCAGCGCGGTCAGCGCGGTCAGCGCGGTCAGCGCGGTCAGCACGGCCGTGGGGGGCTTGGGCGCTGTCCCGGTCCTCGACGTCGCGGTCTTCTTCGCTGTCGTGGGCCCCGCTGTCACGGGCCTCGTCCAGCAGGACGGCGGGGACGGCGAGCCGGCGCGAACGCAGCCACTCCCCCAGCGCCTTCGCCTGGGGGTCGAAGCGGGCCTGCGCGGCGACGCCCTCACCGAGGAGACCGTGGACGACGAAGTTGAGGGCGCGCAGACCGGGCAGGACATGGCGTACGACAGTGAGTCGGGCGGTCTCCGGCAGCAGTTCCCTGAACCGCTCTACCGTCAGCTCGTGGGCCAGCCACCGCCAGGCGGCGTCCCCGTCGACCCACACCCCGACGTTGGCGTCTCCTCCCTTGTCCCCGCTGCGCGCTCCGGCGATCCGGCCCAGCGGTGCGGGGCGGGTGGGACCGGCGGGCAGCGGCACGGGCAGCGGCGGCTCCGGCACCTCGTGCAACACCGCTGTGTGTGGAGGAGGTTGCTGTATCTCCCGGCGTCCGTCGGGCAGCACGGCGAGGTGTTCGGCCTCGCTCGCCGGTATGTACCGGGCCTCGAAGACCCCGTACGGTGCCCCTTTTCCGGGCGGGGCGGTGACGTGGAAACCCGGGTAGGAGCCGAGGGCCAGTTCGATCGCGGCACCGGAGACCGCGCGGCCGACCGCCTCCGGGTCCCGGTCGCGGACGACGAGCCGGAGCAGGGCACTGGCGGTCTCCTCGCTGTCCGCGTCGGCCCGGTCGGTGCGGACGAGTTCCCACCGGACGTGCTCGGGGCGCCGCCCGGCACGGGTGAACGCGTCCTCGACCTGGCCGCGCACCAGCGCTGCCTTGGCTTCGATGTCGAGACCGGTGAGGACGAGGACGACCTCGTTGCGCCAGCCGCCGAGCCGGGTGAACCCGGCCTTCAGGGTGGGCGGCGGCGCCTCACCGCGTACACCGCGGACCCTGACGCGGTCCGGGCCGTCCTGGGTCAGCGTCACGGTGTCGAGCCGGGCGGTGACGTCGGGTCCCGCGTACCGGGCCCCAGCGGTCTCGTACAGCAGTTGGGCGGTGACGGTGCCGCGGTCGACGAAGCCGCCGGTGCCCTCGTGCTTGGTGACGACACAGCTGCCGTCGGCGTGGATCTCGGCGAGCGGGAAGCCGGGGCGCCGCAGGTCGTGGCCCCGGAAGAAGGAGTAGTTGCCACCACTGACCTGCGTTCCGCACTCCAGCAGGTGCCCGGCGACGACGGCCCCGGCGAGCGCGTCCCGGTCCTCGGGCCCCCAGCCGAAGTGGGCGGCGGCCGGACCGGTCACGAGCGCGGCGTCGGTGACCCGCCCGGTGACGACGATGTCGGCCCCGGCGTTCAGGCAGCTCGTGATCCCGGCACCACCGAGGTAGGCGTTGGCGGTGAGGTATCCCTCCGGCACGGGCAGGCCGTCGCCCTCCACATGGGCGACCCGCGTCGGTACACCCGTCCGCTCCACCAACTCCCTCAGCGCGTCGGCGAGCCCCGCCGGATGGAGTCCACCGGCGTTGGTGACGATCTTCACTCCGCGCGCGTGGGCGAGTCCGAGGCACTCCTCCATCTGCTGGAGGAAGGTGGTGGCGTATCCGCGCGCGGGGTCCTTCAGGCGGCTGCGGCCGAGGATGAGCAGGGTGAGTTCGGCGAGGTAGTCGCCGGTCAGTACGTCGAGGGGACCTCCCGTGAGCATCTCGCGCACGGCGTCGAAGCGGTCACCGTAGAAGCCGGAGGCGTTGCCGACGCGCAGAGGTCTCCTCACCGGTCACCACCCCGCGCGGCACGCCCCGGTCCGGCGGGGCCGGCGAAGGCCTGGGCGATGTCCAGCCACCGGTCCGCCTCGGACCCGACGGCGGTGACGGCCAGGTCCGCACGATGAGCGCGCTGGGTGACGAGCAGACAGAAGTCGAGCAGGGGCCCGCCGACCCGCTGGGCGGCGCCCTCGGGCCCGTAGGCGAGCAACGAGCCGCCGGGCGTGACGAGTTCGATCCGGAACTCCTCCTGGGGCGCCTCGATCCCGCGCACGAGGTAGGCGTAGTCGCGGGCCCGTACCCCGATCCGCGCCACATGTCGCAGCCGCGCGGTGGGGGTGCGGCTGACGCCGAGTGCGTCGGCCACGTCCTGACCGTGCGCCCAGGTCTCCATGAGACGGGCGGTCGCCATGGACGGCACGCTCATCGCGGGACCGTACCAGGGGATACGGGTCCCGGCGGGCGCCGCCCGCAGCGCGGCCCGAAGTCGCTCGCGCCCCTCGCGCCAGCGCCGCAGGAGTTCCGGGGGTGGTGTCACGGCGCCCGGCCCGGCGGATTCGTCCACGAAGGACGCGGGCGCCTCCACTGCCTTGGACACCTCCGTCGCGAAGGCGTCGGGATCGGTGGCGGCGAGCAGCGCGACCTCGTCCGTCCAGGCCAGGTGGGCGATCTGGTGGGCGATACTCCAGCCGGCCGCGGGGGTCGGCGCGGCCCACTGATCGTGTTGCAACCCGGCTACCAGGGAGTCGAGTTCCTCGCTCTCCTCGCCCAAGTCGTCGATCACGGCTGCGGCGTCGGACACGGTGCGCTCCCCTCGGGCGTGGCGGCGTGTCCAGGAGCATGGCAGCGGACAAGAAAACAAGCAAGCGCGCTTGCATTATTTTCTGCCCAGATCTCCACCCGGGTCTCGCACCCGGGCCTCACTCCAGCCGACCCCCCACACGCCCCGGGTCAGGAGGGCACGCAGACCTCCTTGCCCTTGAGGGTCCCCTGCCCGACGACCTCGATCAGCGGGTAGACGCACCCGGCCGCCAGGTACGTCGGCCACGTCTCGGTCCCCGTGTCGGTCCCCGGGACCAGCGGACCGTGGACGGTGCGGCTGAAGTGGGCGCCGCCGCCGGTGGTGTTCTGCCAGCCGAGGCGTACGTGCACGGAGGAGCCCGCACGCTTCCAGTAGCCGACGCCGATGACGCCCCGGGTACCGACCCGGCCGTTGACGTCGATACAGAGATCACCGTTGCCCAGATGGGTACAGCGCTGGACGTAGGCCCGCGCCGAGACGGGCGCGGCACCGGCGGGCGCCGTCGTGGCGAGGAACAGCATCGCGCCAAGTGCGGCCACAGGCCAGGACTTTGTGAGCATACGCATCGTCATGCCCCCTTTCGTCGGCAGCGTATCCGGCGAGGAGTGGGAAACGGTGGACCGACGGCACGGGGTTCCGGCCGGTCGCGCCCGCCCCGCGTCCGGGGCGCGCCCTTTCTCGACGGCGCTCGCGGGGCCCGGATCTCAGCGTTCGGCGGCGTCCTCACCAGCCGGCGCCAGGGCCTGCGCGACCGTGTCCCCGAACGCCTCTTGGCAGTACCCGAGCAGTTCTCGCAGGGCGGGGCTCTTGGTGGGCGCGCTGACCAGGGCCAGGACCGCGGGGATGTCGGCGTCCGTGAGGGGCACGGTCCGCAGTGGCGACTCCTGGTCGAGCATCGAGGCGGACAGCACCGCGACCCCCAGCCCACGCTCGGCGAGCCGCACGACCGTCCCCGGCGCACTCGCCTGGAGGGCCACGGTCAACGTGAGGCCCCGGGCGGCCGAGGCCCGGTCCAGCACCGCCCGGATGCCGGTGCCCCGGGGGAGGCAGATGACGGGATAGGCGCTCAGTTCGGCCAGCGTGACAGCACCCCGCGCGGTGAGCGGATGCCCCGGAGGCACCGCCGCCACGATCGCCTCACTGACCAGCTGCCGGCTGTCCAGGCCCTCCGGCGCCCGGCCGGCCGCGCCGATCAGCGCGAGGTCCACGCTGCCGCCGCGGACGTACTCGACCAGTCGCGCGGAGTCGTCCTCGACAAGGCTGATCTCGACGCCGGGATGGGCCAGGTGGAAGGCCGACAGCGCTTCGAACAGCGGGGCGACGGTGCACGCCGTGACCATGCCGACGACCAGCCGGCCGCGGATCAGCCCGTTCATCTCGTCCACCGCCTGCCGCAGGGCCTCCACGGCGGACAGCACGGCGCGTGCGTGACCGGAGACCACCTCCCCCGCCGTCGTCAGCCTGGCCCCGCGGCCGGACCGGTCGAGGAGCGTCGTGCCGAGTTCGTTCTCCAGCTGACGGATCTGGGCGCTGATCCCGGGCTGGCTCACGTGCACACGTTCGGCCGCCCGCGTGAAACTGGATTCCTCGGCCACCGCGAGGAAGTACGTCAACTGCCTGAACTCCATAACCCGTGATGATAGATCCGATCAAAACCATTGATTGGACTGATCTCACGTCGGGTCGGACCATGGAGGAACCCCGGGAGTCCACCGGTTTCCCGGGTCCGCACCCGAGGAGGAACGTCGTGCCCGAGAACGAGAAGGCCCTGCGGCCGGAGGATCTCACCCGCCTGTTCGTGGAACGCGCGAACGCCGGTGACGCCGCCGGTCTCGCGGCGCTGTACGAGGAGGAGGCGGTGATGGCCTACCCGCCCGGCGGCACCACGGTGGGCCGACAGGCCATTCGCCGGCTGTGGGAGAAGGTGCTCGCGAACGGGCCGCACTTCGAGGCGGAGGAGCCCCTCCCCACCCTGGTCTGCGGCGACATCGCCCTGACCGCCACACCGCCGAAGGACGGTTCCGGCGCCCGCGCCCAGGTGGTGCGGCGGCAGCCCGACGGCAGCTGGCAGCGCGTCATCGACCAGCCGGAGTTCCGCTCCCCCACCAGCTGACTTCTCGGTGCCCGTGCCCCTCAGCGAGGGACGCGGGCACGTCCCGTCGTGCGCACAGCCGTCGGGGAGGTGGCGAGGGAGCGCCGGTCGGCGGCGCGGTTGACCCTCGACCTGATGCAGGGGCCAGGGTCGTACGTGTGGAGAACGAGATGCGCAGCATTGGTGAGGTGGCACGGGACAGCGGGCTGGGGGTGAGCGCCCTGCGGTTCTACGACCGTGCCGGGGTCCTCGTCCCGGCCTGGGTGGACCCGGCGAGCGGCTATCGCTGGTACGGCGACGGGCAGTTGGAGGAGGCCCGGCTGCTGACCCGGCTGCGTGGGGCCGGGATGCCCGTGGCGGACATCCGTCTCGTGCTGGCCGGCTGGTCCGGGGCGGACCCGGATCTGGTGCGGCGCTTGCTGACGGCCCATCTTCGCCGTCTGGAGGCGGGGCTGTCCCGGGCTCGGGCCGAGTTCTCCACGCTCTTGGCACTACTCGACACCAGGGAGAACCCGATGACGTCCGTCCCCACTGCCGCTGTGCGACTGTCGGTGTCAGCGACCGGGCTGGCCGCCGCGCTGGACGCGGTCCGCTTCGCCGCCGGCACCGACCCCGAACTGCCCATGCTGAGAGGGGTCCTGTTCGACGTGGAGGGTGACGGGCTGCGGCTCGTGGCCACCGACCGGTACCGGCTGGCCGTCGCGCGGATTGCGGTGACGGGCCACAGCGGGGCGCGTACGCAGGTGATCGTGCCGAGTCCGCTCGCCGACGCCGTACGCGCGCTGACCGGTTCAAAGGAGACCGTCCGGCTCACCGTGGAAGGGGACGGGCTCACGCTGGAGGCCGGGGACCGCCAGGCGGCCGGCCGCTGCCTCGGCCACGAGTTCCCCGACTACCGCCGGCTCGTCCAGGTGCCGTCCGGGCGCCGGGTCCTCGTCGAGGTGCCCGCCTTCCGGGAGGCGCTGCGGAGCGGACCCGTACGCGCGAGTGAGGGGACGGAGCCGGGCACCGAGCCCTGCGTCCTCAGCGTGCTGCGCGCCGTGGACGAGGACACGGTGGCCCTCTGCGAGGAGGGGGACGACGAGCCGGACGACGTGGCCCTCAACCGTGCCTTCCTCCTGGACGCGCTCAGCGCGGGGGCCCGGGACCGGCTGATCCTGGAGTTCGGCGCGCCCACCGCGCCCGTCGCGGTCCGCCGCCCCGACGAGGAGGACGCCTTCTCGCTCCTGATGCCGGTAAGGCTGGACACCTGACCGGTCCGGGCGCACACGGCCGGTGTCCCGTCCCCCAGCGGTGAGCGACCGGGGCCGGCCGCCCCGGCCGCGCCGAGGGCACCACCACCGTGCCGAGGGCGAACCGGCCCGGCACGGTGGTGGTGCGGTCTCACGCTGCCGGCGGACTCAGCTGTAGACCCCGAACTCGTAGAGCGAGTAGCCCCAGGCGGTGCCTCGCTGGGTGAGGTTCAGCTTGACGTAGCGCGCGGTCGCGGCGACGTCGAGGCTGTCGACGTCACCGTTGCCCGAAGTGGTGGCGTACACCGTGCGCCAGTCGCTGCCGTTGTCCGAGACCTGGACCTCGTAGGACTTCGCGAACGCCGGGTCCCACACGAGCTGGAGCTGGCGGAAGGACTTGCGCTCCCCGAGGTCCACCTGGATCGACTGCGGGTCGCTCCAGTCGCTGGCCCAACGGGTGTCCGGCTTGCCGTCGGTGGCCATCGCCGCCGTGCAGGGGCAGCCGCTGCTGCCGGCCTGGGCCGAGGTGGCCGTCGTCGGCCGGTTCAGCGCCAGGTTGGTGCCGCTCACGGGCGGGGCGACGACCTTCACGGACTTGGTCTCGATGCCCGCGTTGCCGTGGCCGTCCTCGGCCTGGATGTATACCTTCCACACCCCAAGCCGCTCGGGCGCCGTCACGGCGAAGGTGCCGTTGCCGGTGGCCCGCCACTTGGCCTCCACCAGGGCCTTGTCACCGGTGGCGTAGTTGCCGCTGAGGTAGATCTTGTACGTGATCGCGTCGTTGTCGGGCTCGCGGACATTGGCGGAGACGGTGAACTCCCGTCCCGCGGGCGCCGCGTTCGCCCCCTGGACGGCCATGTTGCTGATGACCGGCGGGGTGTTGTCCCCGGCGGTGGAGCCGGCGTACGCCTTCTTCACCGCGTAGTACGACAGCCGCTTCTTGCCGTCCGGCACGAGGTTGAACCACACCCCGCCGAAGTCGTGCTCGGTGCCGTAGTGGAAGAAGGTCGCTCCCAGGGCCACGCCCTGGTGCCCGGTGACGCAGTTCCACGCCTTGGTGTAGCCGTCGGCCTTCTGGACGTCGGTGGGCTCGTCGGGGACGCCGTTGGCGTCGTTGGGGACCTCCCACTCCCCTGCCGGGCCGCCCTCCGTGATGATGTACGGCTTGGTGTAGCCGCCGGCCTCCCAGGCGCCGCGTACCGAGCAGATGTCCCCGTAGGAGTTCATCGAGTACAGGTCGAGATCGGGTGCGTTGCGCTTGTAGTAGGGCCAGGCACCGGTCCAGGCGTCGGTGGAGGTGACCGGGTGGTCGGGGTCGATGGAGTGGATCCTCTTCGCCACGTCGTTGACGAAGGAGGTGTAGGCGTCGCGCTGCCGCTCCAGTTCGGCACCGCTGTAGCAGTTCTGCAGGCCGAGCACCGACTCGTTGCCGACGTTCCACATCAGGACACCCGGGTGCTTCTTGTAGGTGTCCACCCACTTGGCGAACTCGGTGAGCGAGGAGGACTTGTACGCGCTGTCCGTGACGTAGTTGACGCAGCCACCGCTGCCGGGACCGCCACCCGGTTGCAGCCAGAAACCGCTGACCACGCGGATGCCGTTGGCCGCCGCCTCGTCCAGCAGGGGCTTGCTGGAACCGTCCGTGCCCCAGGTCCTGATGGTGTTGACGCCCATCGACTTCAGGTCGGGCAGGTAGCGGGCGGCGTCCGAGACGGCCGGTCCCCAGGTGAGGCCCTTGACCTGATACGGCTTCCCGTCCACGGTCAGCTGCCAGTTTCCCTGCGAGCCGGTGACCCGCACCGCGCCGCCGGTGGCCGGGGGCGTCGCGTCGCCCGTCCCGTACACCTGGAACTCCCACAGCGAGTACCCGTAGCCGCCGGCGCGCGCGGTGCCGTACATCCGGACGTACCGGCCCGAGCCCGACACCGCGAGCTCGTCGGTGCCGCCGTCGCCGTCGGTCACACTCTTGAGGGTGCGCCAGTCCGTGCCGTTGTCGGAGGCCTGGATCTCGTACGCCTTTCCGTAGGCGGACTCCCAGGTCAGCACGATCCGGCTCAGTTGCGAGGTCTTGCCCAGGTCGACCTGGATCCACTGCGGGTCGCGCCATTCGCTGGCCCACCGGGTGCCGGTCAGGTTGCCGTCCACCGCGGCGGAGGCGGGGAAGCCGTCGCCCTCGCGGGAGGAGGCGGTGGCGGTCTTGCCTTGGGAGAGCAGGGTCTCCGCGGCGTGTGCGGAGGTGGCGGTCAGCATCACGAGCGATGCCGCGACCAGCGCGAGAAGGGTGATCAGCAACGTGCCCGTCCGTGCGGGGACAGGCAGGGCCGCACTGGGTCTGTGCACATTCTCTCCTGGGAGAAAGAGGTGGGACTCACGGTCCCGCGACTGGATGAGAGAGCGCTCTCCCAGGAGAGTGACGTGTACGCAATCGGCTGTCAACGCGCCGGACACAGGCAGTATGTGCGCGTGCCCCCGCCGCACGCCGAACGGCAGCCCCTAGAGTTCCGCCAGCGCCGCGAGGAGACCTTCGGCGACGGTGATCTCGTCGGTGAGCGGGTGGTCCTCCCGGATCATGGGCAGGGTCCGCTGGGCCAGCAGCAGCGCCTCGCGCACGGGTGCCGCCGGCAGCTCCACGCCGCTCATCGTCAGGGCGCGGACGGCACCGATCAGCTCGCAGGCGAGGACCGTGCGGTACGAGGCGATCGCGGCGGTCGTGGCGTGGGCCGCCTGGGTCGAGAAGCTGGCGTGGTCCTCCAGCCCCCGCGAGATGACGGCCGTCCCGAGGGTCACCGGCGCCGCCGCGTGCCGCATCTGGCTGAGCGCGTCGTGCGCCGTGTACTCCAGGATCATGATGCCGGAGCTGCCGGCCGGGCCGTCGGCCAGGAAGGGCGGGAGCCCGCTCAGGTCCGGCTCGACGAGATCGCTCAGGCGGGCCGTGGAGAGTTCGGCCACGTGGTGGACGGCGGCCCGCAGATGGTCGAGGTCGAGGGCGAGGTGGGAGGTGGCGAAGTGGCCGTGGTGATACACCTCACCCGTCTCGACGTCGATGAAGGGGTTCTCCGCCGCCGCGTTGATGTCCACCTCCAGCGCCGTCTCCAGGGTGTCGGCCGCTTCCAGGGCGGGGCCCTGGACCTGCGGAAAGGCCCGGAGTCCGAAGGGGTCCTGGAGGCGGCGGCCGGGCGCGGGCCGCTCCTCACCCCACAGCAGCCGGCGCATCTCGGAGGCGCAGCGCACCGAGCCGGGGTGCGGGCGCTGCGCGTGCACGCGGGCGGCGAACGCCTCGGGCGAGCCGCCGAGCGCGCAGTACGACAGCGCGGTGACGACGTGGCTGGCGTGCAGCAGCGTCCGCAGGTCGCTCCAGGCCAGGACGGAGCGCGCGAGGGTGGCGGCGTTGCTGGAGATGAAGGCGAGGGCGTCGCCGGGGCTGATGGGGATGGGGGCGACCCGGCCCGAGCCCCACGGTCGCTCACCGGCCAGGGTCAGCGCGATCTCGGCGAGCTGGCCCAGGTCGCCGGTGCCGATGGAGCCGCGCGTGTGCGTGACGGGTACGGCGCCCACCCGCAGCGCCGTGGCCAGGGCGGTCAGCAGTCGTGGGTGCACCCCGCTGCCGGCCGCGGCGAGCTGGTTGAGGCGGATGACGAGGGTGGCGCGCACGAGGTCCTCGTCGGAGATCTCCCCCGTGGTGCCCGCGTGGCTGCGCAGCAGGCGCAGGCCGTGCTGGTCGGCGGTGTGCGGGTCGACGACCTCGTGCCGGTTGGCCCCCACGCCGGTAGTGCGACCATAGACAGCGCGCTTCGTCTCGCTGTCGCGAGCCACCTCGTAGGCGTGGCCGGCCCGCTCCAGCGCCTTGTGGTCGAGCTCCAGGTCGGCCCGGCGACGGGCCACGCTCACCACGTCGGCGCACCGCAGTCGGGACCCCTCAATACGGAGACGGATGCTGTCGATCGTCACTCACCCCTTGACAGGTTTCTATTCGTCAATGAACCTACATGAAACTTCTTATTCACGACGATGGCAAGGGAGTGACCGGCAGGAGATACGAGCGCACCCGCCCACCTCGAAACGGACCGCGCCTGGGCGGTGCCGTCGCAAGACGGCACTTCTGTACGGATAGGACCTTCTGCGTAACGATGCCTGAAAAACAACTAGCTCCTGCCCCGGCGACGGATTCGGGCCGTGTCTCCTTCGACGACGCACCCCTCAACCGGTTCCACATAAAGATAACCGCGCTCACCTTCGGCGCGAACTTCTCCGACGGCTATCACCTCGGCGTCATCGGTATCGCGCTGACCCTCATTCAGCCGCAGATGAAATTCGGCTCCGTCTGGGAGGGGCTGATCGGCGCCTCCGCCCTGATCGGTATCTTCCTGGGCAGTATCACACTCGGCTGGCTCGCCGACCGTATCGGCCGGCAGCGGCTCTACATGCTGAATTTCGCGCTGATCACGGTGGCCTCGGTCGCGCAGTTCTGGGTCAACGGACCGATCGAACTCTTCGTCCTGCGCATTCTGATAGGCATCGGGATCGGCGCCGACTACGCCATCGGCCCGACCCTCGTCGCGGAATTCTGTCCGCGCAAGCACCGCGGATTCCTGCTGGCCTCGCTGACGGCCATGTGGACGGTCGGCTACATCTGTTCCTACTTCTTCGGGAACTACCTCATCGACATGGGGGGAGACTCCTGGAGGTGGCTGCTGGCCACCAGCGCGCTGCCCGCCGTCGTGGTCCTGGTCATGCGGATGGGCACCCCCGAGTCGCCCCGCTGGCTGATCGGCAAGGGGCGGGTCGAGGAGGCTCGGGCGGTGGTGCGCGAGTACATCGGCCCGCACGTCGACTTCGAGTCCATCGTGGTCGACTCGGACATCTCCGCGAAAGCCGCCTCCTCCTACCGCGGGCTCTTCGCCCCCGAGCAGTGGCGCAAGACGGCCTTCGGCATCCTCTACTACAACTGCCAGGTCATTCCGTACTTCGCCATCTACACGTTCCTGCCCATCGTCATGGCCAAGTTCGGTTTCGAGAACGGATTCCTCGGAGACGGGCTGCTCAACGTCTTCCTGTTCCTGGGGAGCATCGGCGGCCTCTGGTTCGTCGCCCGCTTCTCCCGGCGTGGATTCGTGATCGGATCGTTCCTGGTGATGGCCGTCGCCCTCGGCCCGATGGGGGTGTGGCCGGGCGCCCCGAAGCTTCTGCTGTTCGTGCTGTTCCTGGTCTTCACCTTCACGATGTCGGCCTCCTCCAACCTGGATCAGGTCTATCCGCCCGAGTTGTTCTCCACCTCACTGCGCAGTTCCGGGGTGGGCCTCCTCAACGGACTGAGCCGGGTCGGCTCGGCGGCGGGTACCTTCCTGCTGCCCATGAGCATCGACCATCTCGGTTTCTCCCCCTCCATGGCGATTCTCAGCGCCTTTCTCGTACTGGGCGCGGTGTTCTCCTTCGTCTGGGCACCCGAGACGTCCGGGGCCACCCTGGACTGAGGCACGGGGACGGCGCCGGACCCCCGCGTACGTGACGGGCTCACGTACGCGGGGGTCCGGCGTCTCTCCCTTCCGCGCGGCTGTGCCGGAGGTCACCTGGCGTGCCACTCCTTCGCGAGCAACTCGTAGGAGCGCACCCGGTCGGCGTGGTCGTGGGTGATGGTGGTGACGAGCAGTTCGTCCGCGCCGGTGGCCTGGGCGAGTTGTTCGAGCTGGTCGGCCACGCCCCGCGGGGTCCCGACGAACTGGGTCTCGACGCGGTCGGCCACGAGTGCCCGGTCGGCCTCGGTCCAGGGGTGGGCGCGGGCCTCCTCGGGGGTCGGGAAGGGGATCGCCCCCTCGGCGGTGCGGATGGAGCGCACCCAGGGCCCGTAGCCCGCGGCGAGCTCGCGGGCCTGGTCCTCGTCCTCGGCGACGACCACGTCGGCCGAGACGCTGACGTGGGGTGCGGCCAGTTCCTCGGAGGGGGTGAAGGCGGCCCGGTAGCCCTCGACCGCTTCGAGTACGGTCGCGGGGCTGACGTGGTAGTTCGCGGCGAAGCGCAGTCCCAGCCGGCCGGCCGCCTGGGCGCTGACGCCGCCGCTGGAGCCGAGTATCCACACCTGTAGCTCGGCGCCCTCACCGGGTACGACGTGGGCCTCGATGCCCTCCGGTGAGCGGTAGGTGCCGTGCAGCAGCGCGAGGAGTTCGTCGATCTGCTCGCCGTACTCCTGCGGCCTGGCGCCCGGCTGGCGCAGGAGTCTCTGCTGGAGGGCGACGCGCGGGGAGCCGAGCAGGTGGGCGAAGGAGAAGCGCTCGGGTATCCGCAGCCCGTTCGGGGCACGGCCGTCGACGACCGGGGTACGGGCGGGCGGTGGGCCCGCCTTGTCGGGCGGGGCGCCGCCCGAGCGGCCGAGGCCGAGATCGAGGCGGCCGGGGTACAGAGCGTCGAGGAGGCCGAACTCCTCCACCGTGGACAGGGCGGTGCGGTGGCCGAGCTGGACGGCCCCCGAGCCGAGCCGGATGCTCGCGGTGGCCTGGGCGGTCAGGGCCAGCAGCACGGCCGGGGAGGTTCCGGCCACGCCCGGGTTGAGGTGGTGTTCGGCGAACCAGTACCGGGCGTATCCGAGACGTTCGGCGTGCTGGGCCAGGTCGACCGAGTGGCGGATCGCCTGGGCGGGGCTCTCGCCGGAGGAGACGGGGACGAGATCGAGGACCCCGAGGGGAAGGGCGGGCATGACCGTGCTCCTCAGTGCTCGGCGGCTTCGGGCAGCGCGAGACCGAGGTGGTCGCGCAGGGTCTTTCCCGTGTAGTCGTGCCGGAAGACGCCGCGTTCCTGGAGCAGCGGGACGACGGTGTCGGCGAAGGCGTCGAGCCCGCCCGGGGTGAGGTGCGGGACGAGGATGAACCCGTCGGCGGCGTCGGCCTGCACCAGATCGTTGATGGTGGCCGCGACGGTGGCGGGCGAGCCGATGAAGGTCTGGCGCCCGGTGACGTCGATGACGAGTTCCCGGATGGAGAGGTTCTTCGCCTCGGCGCGTTCGCGCCACTCCCGCGCGAGAGCCAGCGGGTCGCGGTGCTGCCGCACACTGGCGCGGCCGCGCGCGACGGTGTGCTCGCCGGGGTCCGGGTCGATGTCGGGCAGCGGCCCGTCCGGGTCGTAGCCGGACAGGTCGCGGTTCCAGACGTGTTCCAGGTGGCGCAGCGCGGTCTGTCCGCTGACCTGCTGGAGTCGCACCTCGTGGGCGAGTTCGAGAGCCTCGGCGTCGGTGTCGGCGAGCGCGAAGGTGGCGGCGGGAAGGATCAACAGCTGTTCGGGGCGGCGGCCGTGGCGGGCGAGGCGGCCCTTGACGTCGCGGTAGAACTGCCGGCCTGCCTCCAGCGTGTCGTGCCGGCTGAAGATGGCGTCGGCCTGGGCGGCGGCGAACTCGCGGCCCTCCTCGGAGTCGCCGGCCTGGAAGACGACCGGCCGTCCCTGGGGGCTGCGCGGCACGTTGAAGCGGCCCTCGATGTCGAACTGCTCGCCGTGGTGGGCGAAGGCCCCGGCGCGCGCGTCCCGCAGGAAGGTCCCGGACTCCTGGTCGGCGACGATCTCCTGCCCCGTCCAGGAGTCGAAGAGTTCGTGCGCGGTGGACAGGAACTCCGTGGCGCGCGCGTACCGCTGGTCCTGGGGGAGGAAGCCGCCGCGCCGGAAGTTCTCCCCGGTGAAGGCGTCCCAGGAGGTGACGACGTTCCAGGCGGCACGTCCCTCGGAGAGGTGGTCGAGGCTCGCGAACTGCCGGGCGACCTCGTAGGGCTCGTTGAAGGTCGAGTTGATGGTCCCGGTCAGGCCGAGGCGTTCGGTGACGGCGGCGAGGGCGGCGAGCACCGTGAAGGTGTCGGGCCGGCCCACCACGTCGAGTTCGTAGATCTTCCCGCCCTGTTCGCGCAGCCGCAGCCCCTCGGCGAGGAACAGGAAGTCGAACTTGGCGCGTTCTGCGGTCTTCGCGAAGTGGGTGAAGGAGCGGAAGTCGATGTGACTTCCGGACCTCGGGTCGCTCCACACCGTGGTGTTGTTGACCCCGGGGAAGTGCGCCGCCAGATGGATCTGCTTGAGCGGTGTGCTCATGGTGGGTTCCTCCGGGTCAGGTGGTGGCGTAGCGGTTGGCGGGGCGGTCCAGGCCCAGCAGTCCGCGCAGGGTGTCGGCGGTGTAGCTGTCGCGGAAGGCCCCGCGCCTGCGCAGTTCGGGCACCAGCGCGCGGGTGATGCCGGTCAGGTCGTGGTCGAGGACGGCGGGGCGCAGCCGGTATCCGGTCAGGCCGGCGCCCCGCCAGTCGAGGAGGAGGTCGGCGAGTTCGGCGGGGGTGCCGGTGAATATCTCGGCGTCGCTCGTGTAGGTGCCACCGGCGAGGTCGTCGAGGTGGGCGAGGCGTTCGGCGGCGCGTCCGGGTTCCTTATCGAGCAGGACCACCAGTTCACCGAACACGTGCAGGGGTTCGCCCTCCCGTCCGGCGGCCTGCTGCTCCTCGCGGATCTCGTGGACGACGGCCCGCGCGTCCTCGGCGCTGTGCGGGGTGACGTAGCCGAGGTCGGTGGAACGGGCCACCAGCCGGTAGGGGATGGTCTGGTGGGCGAGGGCGGTGACCAGGGGCTGGCCCTGCGGGGGCCGGGGAGTGATGGAGGGCCCCTTGACGCTGAAGTGTGGGCCGCTGAAGTCGATGTAATGGAGTTTGTCGCGGTCGATGAAGCGGCCGGTGGCGGCGTCGCGGATCTCCGCGTCGTCCTCCCAGCTGTCCCACAGGCGGCGCACGACCTCCACGTAGTCGGCCGCCTCGTCGAAGAACTCCTCGACGAGCGCCTGTCCGGCCGGTTCGTTGAGCTCCTTGAGCGTGAGGCGCGGAAGGGTGCGCCGGCCGAAGTGAGCGCTCTCGTAGGGGCGTGCGGAGATCTGGACGCGTAGTCCGGCGCGGCCCTCGCTGACGTGGTCGAGGGTCGCGACGGCCTTGGACAGGTGGAAGGGCTCGGTGTGGGTGACCACGGCGGTGGGCACGAGGCCGATGTGGCGGGTGAGGGGGGCGACACGGGCCGCGAGGAGTACCGCGTCCAGCCGTCCGCGTACCCGGTCGGTGCGGTCGTCGACCCGGTCGAGGTGGTCGGACTGGAGGGCGAGGGAGTCCTCGAAGGTCACGAAGTCGAGCAGGCCCGCCTCCGCCTCGCGCACCAGATCGCCCCAGTAGCGGGCGGTGAGGAGGTCCTTCGGCCTGGCCCCGGGTTCGCGCCAGGCGGCGGGGTGCCAGCCGGCTCCGTCGAGGGCGACGGCCAGGTGCAGGGGCGGTGTCTGGGACACGGGAGGGGCCTTTCTGGTGGGCGGGGCCGTGCGGGCGGCGGCGGGCCTGCTCCGGGCGGTGGTGTCAGCGGGTGACGGTGTCCGGGGTGCGTACGGCGAGGAATGTCGTCTGCTTGCGGAGCGTGAAGCCGAGTGACTCGTACAGCCGGATGGCCGTGGTGTTGCTCGCCGCGGTGTGCAGGAAGGGGGTCTCCCCGCGTTCCCTGATCCCGGCGGCCACCGCGCGCACGAGCCGGGTGGCGAGTCCCCGGCCGCGGTGTGCGGGGTCGGTGCACACGGCGCTGATCTCGGTCCAGCCCGGCGGGTGCAGGCGCTCCCCCGCCAGCGCGACGAGGCGGCCCTCGTGCCGGATGCCCAGGTACGTGCCGAGGGTGACGGTGCGCTGTTTGAAGGGCCCTGGGCGGGTGCGGGCCACGAGGTCGAGGATCTCGTCGGCGTCGGCCTGGGTGAGCCGTACGGCCTGCGGATCGGGTGCGGCGCGTAGCGCGGTGTCGACGAACTGGACGCCGGCGACTCGCTCCACGGTCTGCCAGCCGGGCGGCGCTTGGCTGCTCGCCCCGGTGACGACGGCCTCGACGCCGGGGCCCAGCAGGGTCGCGAGGTCGGCCCAGGCGGCGGGGTCCGCGGGGTCGGCGAGCGCCGTGAACGTGGCGACGTCGCTCGGGTAGCGCGCGGCGAGGCCCACCCGTTCGGCGAAGGAGGAGTGCGGTCCGCTCAGCGCGGCCCAGGCGGGGTTGTCGAGCGGATGGGGGGTGGAGGGGGCGGGCGGCTGCTGGGCCGGCTGGACGCTGGTCGCCATGGTGCGGGGTTCTCCTGGTTCGGGGTGGTGACGGCGGCGCGGGGCGCCGCCCTGAGTCCGGGTCGGGTCAGGAGTCGCTGAGCGGGAGCCCCGGCGGGTTGACCAGGGAGCGGCTCACGGCCTCGTCGGAGAGGTTCCAGGTCTTGAGCCAGGTGGCGTACTGGCCGTTCTTGATGAGGTGGTTGATGGCGGCGGCCAGGGGCTCCGCGAGTCCGCTGCCCTTCTTGGCGGTGGCGGCGATGAGTCCCTGGAGTTCGGCGCCCGCCCCGGAGAAGGTGCCGGCGCTGCGTGTCGGCTGAGGGGAGCCGGCGCTCTTGTGGACGTGGTAGGCGACCGCCGGGTTGGGGCCGAAGTAGGCGTCGATCTTCTTCCCGCGCAGGGCCAGGTAGACGCCGTTGTTGTCGGGGTAGTGCTTGACGGTGAGCTTCTTGCCCTCGTCCTTGAGCTTCTTCTGCCAGGCGAGCAGGATGCGTTCCTGGTTGGTGCCCGAGCCGACGGCGACGGTCTGGCCGGCGAGCACCTTGTAGTCGCCCTTGAAGGTCCAGTCGCTCGTCTTGTTCGTCTCGAAGGCCAGGTTGTCCTGGCGGTAGGAGGCGAACTCGTACTTGCGCTTGCGCTCCTCGGTGTCGGTGACGTTGGAGAAGGCGGCGTCGACCTTGCCACTGTCGATGCCGACGAACAGGTTCTCCCACGTGGAGTTGCGCACCACCGGCTTGAGGCCGAGGACGGAGGCGACGAGCCGGCCGAGGTCGCTCTCGGAGCCGGTGAGGGTCTTCTGGTCGCTGCCGACGAAGTCCAGCGGCGGGGAGCCCGCGGGTAGCGCGCCCACGCCGATGACCAACTCCCCCTTGTCGCGTAGCGCTTGGGGGAGCTTGGCGTGCAGGGAGGCCACCTTGGGGACCCGCAGGGTGGTCTTCTCGGCCGCCCCGTTCGCCAGCGCGCCGATCGTGACCTGACCGGGCTTCGTGCCGGGGGCGGCCACCGAGGCGCTGTTCTCCTCGTCACCGCCGCACGCGGTGAGGGCGAGGGCGAGGGTGGTGAGGGCCAGGGCGGCGGTCAGGGAGCGGCGCGCGGCTCTGTGGTGGGTGCGGCTGGTGGGCATGGGTGCGGTTCCTTGTCGGTGAGGATGTGGTGGCCGGGGAGGAGGGGGGAGGCCGGGTGTTCACAGGACTCTGAGCAGGAAGTCCCGGGTGCGGGGGTGCGCGGGCCGGTCGAGGACCTCGGAGGGCGGCCCCTGTTCCAGTACGCGGCCGCCGTCGAGGAAGACGACCCGGTCGGCCACCTCGCGGGCGAAGCCGATCTCGTGGGTCACCACGACGAGGGTCGTGCCGCTCGTGGCGAGGTCCTTGATGACGTCGAGCACCTCACCGACGAGTTCCGGGTCGAGCGCGGAGGTGGGTTCGTCGAAGAGGACCACTTCGGGGCGCAGTGCCAGGGCGCGGGCGATGGCGACGCGTTGCTGCTGTCCGCCGGAGAGCTGGCGGGGGTAGGCGCCGGCGCGCTCGCCGAGCCCGACCCGGTCGAGTAGTGTCCGCGCGAGCTCCGCGGCCTCCTCCTTCGTGGCCCGGCCGGTGGCGACGGGTGCGGCGGCCACGTTGTCGAGGGCGGTGAGGTGCGGGAAGAGGTTGAAGTTCTGGAAGACGAAGCCGATGCGGCTGCGCTGGGCGAGGATGGCGCGTTCGTTGAGTTCCTTGAGCCGTCCTTTGTGCCGGCGTACCCCGATCAGTTCCCCGCCGAGGCTGACGTGGCCGATCTCGGGTTTCTCCAGGTGGTTGACGACCCTGAGGAGGGTCGACTTCCCGGAGCCGGAGGGGCCGAGGACGACGGTGACCTCACCCGGTCGCACCGTCAGGTTCACCCCGTCGAGGACCCGGTGGGCGCCGTACCACTTGTGGACGTCGTGGATCTCGACGGCGGCGGCCGGTGCCGTGCTCATATCGCGGCCTCCTTGCGGGCGCGGGCCCTCAGTTCGCGGACGGCGGAGCGCAGCCGTTGCAGCGGGGTCGGTGGCAGGGTGCGCAGGGCCCCGCGGGAGGAGCGGCGCTCGACGTAGAACTGCACGACGGAGACGAGGCTCGTGAGGATCACGTACCAGACGGTGGCGACGAGGAGGAGGGGCACGATGTCGCCCGGGTAGGTGCTGCCCATGCTCTGCACGGTGCCGAACAGGTCGAGGAGCGAGACGTAGAACACGAGGGAGGTGCTCTTGACGAGTCCGATGAGCTGGTTGACGTAGGCAGGGGTGATCGCACGCAGGGCCTGCGGGAGGACGATGCGCAGGAACTGGTAGCGGCGCGGCAGTCCGAGGGCGGAGGCCGCCTCGTGCTGGCCCTGGTCGACGGAGAGCAGCCCGGCGCGCACCACCTCGGCGGCATAGGCGGCCTCGTTGAGGCTCAGTCCGACGACGGCGACGACGAGGTCGGTGGCCAGCCGCGATTCGTCGAAGCGGAAGAAGGCGGGCCCGAAGGGCACTCCGATGCTCAGCGTCTGGTACAGGGCGCTGAAGTTGTAGAGGAACAGCAGGACCACGATGAGCGGGACCGAGCGGAACAGCCAGATGTAGGTCCAGCTCACCCCGCGCAGGACGGGGCTGCGGGACAGCCGGGCCAGGGCGAGCAGTACCCCGCCGAGCAGACCGAGCACCGCCGAGAGGGCGGTGACCTCAAGGGTGATGAGCAGGCCGTCGAGGAGGGAGGGCCGCAGGAACCAGTAGGCGAAACGGTCCCACTGGTAGAAGGGGTTGGTGACGAGGCCGTGCGCGATCTGGGCGGCCAGCACCAGTACGACGGCGGTCAGTATCCAGCGGCCGGGGCGGCGCAGGGGCTGGACCCGCTGAGCCGACAGCGGCCCGGCGGCCTCGGGCGCCGGGGCCGGTGAGGGCCGGACGGGAGAGACGGCGGAACCTGGCGGTTCACTCATGGGTGGGCTCCTGCGGAGTGGGCACCGGCGGGCACCCCGGGACGGGACGCGCACGGAGGGGCCGTACGTCGACAAGGCGGCGACGCACGAGGGACGGTGGGAGAGGACTGCTGTGCCGTGGTGTACGGCGGCAGGGCGGGTGACTGTGCGGGCGGGCCGCGGGGGCGATCGCCCGGGAGGGCGTACTCAGGAGGGCCGGTGCCGTTGGGGCTGCCCGGCGACCGCGGTCTCGCCCCGGTTGATCCGGAACGGTGGGCGGTCCCTGCGCCGGTCCGCAGCCGAAGCGGCGGTCACCGGGTGCGGTGGGTCAGTCCTGGCGGCGGGCGGTGGTGCCCACAACACGCGGACACAGGGCGCTGTTGACGCGCAGGAGATCGACGGGGCGGTTCAGGAAGGGCGCGACTCGGCCGCGGTGCCGGGAGACGGTGAGCGCCGCGGACTTCGTCATCGCTGCCACCGTCACCCTTCCGCCCGGCCGGGCTCGACACGGTCACTCCCGACCGATCTGCGGCGTAACCTAGACAGTTCCTCGATCCGCTGTCAACGGGGCACCCGCATCATGGACAGCTCAGCGGTCTGTCCGGCCTGTTCTCCGTACCTCTCGCGGGCGGCGCCGAGGGTCCCGGCAGGGCGGTGCGGGGCGCTTCGGCGGGGACGTGTCGCGCCGTGGTGCCGCAGTGCGGCGGCGGGGTGAACACCGCTTCCCTGGGCGCGAGTTCGGCCCCCCGGGCGAAGGCCGCATCGAACGCGGCGGGCCCCAGGGCTCCGCGTGCGGCCGCCGTGACACGGTCCACGTCCGCTCGCTCGGCGGGCGGGAGCGGGGCCCCGGCGCCCCGGCGCGCCGCGTCCGCGGCTCCGAGCAGCAGCGCGGCCCGCGCGGCGCCGGGCGTGTCGCCGGACAGGGCCGCCGCGCCCGCCAGGCCCTCCAGGGAGAGCGCGAGGGCACGCGGTTCGTCGAGGGCGCGGGCCACCTCCCAGCCGCGCAGGTGGTGGAGGCTCGCGCCCCGCGCGTCTTCCCGGAGTTCGGCGAGGAAGCCGAGTTCGGCGCACAGGAGGTGGTCCCCCGCCGGTGAGGACGCCTCGGCATGGCTGTCGCGCAGGTGCAGCAGGTGCCTTTCGGCGGTGTCCAGGTCGCCCCGGCGGCGCGCCCCGAGCGCCAGACCCATCTCGGCGTGGATCTCCCCGTACGCGAAGCCCTGGGCGACGGCGAGGCGGCGGGCCTGCTCGTGCAGGTCCTCGGCGCGGTCCCAGTCGCGGGCCAGCAGGGCCAGCCGGCCGAGCCCGGAGAGCCGGAGGGACACCTCGGCGGGCAGGTCCCCCTCACGGGCCAGGTCGAGCCCTTCGCGCTGACGGCGGGCCGCCTCGTCGTACTCCCCCTTGATCTCGGCGAGCACGGCGAGTGGCAGAACCGTCTGCAACTGGCCCCATATATCGCCCAGTTCACGGAAGATGCGGGCGCTGAGCAGTCCGTCGCGAGCGACCGCCGCGAGGTCGCCGCGCGCCAGGGCCAGGGTGGCGCGCAGGCCGAGCGCGGCGGCGTTGCCCCAGCGGTCGTCCGTCTCGGCGAAGGCGGCGTGGGCGCGGTCGTTCAGCTCCTCGGCGCCCGCGACGGCGCCCGCGCTGTACAGGCCGTGGGCGCACAGCCACAGGGCGCGGGCGGTGCGGCCTCGGCCGGCCGCGGGGGCGGCGTCGGGGACGGCGGGGACGATCGTGTCCGCGCCGGTGCGGTCGCCGGTCAGGAGCGCGAAGGCGTGCTCCAGCAGGACGAGTTCGAGGGGGGCGGGGCCCGCCTCGGCCCGGTCTCCGCCGGGCCGCCCGTAGGTGGCGCGCACGGCGGTGAGGGCGCGGCGTGCCTCGGTGAGCCGTCCGCGCAGCAGCCACCACCACGTCAGGGAGGTGGCCAGCCGGACCGCGTCGGCCCGGTCCTCGGTGGCGCCGCTCCGGGCCCGGCGGACCGCCTCCTCAAGCGCCCCGCGCAGGTTTCCCGCCTCGGCGTCCAGGCGGCCGAGCCATTCCCTCCGGCCGGCCGCGCACAGGTGGGGCTCGGCGCGTTCGGCGAGTGCGCGGTAGTGACGCAGGTGGCGCTCGCGAACGGCGGCCGACTCGGCCGCCGCGTTGAGGTGTTCGCCCGCGTACGCGGCGACGGACTCCGGCAGCCGGTAGCGCCGTCCCCAGCGGGCTTCCGAGACGACCACGAGGGAGCGGTCGACGAGCCGGACCAGGAGGGGGAGCACCTCCCGACGGTCCACCCCGTCACCGGAGCAGGTGTCCTCGGCGGCGTCGAGGGCGCAGCCGTCGCTGTGCGCCGCCAGTCGGCGCAGCACGACGCGCTCGGGACCGCTCAGCAGTTCCCAGCTCCAGTCGAGTACGGCACGCAGTGTCCGCTGCCGGGCCGGTACGTCGCGCCGGTGGGAGGTGAGCAGCGTGAACCGGTCACCGAGCCTCAGGGCCAGTTCCCGGACCCCCAGGGCGCGTACGCGGGTCGCGGCGAGTTCGAGGGCGAGCGGGATGCCGTCGAGACGGCGGCAGATCTCGGCCACGGCCTCCCGGTCGCCGGGATCGGCCTCGCGCGGGTCACGGGGGAAGCGCGGGTCGCTGTCGGCGGCACGCTCCGTGAACAGCAGGACGGCGTCCTCGGGCGCCAGCGGCTCGACGGGGAGAAGGACCTCGCCGGCCAGCCCCAGCGGGTCCTGGCTGGTGGCGAGCACCCGCAGGCCGGGGGTGGAGCGCAGCAGCAGCCCGGCGAGTTCCGCCGCCGCCTCCACGACGTGCTCGCAGTTGTCGAGGACGAGCAGGGTACGGCGCCCGCGGAGGGCGAGCGCGAGCCGTTGGGCGGGGGACGCGGCGGCGCCCCCGCGTGCTCCCGCGGACGCCGGGACGTCGTCTCGCAGACCCAGCGCGGCGCCGACCGCCCGAGCGAGTTCGCCGGCCGGGCCGCGGAGGCCGGACAGCTCCACGAGGCGGACGTCCGGCGGGGGTTCGGCTCCCGCCGGAGGGTCCTCCTGCGCTCGCGCGGCGGCCAGCGCCAGGCTCGTCTTGCCGACCCCGCCCGCGCCGGTGAGCGTCACCAGCCGCGCCTCGGTCAGGAGGCGGCCGAGCCTCGCGAGTTCGCGTTCCCGTCCGACGAGAGGGGTCAGCGCGAGCGGCAGGGCCCCGGCGGCGGGCTCCGGGGCACCAACGTACGCGGTAAGGGACGGAGGCGTCCGCGGCGCGGTCGTGGAGGGGGGCGGGAGGGGGACAGCGGCGGGGAGGGCCTCGGCCAGGGCGGGGTCCTGGCGCAGAACGGCCCGGTGCAGGCGCGCGAGTTCGGGGGCCGGGTCGATCCCGAGATCCGCGGCGAGGCGTGCGCGCAGGTCCTCGTAGGCCGCCAGTGCCTCGCTCTGACGGCCCGCTCGGTACAGAGCGCGCATCTGGAGGGCGCGCAGCCGCTCCCGCAGGGGGTGTGCGACGACGAGGCCGGCAAGTTCCCCGAGCAGGAGGTGGTCGCCGGTGAGGAGCCGTGCCTCGGCCTGCTCCTCCAGGGCCGAGAGCCGCTGCTCGCCGAGGCGCTGAGCCGCCGCCCGGACGAACTCCTCGTCGGCGAAGTCCGCGTAGGCGGCGCCCCGCCACAGGCCGAGGGCCTGGGTGAGCAGCGCCGCCCGGGTGTGCGGATCGGCGGCGGTGCGGGCCTCGGTGACCAGGGCGCGGAACCGGCCCGCGTCCACCTCGGGGCCCGGACCGTCGAGTACGAGGCGGTAGCCGGGCGGCCGGCGCTGCACGCGGTCCTTGCCGAGCACGCGCCGCAGTTGGGAGACCTTGGCCTGGAGGGCGCCGGCCGGGTTGCCGGGCGGCGCGTCGCCCCACAGGTCCTGTACGAGGCGGTCGGTGGGGACCGGGGCGCCTTCGTGTACGAGCAGGTCCGCGAGGAGGGCACGCACCTTGGCCTCGGGGACGGTGACCGGCTCTCCCGCGTCGTCCCACACCACGAGTGGCCCCAGTACACCGAACCGCATGCCGGTCACGGTACAGGGGCCGCCGGTGGGCTCCCTGTCCGGCCGCCGGTGGGCCGTCAGCTTTCCCGAAGGATTCCCGAAGCGCCAGGGCGCAGTGTCGGGTGCGCCCGCACAGAACACCGCTCGCCGGACGGCCGTCCGGCGAGCCGAACCGTCCGGAGAGGTACGCATGAGCACCACCCCCGACACCACGGCCGAGTCCTCGGCGGCCCGCTCCTCACCGGCCGGCGCGCGGGCGGGGGGTGGGGAGCGGCAGCGTCTTCCGCTGTTCGCCCTCCTCGCTCTCGCGACCGCCGTCTTCCTCACCAGTCTCACCGAGACGCTGCCGGCGGGGTTGCTGCCGGCGATGAGCGCGGACCTCGGCGTGAGCGAGTCCGCGGCCGGCCAGACCGTCACGATCTACGCGATCGGTACCGCCGTGACCGCGATCCCGCTGACCGCGGCCACTTCCGGGTGGCCGCGCAAGCGGCTGCTCCTGACGGCGATGGCGGGTTTCGCCGTGGCCAACACCGTCACGGCGGTGTCCTCGGACTACGCGCTGACGGCGGTGGCGCGTTTCCTCGCCGGCACGGCCGCGGGTCTCGCGTGGGCGCTGCTCGCCGGGTACGCGCGGCGGCTGGCTCCCGTGGCGCTCCAGGGCAGGGCGATCGCCGTGGCCATGGCGGGCATCCCGGTCGCCCTGTCGCTGGGTGTGCCCGCCGGGACCTTCCTCGGCTCGACGGCGGGCTGGCGGGTGGCGTTCTTGTCGATGACGGGTCTCACGGTCCTGCTGCTGGTGTGGATCACGGCGATCGTGCCGGACCACCCGGGGCACGAACCCGGCAGGGGCCCGGGGCTCCTGCGGGCCGCGCGGGTGCCGGGCGTGCCGGCGGTGCTGAGCGTGACGCTCTTCTTCGTCCTGGCCCATACGGTCCTGTACGCGTACATCGCCCCGTTCCTCGACGACGTGGGCCTGGGCGGCAGCACGGACCTCGTGCTGCTCTGCTTCGGTCTCGCCTCGCTGCTGGGCGTCTGGGCGGTGGGGGCGCTGATCCACCGTCGGCTGCGCTCCCTGACGGTGCTCAGCACGCTGCTGGTGGCCGTGGCGGCGACGCTGCTCGCGCTGTACGCGCGGGACGAGGCGGCGGTGTACGCCGCCTCGGCGCTGTGGGGCCTGGGCTGGGGCGGGGTGCCCACGCTGCTGCAGACGGCGGCCGGCGACGCCGGTGGTGAACAGGCGGACGGGGCACAGGCGATGCTGGTGACCTTGTGGAACCTCGCGATGGCCGCAGGTGGCGTCCTCGGCGGTGTCCTCCTCGACGTCTACGGCAGCGGCTCCTTCCCGTGGGCGGTCCTGCTGCTGCTCGTGCCGGTGCTCGTGGTGGTCGTCGCCGCGCGCGGGCACGGTTTCCCCGGCAGACGGAACGCGGCGTAGCGGACCGCGGACTGCCCCGTCCAAGCTCGCGCCCGCGACCCGGGCGGGACACCGCGCGCCCGACGAGGGCTGGTCGTGGATGTCCCGCACCGGTCGTGGGCCCGCCCGAAAGCCCACCGACCACCGGGTTATCATATGAGCGTCGCCTAGCTCGAAAGTTAAATCTGTGACTGTCAATGACGACTCGTTCACTCAATGGAAGACCCGCGAGCGGATCGCGGAGTCGATGATCCCGATCATCGGGAAGCTGCAACGGGACCGGGACGTGACCGTCCTGCTCCACAGCCGCTCCTTGGTGAACAAGTCGGTGGTCGGTCTCCTGAAGACCCACCGCTTCGCCCGGCAGATAGCGGGCGCGGAGCTGTCGGTCACCGAGACGTTGCCGTTCCTGGAGGCACTGACCGCTCTCGACCTCGGGCCCTCCCAGATCGACATCGGCATGCTCGCCACGACGTACCGGGCAGACGACCGGGGCCTGAGCGTGGCGGAGTTCACCGCCGAGGCCGTCGCCGGGGCGACCGGTGAGCGCAAGATCGAGCGCGGCGCGCCGAGGGATGTCGTCCTCTACGGCTTCGGCCGCATCGGCCGTCTCGTGGCCCGTCTGCTCATCGAGAAGGCCGGCTCCGGCAACGGCCTGCGGCTGCGCGCCGTCGTCGTGCGCAGGGGCTCTGGCCAGGACATCGTCAAGCGCGCCTCGCTGCTGCGCAGGGACTCGATCCACGGGCCGTTCCAGGGCACCATCACGGTGGACGAGGCGCGCGAGCGGATCCTCGCCAACGGCCACGAGATCCAGGTGATCTACTGCGACGACCCGACGACGGTGGACTACACCGAGTACGGGATCAGGGACGCGGTCCTCATCGACAACACCGGCCGCTGGCGGGACCGCGAGGGGCTGTCGAAGCACCTGCGTCCCGGCATCGCCAAGGTGGTGCTGACCGCGCCCGGCAAGGGGGACATCCCCAACATCGTGCACGGCGTCAACCACGAGACGATCAAGCCCGACGAGCGGATCCTGTCCTGCGCCTCCTGCACGACCAACGCGATCGTCCCGCCGCTCAAGGCGATGGCGGACGAGTACGGCGTCCTGCGCGGCCACGTCGAGACGGTGCACTCCTTCACCAACGACCAGAACCTGCTGGACAACTACCACGGCTCGGACCGGCGGGGGCGGTCCGCGCCGCTCAACATGGTCATCACGGAGACCGGCGCCGCCTCCGCGGTCGCGAAGGCCCTCCCGGACCTCGACGCGAAGATCACCGGCAGCTCGATCCGCGTCCCCGTGCCGGACGTGTCGATCGCGATCCTCAATCTGCGCCTCGCCCGCGAGGCCACGCGCGCGGAGGTCCTCGACCACCTCCGCGAGGTGTCGCTCACCTCGCCGCTCAAGCGTCAGATCGACTTCGTCAGCACCCCCGACGCGGTCTCCAGCGACTTCATCGGCTCGCGCCACGCCTCGATCGTCGACGCCGGGGCCACCAAGGTCGAGGGTGACAACGCGATCCTCTACCTCTGGTACGACAACGAGTTCGGCTACTCCTGCCAGGTCGTGCGGGTGGTCCAGCACGTGTCCGGCGTCGAGTACCCCACCTATCCGGCCCCGGCGGCCTGACCACGGCGGGGCCCGGCCGGCCCCCTCGCCCCGGTTCTCGCGGGGAGGCGGGGCCGCGACCGCGTGCGACGGGGGACGTCTGGTGGGAAGCCGGTGACGAATACCTGTCCTCCTGTAGGTCCGGCGTGCGGTGAAACTCCCCCGTATCAGGGGGTTTGCCCCGTCCCTCGCCGCGCGGGCGGCGAACACCCGGGACCAGCGTGTCTAACCTCCCGTAACCGCAGTACGCGCGAGACGCGCGACGGAAGCGAGGAGGAACGCGATGGCATCGCCGTACGGGCCGGTCCGTCGGGCGGGGCGGGGGCAGGAGGTTCTGGAGGGCGTGCCGGCCGACGAGGGGCTGGCACTGCTCGCGGAGCGGGTCGAGGACGTCGTGTGGCTGGACCGCTCGGCCTTCCTCTCCACCTCCTTCGGGCACCGCGTCCCGTGGCTGCGGCACGAGGCGCCGCCGCCGCTGCGTACGGTGCCCGCGCCCCGCTCGGTCGAACCGCCCAGGCAGCCCGCGCCCCGTGCCTTCGCGGTGGCCCCGGCCCCCGAGTACGGCGGCACCGCGACGCGCTGGGCCCGTGCGCACGGGCACCGGCTGCTGGCCGCCGACGCGGCGATCGCCGCGCGGGCGGCCGACACGATCGACTCTCTGGAGCTGTTCCGGATCGCCGGGGTCCCCGTCGCCGATCACGTCGTCGTCCCCGCCCACCGCCGCAGAAGCGTTTCGGCCTACTGGGACGGACAGTGGCAGCAGGCGGTTCTCGAACGCCGCGAGAGCGGCCCGCCGCGGCGGGGCACGGTGCCGGTGAGCGGCCCCGAGGCGCTGGAGAGGGCGATGGCCGCCTGGCCGGGCCGGGCGCTCAAGCTCAGCCGCGTCCTGCCGGGCCGTCCGCTCGTGGTGAGCGCGTGCGCGGCCGGCGACCGCACGGTCGTCTCGGCCGTCTCGCACCACCTGCCGGGTCCGACCGGTCCTGCGGCGGACCGGGGCGCGCCCGAGGGCGATCAACTGCTCGGCCCGGACGCACTCGCGCCGGGGGTGTACGAGCGCGCCCGTGGCGCGGCGCTGCGCGTCGGGGAGGTGTTGCGCGAGCGCGGCTACCGCGGCGTGTTCGGGGTGGACCTGCTGGCGGACGGGACCGAGGTGGTCGGTGTCGGGATCAGCCCGCGCTTCCGGGCGGCCTCCGCCCTGTCGCAGGCGGCGGAACACGCGGCCGGTCTGCTGCCCGCCCTGGGTCTGCACATCCTGGCCTGCCTGCTGCCCGCCCTGCCCGGGGGGTCCGTCAGCCTGGCCCCCGTACCGGGACTGAGTCAGTTCGTCGTGCGCGCGGGGCGACGGGCCCACCTGCCCCGGTTGCCGGCCCCGGGACGCTACCGGCTCGCCCCGGACGGCTCCGCTCACGGCCCGCTGCCCGGTCCGCCGCCCACCCTGCCCGAGCTGGGCGCCGACGAGGCGCTGTGGTGGCCGCAGACCGTGTCCGGCCCCGTCGAGCCGGGGGACGAACTGCTGTTGCTGCAGTTCGGCCACCCGGTGCTGAGCGCCGCGCCCCACCTCGCTCTCGGCCCGGAGGCCGAGGCGTGGCGGGGCGCGGCGGTACGGGCCTTCGGCGGCAGCCTCTGAAGCGTGGGGCCGGGCGAGCGGCTACAGGTACGGGCGCGTGATCAGCTCGATCGCGTGACCCGCGGGATCCTTGAAGTAGACGCCCCGGCCGCCGTGTTCGCTGTTGACCTCGCCGGAGCGGCGCATCTGCGGATCGGCCCAGTGCTCGATGCCGCGCTCGCGCAGCCGCCCGTACGCCCGGTCGAACAGCTCCTCGTCGATCAGGAACGCGTAGTGCTGCATCTGGATGTCGACCGGGGGTTCGGCGAACTGGAGCAGTACGCCGTCCTCCAGCTGGATGTTGACGAACGGTCCCCAGGACGGCGCCGCCGGGAGTTCCAGCAGCTCGCGGAAGAACCGGGCCGACTCCTCGCGGTCCTTGGACGCGATGATGGTGTGGTTGAAGGTGACTGTCATCTGGCTGACCTCGCTGTGTTCCGGCATGGGAAAGGACTCGTAATGACCTGAGTCCGTGGAGGTCCGCGTGCCGGAGGAAGGGGGTGGCTTCCGCGCCCCCTCCGTGCGATCAGCTCTCCACCGGATCGCCGATCCGTGTGTGGCGTCGTGGCGCCGGTCCGGTGTGCACGGGAGGTGACCGTACGCGGTGCGGCGGCCTGTCGCAACACCGGCGCTGGTAAAGGTGGTTGGTTGACATGCGCGGTGCGGCGTGCCCCCTTCCCCGCGAGGCGGGCACCGGTCGCGGGGTGCGGGTCCGTGTACGCGGCCCCGCACCCCGCGCGTCATCCCTGTGCGGGTGCCGCGAGGCCCACCGGGGTCGCGAACGCGCCGTCGTGGTGGACGAGGGCCGTGCCCGTGTGGTGGCCGCCGCCCGACTCGACCTCCCCCACGACCAGCACGTGGTCGCCGATGCGCCGGCGCAGCGTCACGCGCGCGGTGAGCCACGCGGGCACGCCGTCGAGGATCGGGAGTCCGCCGCTGTCCGGGGTCCATGGCACGCCCGCGAACCTGTCGGCGCCGCTGCGGGCGAACCCGGCGGCCAGGGCCGCGTCCTGGGCGCCGAGAACGTGGACGGCGAACCGGTCCGCCCGCTCGACGGCGGCGAAGGTGGAGGCCGTGGCCCCGAGGTAGAAGGAGACGAGGGCCGGGGCGAGCGAGACCGACGTGAACGAGGTCGCGGTGAACCCGGCCGGTCCGGGCACCGTGATCACGGTGACCCCGGCCGCGTGCCGGCGCAGCGTGCGGCGCAGTATCTCGCCCGCGCCCGGTTCCTCGGCGTCCGGTGGCACGGCCCGCGCGGGGGCGGGGTGCTGGGGCGATACGGCCCGCGCGTGCGCGGAGTGCTGGGTGGAAACGGTCATGTCGCGTCCCTTCGGGTGCGGTTGCCTGCGGCGGGCTCAGGCTTCGATGAGGGTCAGGAGCGGGCGCGCCGTGTCCGGGTCGGCCCGGACACCTTCGAGCCACAGGACCAGGGCCGCCGCCGCGGTCCGGTGGGAGGCGTCGTTGAGGACGTCGTGGACGCCGCCGCGCACCACGGCGAGAGTGGCTCCGGGAAGCAGGGCGGCGCGTTCACGTGCTTCCTTGACCGGCGTGACCGGATCGTCCTCGCCGTGCAGGACGAGGGCGGGCACCCCGAGGCGCGGGTCCTCGGTCAGGAGGTGGTCCGGGACCGGTGCGGCGAGCTGTCCGCGGCGGAAGCCGGCGTCCTCACTCAGCCGTGCCCGGTGGGTCGGGCACGCGGTCCGCGCGTCGAGTTCGGCGTCCCAGTCGTCGGTTCCGGCCGTTCCGGGGCCGTTGACCGGTGCGGCGCCCGCGAGGACGACGCCGTGCACGGCGAAGGGGCCCGCGTGCGGCGCGGCGGCGTGCAGCGCGTGGAGCGCGCCGGTGTCGCTGCCGACCAGGACGACGGGGGCGGTGGCCCGCTCTCCGGCGGCGCGCGAGGCGGCGTGCCGCACGTGGTCCGCCGTGTCCTGCGGGGTGGTGCCGAGCGCGTGCACCACGTATCCGTCCTGGGCCAGACGACGGCCGAACCGTTCGTAGACGAGAGGGTGTTCACCACGCCCGGGGAGGACGATCAGCGTTCCGCGCGGGGCGATACCGGCCGGAGGCCGCCAGGTGGGGACCTCGGTCATCGGGTGCTCCCCGCGGCGAGCGGCGTGGCGGTGGACGCGCGGTGGGCGAGTTCCTGGCGGACCAGGGGGATGAGGTGGCGTCCGTAGTCGATGGCGTCGTCCAGCGGGTCGTAGCCGCGGATGAGGAGGGTGGTGACGCCGATGTCGACGTAGTCGAGGAGGGCCTGGGCGACGGTTTCCGGGGTGCCGACCAGCGCGGTGGTGTTGCCTCCGGCTCCGCTGGCGGTCGCGGTGGGGGTCCACAGCGCGCGGTCGTGCAGATCGCCCTTGGCGGCCGCGGCCAAGAGCCGCTGGGAGCCGGTGTTCTGCGGCCCGCCGTCTCCGTGCCTGCGCCGGTGCTGGTCGAGGAAGGGCCGCCCGGCACCGGACTTGATGGTGGCGAGGACGCGGTGCGCGCGTTCCCAGGCCAGTTCCTCGGTGGGCGCGAGGATCGGCCGGAACGACACGCTGATGCCGGGCGGGGTGGCACGCCCCGCGGCCTCGGCGGCGGCCCGTACCGAGGCGATCTGCTCGGCGGTCTCGGCGAGCGGCTCGCCCCACAGGGCGAAGGTGTCGGCGTGCTTGCCGCCGACCCGGTAGGCGGCCGGCGAGGAGCCCCCGAAGTAGAGCGGGATGCCGCTGTCCCGGAAGGGCAGCACCTGCGTCCCGTAGTCCTCGAAGCGGTAGTGGCGGCCCTCGTGGCTGAAGCGCTCGGAGGAGGCCCAGGCGCGGCGCAGGATCGACAGGTACTCGTCGGTGCGCTCGTAGCGTTCGTCCTTTTCGAGGTAGTCGCCGTCCCTGCGCTGCTCGGTGTCGTTGCCTCCCGTGATGGTGTGCAGGGCGACCCGTCCGCCGGTGAACTGGTCGAGGGTCGCGAAGCTGCGGGCGGCGAGCGTGGGGGCGATGACGCCGGGCCGGTGGGCGATGAGCAGGCCGATGCGTTCGGTGCGCGCGGCGACGTGTGCGGCGACCTGGAGGCCGTCGGGGTGGCCCGCGGCGTAGCCGATGAGGATGCGGTCGAAGCCGGCGTCCTCGTGGGCGCGGGCGAACCGTTCGGTGAACCCGGGATCGATGACCGGTCCCTGGGCGGCCCGGGTCTCGGAACCGTCGCTAGTGGCGATCATGCCGACGAACTCGACGGAGGCGGGTGCCTGGGTCGCCTCGGTGGTGGGTGCGCTCATGGGGCGGTGTCCTTTCGCTGCTGGTGGTTCCCCGGGGACGGGGGGAGAGCGCGGTGGCTCTCGGCCTCAGGGGCGCGGCCGGGCCCTGTCGAGGGCCGCCCGGCCGGTGGTGAGGAGCACGGAGTCGTCCTGCGGGGTGTGCACCCGGGCGCACAGGACGTCGCGGTAGTGGCGCTGGAGCGGGTTGGCCCGGGTCAGGCCGTGGTTGCCGGTGAGGGAGAGCGCCTGTTCGACGGCGGTGGTGGCGGCGCGGGTGCCGAGTACCTTGACGGCTCCGGCCTGTCGTGCGGCCGCCTCGTCCCCGGCGTCGACGCGGGCGGCGAAGGTGTCGACGAGGGCGTTCGCGCCGAGCAGGGCGGACTCGATCTCCCCGACCGCGCTCTGGAAGCGGGGCAGGGTGGCCAGCGGGGCGCCGAGCGCGGTGGGCACGCGTTCGTGGAGGAAACCGGCGAGCCAGTCGCGGGCCGCGCCGGCGACACCGAGGTACAGGGCGGTGAGCCCGAGAGCGTTCCACGCTCCGGTGGTGGCGTCGGGGCGGGCGCCCGGGGTCTCGCCGGCCTCGGTCAGGCCGAGGACATCGGCGAGTGGGACGCGTACGGAGTCGAGGACCACGTCGTCGCTGCGGCTCGCGCGCAGGCCCACGTGGTCCCAGGTCGGCTCGATGCTCAGCCCCGGGCTGCCCGCTCGTACGACGAACGAGCCGACGCGCGCGGGGTCCTCCTCGGTGCGGGCGAAGACGAGCATGCGGCTCAGCCCCACGGCTCCCGTGGAGTAGATCTTCCGGCCGCTCAGGAGCCAGTCGCCGCCTGACCGCCGCGCCGTGGTGGCGGGCAGGCCGCCCCGCACCGGACTGCCCAGTTCCGGCTCCACGCGCAGGGAGTTGACGAGGGCGGGGGCGGTGGCGGACTCGTCGAGGAGAGCCGCGTAGGCGGCGGGCGGCCAGCCGGGGGTACGCGCCTCGGCGGCGTGCGTGAAGAGCGTCATCGCGGTGACGAGGGCGACGGCCGGGTCTCCGGCGCCCAGGGCGCGCAGGATGCCCGTGGTGGTGGCCAGTCCGGCTTCCGGTCCGCCGTGCCGGGCGGCGACGGTGGCGGTCAGCAGACCCGTCTCCCACGCGAGGGCGAAGCCCTCGGTGGGGAAGGAGGCGTCGCGGTCGTGCTCGTCGGCACGGGCGGCGAGCGCCTCGGTGACGGCCGGGAGCCGGTCCAGGTCGAGGGCGGGCAGGGGCGGGGCGGCGCCGGTCGCGCTGTCCTCGGTGGGTGCGGTGCGGGTCACTGGCTCTCCGGACGATCGGGGCAGGGTGCGCGGGCGGCGGGTCTCAGTCGAGGCGGGCGCGCCACACCTCGGCGTGGTGGCAGGCCACGGTGTGGCCGCCGCGGTCAACGGTGCCGGCGGTGGGGCCGGCCACAAGCGGGGCCGGGGCGTCCGCCGGCCGGCCGGTGACCTGCTGTGCCGCCGGCTCACGACGGCACTCGGCCGAGGCGAAGCGGCAGCGTGGCGCGAAGACGCAGCCGAGGCCCTCGGGCCAGGGGGCGCCGCCCGGAGCGGGCCGCAACCGCGCCAGGGGCAGGCGGTGTTCGCGTACCACGCTGGGGGCGGACGCGGTGAGCAGGGCGGTGTAGGGGTGACGCGGCCGGTCCAGCACCTCGGCGGCGGGTCCCTGTTCGACGAGGCGGCCTCGGTAGAGGACGGCGATCCGGTCGGCGATGCCCGCGAGGGAACCAAGGTCGTGGGAGATCACGAGGACGGCGAGACCCAGTTCGCGGCGCAGCCGGTCGAGCAGGCCGAGGACGAGGTTGCGGTTGGAGGCGTCGAGCGCGCTGGCCGGTTCGTCGCTGATGAGCAGACGCGGCCGGGTGACGAGCGCGCGGGCCAGGGAGACGCGCTGGCGCTGACCGCCGGAGAGCCGGCCCGGGGTCCGCTGCCCGAGCGTCGCCGCGTCGAGGCCGACGAGGGTCAGCGCCTCGTCGGCGCGGTCGGCCCGCTCCTGCCGGGTGAGCGCGCCGACGGCGGCGAGCGGTTCGGCCACGATCCCGCGGACGGTCAGGTCCGGGTCCTGGGAGCGCATGGGGTCCTGGAACATGTACTGCACGCGGCCGGTGCGCCGGAAGTCGCGCAGCTCCCTGCCGCGCAGCGCGGTCAGCTCGCGGCCCTCGAAGCCGATGCGGCTGCCGGCCCCGGGGCGTACGAGCCCGACCGCGGTCCGGGCCAGGGTGGTCTTGCCCGAACCGGTCTCGCCGATGACGCCGACGATCTCGCCGGGCCGGACGGCGAGCCGGACGCCGCTCAGGACGCGGGTGTGTCCGGCCCGGCGCAGGGCGGTGGCGCGGTGGCCGAAGGAGACCGACAGGTCGCTGATGTCCAGCAGCGGCTCGGAGGTGCTCGTCTGGGCGGTTTCTGTGGTGGTCATGCGTGGTCCGCTCCTTCCGTCGCGTGCGGGGTCTCGTCCGCGGTCCGCGGGAGGCTCGCGCGGGGGTCGTCGATCAGGCCGGCGGCGCGCAGGCAGCGGGCCCGGCGTCCCTCGCCGGCGGGGAACAGCGCCACGGGTGCCGCGGAGCACTGGGGCGCGGCGACCGGGCACCGTTCGGCGAAGCGGCAGCCGGGCAGTTCCGCGCCGGCCTCGGGGGGCCTGCCGGGGATGACGTCCAGTTGGCGCCGCCCCCACGTGCCGAGGGAGGCGACGCGCAGCAGCGCCTCGGTGTAGGGGTGGGCGGGGGCGCCGAGCACCTCTTGGGTGGGGCCCTCCTCGACGATCTCCCCCGCGTACATGACCAGCACCCGGTCGCAGCTCTCGGCGACGATGGCGAGGTCGTGGGTGACGTGCAGCAGGGCGAGGCCGTGTTCGGAACGCAGCCGCTGCAGGAGTTCCAGGATCTCGGCCTGGACGACGACGTCGAGGGCGGTGGTGGCCTCGTCGGCGATGAGCAGTTCGGGCGCGCAGGAGACGGCGACGGCGATGAGGACGCGCTGGAGCATTCCACCGGAGAGCTCGTGCGGGTACTGGTCGAACACCTCGTGCGGCCGGTGCAGCCCCACCTCGGCGAACAGGGCGACCGAACGGGCGCGGGCGGCGCTCCTGGACAGCCCTTGTGTGACGCGGAGTTGCTCGGCCAGCTGACGGCCCACGGTGAGTGAGGGGTTGAGGTAGGAGGCGGGGTCCTGGAACACGGCTCCGATGCGGCTGCCGCGGACCGCGTTCCACTGTTTGCGGCTCAAGGCGGTGAGTTCGGCCTCGGGCCGCTCCCGGCTGTCCGCGCCCTCCTCGTCCGGACTTGGGCGCCGGCCGCCGAGGGTGATGCGGCCCCGTGCGACCTCGCACCCCGCGGGCAGCACTCCGAGCACGGAGCGGCAGGTCAGGCTCTTTCCGCTGCCGGACTCGCCGACCAGCCCGAGGGATTCGCCGCGGCGTACGGTGAGGGACACGTCCCGTACGGCGGGCAGACCGCCGGAGACGGTGACGCCGAGGCCGTCCACGGTCAGCACCGTGTCGGTGGGCGGTGGGGCGACGGCGGTGGTGGTGTCATGCGGTGGCACGCTGCTCGGCCTCCTTGTCGGACGTGTGGCGGGAGGCGTGGGCCTCTCCGGACCGAGCGGCTCCGCGGGCTGCGGTCCCGGCCGTGGTCTCGGTCCCGGCCGTGGTCTCGGCCCCGGTCGCGGCTCGGGCTCCGTCGGGCCCGGCGAGCCGGACCCGTTCCTCCACCCCCGCCCGCCGGGCGGCGGTGCCGGGGGCCGCGGGGGTCCGGCGGGCCCTTCGCCAGGGTGAGGTGCCGCGTTCGAGGGCGCGGTGGTCGGCGGTGCCGCCGTCCCGGACCGCGTCCGCGAGGAGGTTGAGCGCGCCGACGGTGAGCATGATGGCGGCGCCGGGGAGCAGGGGCGCCCACGGCTGTTGCGCGAGGTAGCCGAGGTCCGCGGCGAGCATGCCGCCCCAGGTGGGCGCGGGTGGCTGGACACCGAGGCCGAGGAACGTGAGGGAGGCGACGACGAGGAGGGCCTGGCCCACGGCCTGGGCCGTCGTGACCGCGAGCGTGGGCAGGATCTTGCTCCAGACGTGGGTGCGCAGAATCCACCGGCGGGAGGCGCCCATCAGTTCGGCCGCCTCGACGTACTGCGCCTGCTTGAGACCGAGGGCCGCGGCCCGGGTGACACGGAAGTACAGGGGCGCGAAGAGCAGGCCGAGAGCGAGCATCGCCTGGTGCATGCCGTTGCCGAGCGCGCCGACCACGGCGATGGCGAAGACCGTGAACGGCATCGTCATGAGGGTGTCCGCGGCGCGCTGCGCGGTCCACTCGACGGTCCGGCCGAACCACACGGAGGCGAGGCCGGGCAGGACGCCGAGCAGGATCGCCGTGCCGACGGCCTCCAGGGCGCCCACGACCGACCTGCCGGTGCCCGCGAGCAGTCTGCTCAGCACGTCCCGGCCCAGGTAGTCCGTGCCGAGGAGGTGCCCGGCTCCCGGCCCCTGGAGCAGGTCCTCGGGGCGCTGGGCCAGGGGATCGTGCGGGGCGAGGGCCGTCCCGGCCACGGCCAGCAGGGCGATCGCCGCGAGGACGGCGAGGGCCAGGCGCGCGGACGGCCGGCTCCATGTGCCGCGAAGGGTCTTCATGACGCGTCTCCCGCGGGTTCGGCGGCCGGTGCGCGCCCCGCCCGACGGCGACGGGCCGCGGGGTTGAGGGCGGCGAGCGCGGCGTTGACGGCGATGTTGGCGAGGAGCACGACGGCGACGGTGACCAGGAGCGTGCCCTGGATGACGGGGATGTCGTGCTGTTCGGCGCCCTGGAGCGAGAGCTGGGCGATGCCGGGCAGGTTGAAGATCTTCTCCGTGACGACGGCGCCGCCCAGGACGACGGGCACGCTCAGCCCGAGGACGGACAGCGCGGGGCCCGCCGCGTTGCGCAGGACGTGCCCGAACAGCACCCGGCGGGCGGTGAACCCGCGCATCTCGGCACCGGTCACGTAGTTCTCGCGCAGCGCCCCGACGACGGAGGTGCGCAGTTGGCGGGCGATGGACGAGGCGGCGTCCAGGCTGAGCGCGAAGGCGGGCAGCAGCGCGTAGCGCAGCCACTCCCCCGGGCTCTGGTCCAGGGGCACGTACCCGCCGGTCGGCAGCGCTCCGAACTTCACCGCGAAGACGACGATCAGCACGATTCCGATGAGGAAGGGCGGCAGGGTGGCCAGGACCGAGCAGACGAGGGTCACCGCACGGTCCAGGCGGCTTCCGCTGTGCAGGGCGGCGAGGAGGCCGGCCCCGCCGCCGAGCAGGACGGCGAGCAGCAGCGCGAGGGAGGCGATGGACAGGTCGACGGGCAGCGCCAGCCTGACGCTGTCGGTGACGGGCATCCCGGTGAACCAGGAGACCCCGAGGTCGCCGGTGAGCGCGTTGCCGAGCCAGCTGCCGAACTGGGCGTACAGCGGGCGGTCGAGGCCGAACTGGTGCTGCATGCGGGCGATGTCGGCAGGCGTCGCCTGGTCGCCGAGGACGGCCGCGGCCGGGTTCGCCCCGGACAGCGCGCCGAGCGCGAAGGTGAGCAGCGAGGCCAGCAGGAACACGGTGACGCTGACGGCGAGGAGGCGGCCGAGCGAGCCGGGCGCGCCGGCGAGCCGTCGGCGTACGGACCGGGTACGGGGTGGAGCGTCCGGGACGACGGTCCGGGTCAGGGCGGCGGGGGCGGTCATGAGACGGTGACCCCTTCGAAGCGCTGGACGACGGTGTACGAGGGGATCTCGGAGACCTGCGCGTTGCGGGCGAGGATGCGCGGCACGGTGTAGAGGAAGACGTTCGGCATGGTCCGCACGGCGACCCCGGTCGCCTTCTTCAGTACGGCCGGGTAGTCGGGCGAGTCGAGCGGGGTACGGCTGACGGCCCGCAGTGCGGCGGCGAGTTCGGGAGGGCTGGTGCGGCCGGGGTTCATCAGTCCCTGCTCGCCGAAGAGCACCTGGAACGCCTGGGTGGCGGAGTCCCGGCCGGCGAACTGGTCGACGTAGAGCGCTTTGCTGCGCTGGACGTAGACGAGTTCGGTGGCGCGGGCCTGGGGGATCGTGTCGATGGTGGCCCGGAAACCGGCCTTCGCCAACTGCGCCTGGAGGACCTCGGGCACCCCTTGCGGTGTGGCGGTGCTGAGTTTCAGTCGTATCTCGCCCGAGTGACCCGATGTCCGCAGGAGGGCGCGGGCCTTCGCGGGGTCGTGCGGGAAGAGGTCCTCCAGCGCTTCGTCGTGGCCGACGTATCCCTTGGGGAAGAACTGCCGGGTGGCCGCCCCGTGCCCGAAGGAGGCGGTCCGCAGCAGTGCCTCGCGGTCGACGGCGTACTTGAGGGCGAGTGCCACGTCCGGATCGGTGAACGGTTCCCGGCCGGTATGGACGTCGAGCACGGCGACCACCATGGACGGGATGACCTGGACCTTCAGTCCGGCCGCCTCGGCCGCCTCGACCTGACTGCCGGGGATCTGGGCCACGTTGTACTGCCCGGAGGTGAGGGCGGCGACGACGGTGGAGGGTTCGGGCAGCGGGTACACCTCGAAGTCGCGCACCCGGATGTGCGCCCGGTCCCAGTAGAGGGGGTTGCGCCGCAGGACCGCCTTCGAGTTCTGCACGTAGGACAGGAGCCGGTAGGGGCCCGCTCCGGCGGGCCGGGTGGCGAGCGCGCCCGCGTCGGCCTCGAAGGCCCTCGGGTTGACGATCATCCCCGTCTTGCCGGCCAGCAGTGCGGGGATCTGGAAGTCGGGGGCGGCGAGGTGGAGCCGCAGGGTGTGCGTGTCCACGGCGACGACGTCCTCGACGCCGGTGAGCTGGGAGGCGACGAGCGACTTCGGGTGGTCCCTGCCGCGTTCGATGCTCTTCTTCACCGCCCGCGCGTCCAGCGCGGTGCCGTCGCTGAACCTCTGCCCCGGCCGGAGCGTGAAGGTGACGGTTCTTCCGTCGGCCGAGTACGTCCAGGCGGTGGCGAGGGCCGGGCGCGGGTCGCCCTTCTCGTCCAGCTTGGTGAGTCCGGCGTAGACGAGGGAGAGGACGTGGACGTCCCAGCCCGCCGAGGAGGTGACCGGGTCCCAGGAAGTGGGCAGTTGCCAGCCCCATTTGAGGGCGGTGGCGGCGGCGCCGGGCGCGGTGGTGGCCTGGCCGCCGCAGGCCGACAGTCCGAGCGCGGCGCCGGCCCCGAGGGAGAGCCCGAGGAAGGCCCGCCGCCCGGGGGCGCCGGGTGGGGAGGGGGTGCGGAGGAGCGACATGGAAGCGCCACCTTTCTCGGCCGTGCCGGAGCGCGCGGACGCGCACGCCCCTGCGGGACGGCATCCGGGCGAACGGGCGAAGCGGAGAGGGGAGGGACAAAGAGGAGGGGAGGAGGCTCGCCCCGGCCGGGGACCGGCGAAAGCCGTTCGCGCGGACCGGAGTCGGGTGCGGCCCGCGCTGTCCGGCCCGGCCACGACGGCGGGGCGGGGCCGGGTGCGGGTGCGGGGTGATGCGGCGGCCGGTGGACCTCGCGGCGCTCACCCGGTCGGGACGGTCAGGTGTCGCTGGAGGGCGAACGGCGCCGGCCGGGAGAGGGGGTGCCACGCGGCGTCACGGAACGCGAGGGCGCGGGGGCGGGGCCCACGTTCCCCCGGCCGGGGAGCCGGGCGGGCCAGCGGCCGGGGGCCGACGCGGGGTCACGCCGGCGGCGGGTCAGCGACAGAGCGCGCTGGAGGTGCGCAGGAAATCCACGTAGCGGCAGACCACGCCGGGGTGCATCGAATGCATGCCCGTATCCTCACCGCCGCACGCGAGCCTGTCAATGGACACCTTATGGTGTCTCATTGGCCGAGACCTCGTTCACCTGCGGATTCGTCGTCCAGTTCGGCGCCGAAGGGGACGGCCAGGTCCCTGAGGCAGTGCCGCGCCTCCTCCGGGTGGGCCCACAGCGGTCCGTTGCCGGTGTCGACGCGGACGCCCGAGGGCGGCGGCGCCACGGCACCGGTGAGCAGCCGCAGTTCGGGCACCGTCAGGGTGCGCCAGCGCTCCAGCGCGGCGTCGGGTGCCAGCGTGACGGGTTGCGGGAGGGGCCCGCCCGCGGCCCGCGCCGCGGCGTCGAGGTAGACCTCCGGGGGCCGCCAGCCGGGTACACAGACCCGGCCGCCCGGCCCCTCGAAGAGCAGGGTGGGCAGGGCGTAACGACGGCCCGTCTCCAGCTCCTTGGCCCGCCCCGGGTGCGGCCCGGGGCCTTCCAGTCCGAGCACCTCCGGCAGGGGCGCCCGGGTCTCCGCCCAGTCGGCCCGTACCGCCTCACGGGCGGCGGGGGACGCGAGGTCGCGCAGGAGCCGTTCGGGGTCCAGGCCCGGCACCCCGCTCACGGTACGGAGCACGCCACCGGGCGAGTCGGCGGGCGCGCCGAGTACGAAGGTGCTCTCGCGCAGCCGCCGCAGGACCCGTCCGGCCACCCGATCCCCTTGGCTCAAGGCCGCCTTGGCGGCCAGGGAGGCGGGCCAGCTGGAGCGCGTGAGCCGGTGCAGGCGGTGCGGACGAGGGGCGCCGGTGTGGACGGTGACCTCGCGGATGAAGCCCTCGTACCACCGCGCCTCGGCGTCGGGGTCGGGCGCCGGGTCGTCGTCCTCGTCGAAGAGGATGCCGAAGACCTGGCGCCAGTGGCAGCGCGCGCCGAGCGTCTGACGCAGGAGGCGGCAGGACGGCTCGGTGCCCCAGGCCCACGGGCAGGCGGGATCGGTGAACTCCGTCACCCGCACCGTCGCTCGTTCGCGGGCACCGGGCTCCGGGTCCGGCCGCGGGGCGCTCATGCCGGGACGACCGGGGCGGCGGCCCTCCCGGCACGGGCCGCGTCCGGCACCCGCGGGGCACGGGCGGCCGCGGCGGCGAGGGCGCCGATGGTGGTGCGGGCCGCGACCGCCCGTGCCGCGGACTCGACCGCCTCCCACAACTCCCCTACCGGGGAGGGGGCACCGGAGCCGCCGGCCGGGCCCGGCGGCTGACCGCGCACGCTGAAGAACTCCCCGTCCACCGCGGCCATGACCTCCACCACGGTGATGTCCGCGGGGTCGCGCCCGATCCAGTAGCCACCTTCGCAGCCGCGCTGGCTGCGCACGAGACCGGCCTGGCGCAGTTCGCGGAAGACGGACTTGAGGAACCGGAAGGGGATGTCCTGCGCGTCGGCGACGGCCTCGCAGTTCATCGGCCTGCCCGCGTCGGCGGCGAGCTCCACCAGTGCCCTGACGGCGTAGTCCGCCTTGGCCGAGATCTGCATGGAAGCCGTCCTCTCCCCGGTGCCGGCCTCGCGGCGGCGCGAATGGATACATCTTGACATCCATTGCCGCCGCTTCTCCACGCCGCCCGTCCCCACCGGTTCCGCACGGGTCGGCCCGGTGGCGCGCCGCGGCGCCGGGCCGACCCGGTGGCCTGCGGCCGCGTGCCGGATCAAGCGCCCGGCCGGGTCGGTGCGGCCGCCGGGAACAGGGAGCGCAGAGCCGCGCCGCGGCTGTCGCGGACGTGGAGGAGGGTCGCCGCGGCGGCGGCCGTCTCGTCGCCCTCCGCGACGTGCCGGTACATCACGGCGTGCTGGGCCCGCATGTGGGCCGGATCGTGCAGCCGCCCGAAGACGAACTGCAGTTGCCAGCCCAGCTGTTCCATGGTGCGGCTGAGCAGCGGGTTGCCCGCGAGGGCGACGACGCCGTCGTGGAAGCGCGTGTTGGCCGCGACCTCGCTCCCTCCGTCGCCGGCCGCGGCCGCCGCCTCCGCCTCGTCGAGGGCGCGGGTGAGGAAGGCCAGCCCGGAGGCGCATTCCTCCGGGTCCCGCCGCACGTTGCGGGCGGCGAGCCGCGACACCTGGACGGCGAGCGGCTCCCACACCTCGTAGAGGTGCACGATGTCGGCGCGGCCGAGACTGCGCACCCGGGTGCCGCCGCGCGGCAGCGTGTCGAGGAGGCCGTCGGCGGCCAGGGAGCGCAGCGCCTCCCGCACGGGGACCCGGGACATCCGCAGTTCCGCGGCGACCTCGCGTTCCACGAGCCGGGTGCCCGGCGGATAACGCCGGTCGACCACCCGCCGGCGCAGTTCCTCGCGCGCCCGGCCGGCGAGCGACGCGTCGGGTGTCCCGCCCACTCCCCCACCACCCATTTCTGCCCTCGTACGGGGAGGCTCGGGCGCCCACCCCTGCGTATGCGGCGAGGATACGTGCTCCGCCGGAGCCACCCGCTCCCCCGTGCGCGATGTCCGGTATACCGCAGGACGCCCACCGCACCGTCGGGGCGAGCCGGGCCGGGGGGTTCCCGCGCGAGTCCCCGCCACAGCCGCGTATCGCATGCGTAACCCTGGGCGCCTTCCTGCGAAACACAGGGAACCTACGGTCCATTTCCGTCTTGGTATACCTAGCAAGGAGGACGCGGCATGGCAGCGAGCGCCGATGGGCCGGCTAAGGAACAGGCGCGGTCCGAGGAGTACGAGGACACTCCGGTCCCGGCCGTCGCACGGCGCGGACTGCTGTCGGTGTCGGCCGTCTGGTTCGGCTTCCCCATGAACCTGGGGAACGCGGTGTTCGGCGGGGTCATCGTCTACAACCTGGGGCTGCCGCGCGGGCTGGGCGCGATCCTGGTGGGCAATCTGGTCCTGCTCGCCTATGTGGGGGTGCTCAGTCACGCGGCCGCCCGCACCGGGGAGAACTTCTCCCTTCAGGCGGCCGGGGCCTTCGGCGCGCGCGGCCGGGTGCCCGCCGCCGCCTTCCTGTCCACCGTGGTCATCGGCTGGTTCTCCTTCCAGATCGGGCTGACGGGCACGACTCTCCAACAGACGCTCGGCTGGTCGCCGTGGGTCGGGGCCCTGGTGGGCGGGGTGCTGTACACGGCCGTCACGGTCGTGGGCATCCGCGCGCTGTCCCTGCTCGGCCTGGTCGCGGCGCCCCTGTTCGTGGTGCTCGCGGTCGTCGCGCTCGGCTTCGGCCTGCGTGACGGGGACACCTCCGTGGGCTCCGCCCTGGCGTACTCGGGTGGGGGGCACGCCCTGTCCTTCGGCGCGGCGGTGAGCATCGTCGTCGCGGGCTTCGCCGACTCGGGCACGATGACGGCGGACTTCACACGCTGGGCCAAGGACGGCAGGTCGGCGGTCTTCGCGACGGTGTGCGCCTTCCCGTTCGCCAACGGCATCGCCTTCGGCGTGGGCGGTCTCGTCGTGGCCGTCGGCGGTGCGGTGAACCCCGCGGTGGACGGCGGCGGGTTCCTCGGGCTGCTGACGGGCCACGGTCCGCTCCTGACGGGCGTCGCGGTCCTGTTCGTCCTCGCCAACCTCGGCTCGGTCGCGACCCACTGCCTGTACAACGCGGCGGTGGGGTGGTCCTCCCTGACCCGGGTCCGGATGCGTCCGCTCGCCGTCGTCCTCGGTCTGCTCGGGCTGCTCGCCGCGCTCACCGGGGTGTGGGACGCCTTCCTCGACTGGCTGAACCTGCTGGGCGTGTTCGTGCCGCCGATCGGGGCGGTCCTCGTCGTGGACCAGATACGCCGCAGGCGGTCCGCGCGGGCGGTGCCCACCGGTTTCCGTACTTCGGCGTTCGTGGCCTGGGCGGCCGGGGCGACGGCGGCGGGGCTCGCCCACTACCTGCTCCCGGGCGCGGTCGACGCCGTCGTGGGCATCATCGTGGCGGCGGCGGTCCTCGTGACGGTCGACCGCCGCCCGGCGCCCGTCCGTGAGGCGGGTGTGGCGCGGGCTTCGGCGGGCGCCCCGCTCGCCTGAGCCCCGAGCGCCCCGGACCGGCCGGGAGCGCGCTGTCCCGATGACGACTGGAGACGACGTGAACAGTGAGGACCGAGACGCCCTGTGCGCCCTGCCCGCGGCCGAGGTGGGCCGCAAGGTGGGGGCGCGCGAGCTGTCCCCGGTCGAGGTGGTGGAGGCGGTGGTCGAGCGGATGGCCGGGACCGATCCGGTCCTGCACGCCTTCTGCACCCCCGACGCCGAACAGGCGGTGGCGACGGCCCGCGAGCTGGCCGGCCGCATCGCGCGGGGGCACCGCCCGGGGCCGCTCGCCGGGGTGCCCTTCGGGGTGAAGGACCTGATCTCGACGCGCGGACTGCGCACCACCTCGGGCTCGGTCGTCTACCGGGACTTCGTCCCCGAGGAGGACGACATCGTCGTCGAGCGGATGCGGGCGGCGGACGCCATCGTGCTCGGCAAGACCAACGCGAGCGAGTTCGGCTACAGCGCGACGGGACACAACCCGCTCTTCCCCACCACCCGCAACCCCTGGAACCCGGCGCTGACGCCCGGGGGTTCGAGCGCCGGCAGCGCCGCCGCGGTGGCCGCGGGCGTGGGGCCGCTGGCCCTGGGCAGTGACGGGGGCGGTTCCGTACGGGTGCCCGCCGCGCTGTGCGGACTCGTCGGGTTCAAGGCGTCGATGGGCAGGGTCCCGGTCTACCCGGGGTGCCGGGACGAGCGCCTGCCGGGGGTTTCGGGCTGGGAGACGCTGGAGCACATCGGCCCGCTCAGCCGCACCGTGGAGGACGCGGCCCTCGCCCTGTCGGTCCTGGCCGGTCCCGACCCGCGTGACCGGCACTCCATCCCCTGCTCCGACGTCGACTGGCGCGCCGCGGCGCGCGCGGGGGCGGACACCGGGGTGGCGGGGCTGCGTGTCGCCTTCAGCGCCGATCTCGGGTACCTCGCCGTGGACCCGGAGGTGCGCCGCGTGGCGGCCCGTGCCGCGGCGGTCTTCGCGCGGGAGCTGGGCTGCGAGGTGGAGGAGACCGACCCCGGCTGGGAGGACCCCGCGGACCACTTCGCCGCGCTGATCATGGCCGACACGGACCTCACCGGCATGCGCGCACTGGTGCGCGCCCACGGGGCGGCGATCTCCCCGCATCTGCGCGCGCTGCTCGAACGGGACTGGAGCGCGCAGGAGTTCACCGACGCGGAGATGGCGCGCAAGCGGCTCGTCAACCAGTCGGCCCGCTTCATGAGGCGTTACGACCTGCTGCTGTCCCCCACCACCTGCGTGCCCGCCTTCCCGGTGGGCATCGAGGGGCCCGGCCGGATCGACGGGAGGGAGGTCTCCCCGACCGCCTGGACCGGCTTCACCTCTCCCGCGAATCTGACGGGGCAGCCGGCAGTCAGCGTCCCGGCCGGGTGGACGTCCGACGGCAGACCGGTCGGCCTCCAGATCGTCGGCCGGCACCTCGCGGACTCCACGGTCCTGCGCGCCGCGGCCGCCTTCGAACAGGTGGCCCCCTGGGCTCGGCACCGGCCGCCTGCGCACATCACGGCGGCGGCTGCGGGGAGTTGAGGGCACCGCACAACGCCCTCGCTCGTGTACCGGTGGCCGGCTGATCGTCAGCGGCCGTCCTTCCCCGCGACACCGAACACCTCTAGCGTGATCGACGTCATGGCATGGGCATGTCGGTTCTGCGGAGGTGGCGTATGAGGACGCGAGGCACACGGGCACGGTACGGGGCGGTGCTCGCAGCGGCGGTGCTGTGGATCACTGCGGGCGGGACGGCCTCGGGCGCGGAGCCCGAGGCCTACTCCTCGACGACGGGCGTCGGCGTCCACAACGCCTACGAGAAGGACAAGTACCCCTACCTCGCCGACGCCCTGGACTCGGGTGCCGGAATGCTGGAACTCGACGTGTGGACCAATGCGCTGGGTTCGTCCTGGCGGGTCTCGCACGGCAACCCCCTGGGCAACGACAACAACTGCGAGAACGCGCGCGGTCCGGCGGAACTGCGCACGAAGGCCCGCAACCAGAGTCTCGCGGGCTGCCTCGCGGACATCAGGAGCTGGCACGACGCGCACCCCGGGCACCGCCCCGTCCTGCTGAAGATGGAGCTGAAGGACGGTTTCCTCGCGACCAGGCAGCGCGGCCCGGCCGAGCTGGACGCCCTGCTGCGCGAACGGCTCGGGGACGCGCTCTACACCCCCGGACAGCTCGCCGGCACCTCCCCCGACCTGGACACCGCCGTACGGGAGAGGGGCTGGCCCACGCGTTCGGCGCTCGCGGGGAAGTTCGTGGTCGAACTGATCCCCGGCACGGTGGAGGAGGGCAACCCGCTGGACACCCTGTGGACGGACGAGGAGTACGCGCGGCACCTGCGCACCCTGTCCGCCGCCGGCCGCCTGGACGAGGCGGCGGCCTTCCCGGCCGTGCACCGGGCCGGGGCCGGCGATCCGCGCGGACGGTACGCCGACGCCTCGCTGCGCCCGTGGTTCGTCCTCTTCGACGGCGACGCGGCCACCTACACCAACGGCACGATCGACCTGCGCTGGTACGTGGACCGCAACTACCTGCTCGTCATGACGGACGCCCAGAACGTCGCCCCGGCCATCGACGGGGTGCACCCCACCGAGGCGCAGGCCAGGGACCGGCTCGCCCTGCTCGCGCGCGCCGGGGCCAGCGTGGTCTCCGCCGACTGGTACCCGCTGCCCGCCGTCCTGTCGACGGTCGTACCGCGCGGTTGAGCCGGGCGGCGGCGACTCGAACAGCCCAGCTCAGCGCGCCGCCGCCCCGAGCCGTCACGGATCATGCGAGGACGATCACCTCTCCCGGGCAGGTTCGACGGAGGTCCCCCGCATGTATCCGGACGGCTATGAACTGGTCTTCGAAGACCCCGACGTGAAGGACGCGATCGTCGTCCTGCGCACCGACCGCACCGGCGCCGGCGGCGCACCCGTGTACGAGGACGAGACCGGCATCGTACGGGCCGAGATCAACGACCAGGGAGAGATCCGCATGCTGGCCAGCGGCGGACAGCAGTCGCACGACGCTCCCTCCGAGGTGAGGCCCCTGCGGACCTGAGGCCGGGTGGCGGGAGGGGCGGGGCGGGGAAGCCCTTCGCGTCCTTCCTCCGCCTGCCTCGCGCCACAGCCACGGCCTCGCGGGCCGCCCGGTCAGCGCGGCGGTGGCGCGGACTGGTCCGGGTTCCGCGGCGGGCGGGGCGAGATGCGCAAGTGGGCCAGTTCCGGCGGGGGCGGGCTGGTGAAGGACCACAGCGGGGGCGCCTCCTCAGCCGCCGGGGCGTCGGTGAGCCGCAGCCGGCTGCGCAGCCTGCCGTAGAAGTCGGGGGTGCGCATGCGCACGACGCGCAGCCGGCGCCGGGCCGCGTAGACGCCGATCCAGTCCCCCGGTTCGAGCACCCCGCGCAGTTGTCCGTCGACGCTCACGGCGGCGCGCCCCGAGTGCGGCAGGACGCGCAGCGCGACGGGCTCGTCGGGGGCCACGATCACGGAGCGGTCGAAGGTCATGTGGGGAGCGACCGGCGTGAAGACGACCGCCTCGGTGTGCGGGGACAGGACGGGCCCGCCCGCCGCGAAGCTGTAGGCGGTCGAGCCCGTGGGGGTCGCGGTCAGCAGGGCGTCCGCCGAGTAGGACGCGAGCAGCCGTCCGGAGATGTACACCCCGACGGCCACCTGCCGGTCCCTGGCGAGCTTCTCCAGCACGATGTCGTTGACGGCGTAGACGTCCAGGGCCGTGCCCCAGCCCCCGCCCTCGGTCCGGTCCGGCGCCTCGCGGGGCTGTGGCGGCGGCAGCAGCGGCCCCCGCCCGTAGTGCAGCAGCGCCTCCATGTCCGTGGGGATCTCCAGCGGCCGGGAGGCGCGCACGGTGAGCAGCATGCGCTCCTCGATCGTGGCCCGGCCCTCGTGGACGTCGTCGAGCGCGGGTCGCACTCCGGCGGCGGGCACCTCGGTGAGGAAGCCCACGGTGCCGAGGTCGACACCGAGGACCGCGGCCCCGTCGCACGCGGCGACCCGCGCTCCCCGCAGGAAGGTGCCGTCCCCGCCGGTCGTGACGACGAGGTCGGGGCGTCCGGCGGCCCGCGCCTCCTCCTTCGCGCTGCGCCGCTCCTCGCCCTCCCGCCAGACGTCGATGTCGTGGCAGCCGACGCCGTGGTCCGCGCACCACGCGCGGATCGCACGGGCCACCTCGACGGCGGCGGGCCGCCCCTGGTGCACCACGAGTCCTACCCGGCTGACGGACACGACGCCTCCTTGTGACGGGGCACGGCGGACCGGGCCGTGTGGGCGCGGCCCTCCGCCTGCTTCGACGGGAGCCGATTGTCCACCGCGCGCCGGTGTGCGCCGGGCAGGACGCGGCGGGTGTCAGCAGGACGTGGTCCGCCGCGGTCGGTGCCGGGCTCCCCCGCCGCGCGGCGTCGCTGTCCCCGTACCCGATCGCCTCGGCGCTCCGCACGGGTTCCTGGCGTCTCCGGGGGTACGAGCCGCTACGGCCGGGACAGCAGCGCCGTCAGGGCGGCGGCGGGCAGGGCGTGGCGGGTGTGTCCGCGCGGTCCGGTCGTCGTGGTCGCGGTGAGCAGCGAGTTGAGGACGGCCTCCTCCACGCTGTCGAGTACGGCGGTGAACACGGGGTCCAGCGCCTCGTCGGGGACAGCGGCGGGGCCCGCCTGGGTGCCGACCGGGCGGGTGCCGAAGGCCAGCCCGTAGTCCCCGCTGCCGTGCCCGTAGGCGGCTCCGGAGCGGGCCAGCGCGTACACGGCGCGGCGGGCCAGCCGGGTGAGCTGACGGGCGTCGAGCGGGGCGTCGGTGGCGACGAGGACCATGCAGGAGCCGTTCTCCGGCTCGGGGTCGCCGTCCGGGAGGCCGAGGCTCGCCGGTGTGACGGCACGTCCGCCGACCCGCAGCGTCCCGCCGAAGTTGGCCTGTACGAGAACGCCGACGGTGATCTCGGCCCCGGCCAGCGGCAGTATCCGGGAGGACGTGCCGATCCCCGCCTTGAAGCCGAGCGCGGTCATCCCGGTGCCGGCCCCGACGCAGCCCTCGGCGACGGGGCCCCCGACCGCGCCGTCGAGAGCCGCCCGGACGTGTTCCTCGCGCACGGGGCGGGTCCTGATGTCGGAGAGCAGTCCGTCGTTGCACTCCCCCACGACCGGATTGAGGCTCTGTGTCCGGGCCGCCTCCGGCCGCTCCAGGAGCCAGCCGACGAGGGCGTCGGCGACGCGGAAGGCGGAGAGCGTGGACGTCAGGAGCACTGGTGTCTCGATCGCCCCGAGTTCGGCGATCTGAGTGCTGCCGAGCAGCTTTCCGTAGCCGTTTCCCGCGAACACTCCGGCGGGCAGCGGCCGGTCGGGCCCCACCCCGGCGGGCACGATCGCGGTGACGCCGCTGTGCACGTGCGGGGGCCGCACGAGTGTCGTGTGCCCCACGCGCACCCCGGGGACGTCGGTCAGGGCGTTGTGCGGCCCGGTGGGCAGGGCGCCGACGCCGAGCCCGAGGTCACGCGAGCGGGGCGGCTGCTTCGGGGCGGGGGCCGGTTCGGCTGCGGCTGGGTGCATGGCCGGGAGGCTACCGCGCCGGGTGATCACCCGGCCGGGCGGCCCGCTGCACGAGGCGGCAGGGCGGTCACGGGGTCACGCCCGGAAGACGCCCGCTTTCACGGCTCACGTTTCGGGGCGCCCGAGCGTTTACCCGGTGTGAGTGCTGAGAGCGTCGTGAAACCGCCCTTCGAGGAGATCGTCTCCGCGTACGGCCCGGTCGTCCTGCGCGTCGCGCGGGCCGTACTGGGTCCCTACGACGCGGAGGACGCCTGGTCCGAGACCTTCCTGTCCGCGATGCGGGCCTACCCCGATCTGCCGGCCGGGGCCCGCGTGGAGGGGTGGCTCGTGACGATCGCGCACCGCAAGGCCCTCGACGTCGCGCGGGGGAACGCGCGCCGGGCGGTACCCGTGGAGCGCCTCCCGGACCGGACGGCGAGGACCGGCCGGCCCGAGGAGGCGGACCCCGACCTGTGGAGCGCGCTGCGGGCACTGCCGCCGCGGCAGCGACAGGCCGTCGCCTACCACTACCTGGCGGGGCTGCCGTACAAGGAGATCGCCGCGCTCACCGGTGGCAGCACGCAGGCGGCCCGCCGGGCGGCGGCGGACGGGATCGCCGGTCTGCGCCGGGCCGGTGCGGGCGCCGCGAGCGGCGGGGAACGGATCGACGAGGAGGAGGGCCGAAAACCGCCGAGCACGAGAGGCACGAGAAGCACGAACAGCTCACGAGGGCACGGGCGGAAACGGAAGGACGGACCGAAGCCATGAAGGACACCGCGAGGAACGAGACGCGCGAGCACCTGACCGCGCACGAGGTGAGCTGGGTGCAGGAGGTGGGTCCGCTGAGCGACGCGGAGGGGCCGGACGAGGCGACGGACGCCCCGGGGGGCTCTGGCGCGGAGCGGGCCGAGGCCGGACGGCTGCTCTCAGGGCTGGCCGCCCACGAGGCGCCCGCGCTCGGCAGGCTGCACGCACGACTGGCCGGGCGCGCCGAGGAGGCGGACCTCCTGGACGTCGCGTACCGCACGCTCGACACCCCGGCGGGAAACCTGCTGCTGGCCGCGACCCGGGAGGGGCTGGTCCGGGTCGCCTTCGCCGTACAGGACCACGCCGCGGTCCTCCAGGACCTCGCCGACACGGTGAGCCCCCGGATTCTGCGCGCCCCCGCCCGGCTCGACGCGAGCGCACGACAGCTGGACGAGTACTTCGCGGGGACCCGCAGGCGGTTCGAACTGCCGCTGGACCGGAGGCTGTCGAAGGGTTTCCGGCGCGCCGTCCTGGACCACCTCGGCGACATCGGCTACGGGCGCACCGAGAGCTACGCCCAGGTGGCGGCGGCGGCCGGCAGCCCCCGGGCGGTACGCGCCGTGGGCACCGCGTGCGCCACCAATCCGCTGCCCCTGGTGGTGCCGTGCCACCGGGTGGTGCGCTCGGACGGGACGAGCGGCGGATACGCGGGCGGTCCCGAGGCCAAGCACCTGTTGCTGACGATGGAACGGGCCGCCTGAGAACGGGCCTTCCCCGGTGCCGTGTGCGGTTCACGCGGCGGCGTGTCCGGTTCACGCGGCGGCGTCCTCCGGTTCACGCGGCGCCGTGTCCGCCGGGACGCCCTGTTCTCCTGGGCACCACGCCCTGACCGGCCCGCTCGGCGTCGCGCGGGCCGGTGGCCTCCTCACGGGGAGGAGAACAGCAGACCCGCGACCACCCGGGCCGTCTCCTCCACGTCCTCGCCCGCCTCCTCGCCGAGCGCCCCCACGAGGTGCAGGGAGGCGTAGCCGTGGACGAGGGACCAGGCGGCCACTCCGGCGAGCCGCGGCCCCGCCGTGGTGCGGCCGCCCACGGCCCGCTCCACTCCCCCGGTCAGCAGGGCGCGGGCCCGCTGCTGCGCCGCGCGCAGTTCCGGGTCCTCGGGGTGCAACAGGTCGCGCCGGAACATCACCGCGAAGTGGGCGGGGTGCCGTACCGCGAACCGCACGTAGGAGACGCCGAGTTCGACGAGTTCCGAGGCGCCGGCGGGGCTCGCTCCGAGCGCGTCGGCGAGCAGTCCGTACCCCTCGGTCGCCAGGGCGGTGAGCACTCCTGCCTTGTCACCGAAGTGGTGCACGGGGCCGGCGTGGGACACTCCGGCCCGCCGCGCGAGATCCCGCAGGCTGAGGCGGGCGGGTCCGTCGCGCTCGATGGCCTCGACGGCGGCGTCCAGGAGGGCGCGGCGCAGATCGCCGTGGTGGTAGGGGTGTCGAGTTGTCACGTGAGCAGCATAGGCCGGAACCTTTCACCGACAAGTTCCGTCCGCCACCTCCGCCTTGCCGAGGACAGGACTCCCGCGGAACGCCGAACACCGCCGGGGGTCGCCCACGCGCTGAAGGCCCCTCTCGCCACGGCTCCTGCCCTCGTCATCGTCATCCTGCTCATCGTGCACCTCGCGCTGCGCGCGGCGGGGGCGGCCGGCGTTCCGCTCGCGCGCTCCTGGCCCGTGGGCTCGCGCGGCGATGTGGCGGCGACGCTCCCGGCCACCTCGGCCGCTCACCCCAGCCGCCGTCTCACCAGATCGACCCGACCCACTCGGGGTGGTCGACGAACGGGTTCCGGTTGTGCTGGTAGCTCGTGTAGATGACGTCGTTGCGGTGTTCCTCGAAGCTGTCCGGCGGGTCCTGCTCGCTCCACTCCTTGAGGACGGAGAGCCTGCCGAGGGCGGGGGCGGAACCGTTGCTGACCTTGTCGTTGGGCTCCAGGTCGGGGCAGCCGTCCTCGCCCTCGTAGCGGACGGCCATGTACAGGATCATCCGGGCCACGTCGCCCTTGACCGCGTCCCTCGGCTCGAAGCTGTCGCCGTCGGTGTAGTTGCCCGGGGCGCCGGAGACGGGGGCTCCCCCGTCGTCGAAGTCCTTGTTGCCGCGCGCCGCGTTGACGGCGACATCCTCGGGGCGCAGGTGGTGCAGGTCGGTGCCGGGGCCGGTGGCGGTGCCGAAGTCGCCGTGGCTCTTGGCCCACACGTGCTCGCGGTTCCAGTCACCGGCGTTGCCCCCGCTGCGGGACTTGGCCACGGAGGCGCCCGTGTACAGCTCGATGACGTGCGTGGGGTCGGCCGGGTCCTCGTCGGTGTCGCCGAGCGCGTCCCACACGGCGGAGTACGAGATCGAGGTCTGGTCCTTGACGATGTCGTGCAGAGCGTCCTTGAGCGCCGCTCCACTCTTGCCCTCGGCGTCCGCGTAGTAGTCGGCGACGGCCGCCGACGGCGGGGCCGGGGCGGCCGGTTGCGCGGCGGCCCCGGGAGCCGCGGCCGCGCCGAGCGCGAGGAGCGCGGCGCAGCCGAGGGCGAGCCCGTGGGCCCTGCGGGAGACACGAACGTGGCGGGACGGGTGGGGGGTCGGCATAGTGGCCCTCTCGCTGGCGGCAGCCGCCTCGTGAGCACTGCCGGTCCGTCAGGTCCTGGGCACTGTGGCATGGCCCGGCCCTCGGCGGGCCGGTCTCACACAACTCTTACGCACTCGCCACAGCCCTCCGGCCACCCGGAGGAGACACGTGCACGCGTTGCTCGAAACATGCTCGTTAATGCTCTCAATGAGCTTTTTCCGATCAACTCTTGTCATTCACTGAGCGTCAGTGCAGGATCAGTGCATCGCGCAGCCACACCCCCGTGAGCGCGCCCTGCGCTGCGCGGGGGCCGTCCGTGCCCGCTCTCTTCCTGTCCCGCTACGCGGAGGTGAAAGTGCCCACCGCTGTGCCCACGGCGCCCTTGCCGGGCGCACCGCCGGTGCTCGTCCCGACCGGGACGACGCCGGGACGGGTCGGTCGTGACGCGCGGCCGGCCGGCCGGCGCGGGCGGCCCGAACCGCTGCCGGCCGTCCGGCCGGTGATCAGTGGGAAGACGTCCTCACACCGTGAGGACCTCGATGCCCGCGTCCCTGAACGGGGCGAGGGCCTCGGCCGTGGCGCTGCTGTCGGTGACCAGGATGTCGACCTGATCGGCGGTGCAGATCCGGGCGAAGGCGCGGACCCCGAGCTTGCTCGCGTCGGCGGCCACGACGACGCGCTGGGCCCGCTCGCACAACAGGCGGTTGATGCCCGCCTCGTCCTCGTGGTGGGCGGCGGCGCCGTGTACGGCGTCGAAGGCGTTGACGCCGAGCACGGCCGTGTCCACGGTGATCTGGTCGAGGACACCGTCCGCGAGGGGACCGGTGAGCTCGTAGGACTGGGGGCGGGCGACCCCTCCGGTCAGGACGATCTTGAACTGGGGGCGGACGGACAGCTCGTAGGCGATGTTCAGCGCGTTGGTGACGACGGTGAGGGCGGGTGTCCCCTCCGCCAGGTCGGGCCGGGCAGCGAGCGCCCCGGCCACCTCGGTGGTGGTGGTGCCCCCGGTCAGTCCCACTGCCTCCCCCGTGCTGATCAGCCCGGCCACGGCACGCGCGATCCGCTGCTTCTCCGGGGCGCGGCGGGCGGCCTTGTACCGCAGGGGCAGGTCGTAGCTCACCCCGTGGGCCACGGCCCCGCCCCGGGTCCGCACCAGCATGCGCTGCTTCGCGAGCTGGTCGAAGTCGCGCCGGATGGTGGCGGCGGAGACGTCGAGCTCGCCGGCGGCCCGGTCGACATCGAGCCGACCCTCGTCCGCGAGGAGTTCCAGCAGTGCCCTCCAACGTGCGTCGCGGGACATGTCTCGCTCTCTTTCGACGGGCCGGCTCCCCGGGGGCGGGCGGCCTGACCCGGTGCGGGTGCGCACGACCTCCACCGGCCGTTCGACCAGTGCGTTCGCGCACAGGCAACTATTCCTTCAACTTATGGGATCTCGCAATGAGCCATGTACAGGGTGAGCTTTCCTCGCAGCCGGAGTGCTGGGAGCGGGCGGCGGGGATCGCGGCGGGCGGCAGTGCCGCGCTGCCCGAGCGGGGGGAGCGGGTGGCCGTCGTGGGCTGCGGCACCTCTCTCTTCATGGCCGAGGCCGTGGCCGCACTGCGCGAGGGCTCGGGGCAGGGTGAGACGGACGCCTTCGCGGCCTCCGAGTTCCCGGCCGCCCGCGCCTACGACCGGGTCCTGGCGCTGACCAGATCCGGTACCACGACGGAGGTCCTGGAGCTGCTGGGAAAGGTGCGGGGCACGGTGCGCACCGCCGCGATCACGGGTGACCCGGACTCGCCCGTGATGAGCGCCGCCGACGACGTCGTGGTCCTCGACTTCGCCGACGAGCGCTCCGTCGTGCAGACCCGGTTCGCGACGACGGCGCTGACGCTGCTGCGCGCCCACCTCGGGCTGCACACCGAGGAGGTGGTGGCGCAGGCACGGGCCGTGCTGGAGGCCCCGCTGCCCCACGGACTCCTGGACTGCCACCAGTTCACCTTCCTCGGCCGGGGCTGGAGTGTCGGGATCGCGCGCGAGGCGGCGCTCAAGATGCGGGAGGCCTCGCTGTCCTGGACCGAGGCGTACCCCGCGATGGAGTACCGCCACGGGCCCATCAGCATCACGACGGCGGGTACCGCGACCTGGATGTTCGGGGACGCGCCCGACGGGCTGGCGCAGCAGGTGCGCGAGACCGGCGGGCTGTGGGTGAACGGCCGCCTCGATCCGCTCGCCGACCTCCTGCGGGCCCAGCGCCTCGCGGTGGCGCTCGCCGAGGCCGGGGGCCTGGACCCGGACTCCCCGCGCCACCTCACCCGCTCTGTCGTGCTCGACGAGGTGTAGGCGATGCCGCTCGTCGAAACGGGTGAACTCGTCGCGCGGGCGCGTGCGGAGGGGGTGGGGATAGCAGCCTTCAACGTCATCACCCTCGAACACGTCGAGGCCGTGGTGGCGGGCGCGGAGGCGGCGGGTGTCCCCGTCGTCCTCCAGGTGAGCGAGAACGCGGTGAAGTACCACGGCGGCCGGCTCGCCCCGCTCGCCCGCGCCGCCGTCGCCGAGGCACGGGCCTGCGCGGTGCCGGCTGCCCTGCACCTCGACCACGTCAAGAGCGAGGAGTTGTTGCGGCAGGCCGCCGACGCGGACTTCGGCTCCGTCATGTTCGACGGGGCCCACCTGCCGTACGAGGAGAACCTCGCGGCGACGCGGGCGGCGGCCCGCTGGGCGCACGCGCACGGCCTGTGGGTAGAGGCGGAGCTCGGAGAGGTGGGCGGGAAGGACGGCGCGCCACCGCTCGACGCGCACGCCGCGGGGGCCAGGACCGATCCCGTCCAGGCCCGTGCCTTCGTCTCGGCCTCCGGGGTGGACGCCCTCGCGGTCGCCGTGGGCAGCAGCCACGCCATGACCTCGCGTACGGCCGTCCTGGACCACGCGCTGCTGGAGGGGCTGCGCGCGTGCGTGGACGTACCACTCGTCCTGCACGGCTCCTCGGGGGTGCCGGACGAGGAGTTGCGGCGGGCGGTGCGCGGCGGGATCACGAAGGTCAACGTGGGCACCGCGCTCAACATCGCGATGACCGGCGCGGTGCGCGCGGTGCTCGACGCCCAGCCGCGGACCGTCGACGCGAGGCGGTACCTGCGCGCGGGCCGGGACGAGATGACCCGGACCGTGACCGAGCTGGCGCGGCTCGTGCGGGGGGAGGCGATCGCGGCGCGGCCGTGACACCGGCGGGCCCCGGCTCGTTGGTGACGGCATGAGGGGGCGCTGTCCCGGGCGGGACGCCCTGCCCGGGACAGCGCCCCCTCATTGCCACCCCGAGCGAAGGAGCCCGTCATGGCGGTCCCGTCCGGCACCGAGATCCGGTTGGCCTCCCGTACCAGTCCGATGGCCACGTACCAGGCGCGGACCTGTCTGCGTCTGCTGCGTGCGGCCTGGCCCGGCCTGCGTTTCCGGCTCGTACCGGTGCTGACGCTGGGCGACCGGCACACGGGCCCGCTGGCCTCCGTCGGCGGCAAGGGCGCCTTCGTGAAGGCCATCGACGACGTGCTGCTGGGCGGGGGCGCGGAGCTGTCCGTGTCCTGCGCGAAGGATCTGCCCAGTCCGCACGACCGGCTGCCGGGCATCGTGCGCGGAGCTGTGCTGGAGCGCGACGATCCGCGGGACGCCGTGGTCCTCCCGCTCGGTGCGCGTCCCCTCGGCCTCGACGCGCTGGAGGCGGGCACCTGTGTGGGGACGGGGGCCCCGCGACGGATCGCCCAGCTGAGGTCCCTCTGTCCCGCGCTGCGTCCGGTGCCGGTGCGGGGCAATCTCGACGGGCGGCTCCAGCGGCTGGACGAGGGGGCCCGCGGGCTGGGCGCGCTGGTCGTCGCACGTTCCGGGATGCTGCGGCTCGGGGTGCAGGAGCGGGCCTCGCAGATCCTCGACCCCGCGGTGTGGCTGCCCGCGACCGGTGCGGGGATCGTGTGTGTCGAGCACCGGGCGGGCGACACGGCGATGGCCGAGCTGCTGGCCCCGTTGAACCACGCCCCCACCGAGATCGTGCTGCGGGCCGAACGGGCCGCGCTGGCCGCCCTGTTCGGCGACTGCGCGACGGCCGCCTCGGTGCACGCGGTCCTGCACCCGGACGGCGCGCTCGCGGTGCACGCCGCGGTGTTCGCTCCGGACGGCTCGGCGACGGTCCGGATCGACACGCGCGGGCAGGGCACGGAGCCGGTCGCTGTCGGCAAGGAGACGGCGCGTCGTCTGCTCGCCGAGGGCGCGGACCGGTTGCTGCCGCACGCGTGGGCGGGGCGGCGTCCGGGGGCGGCCGGTGCGCGCTGAGCGCCCCCGCGGCCGGCGCCCGCCGGGCCGGAACACCTCCGGCCCGGCGTGTCGGTCCCGCGTGGTTCAGTCCCGCTCCAGGGCGACCACGGCGTTGTGACCGCCGAAGCCGAAGGAGTGGCTGACGGCCCGCCGCAGGTCGACCCGGCGTGTCGTCTTGGTGACGCAGTCGATGGCGAACGCCGGGTCGGGCGCGTCGAGGTTGGCGACCGGCGGGACGAGTCCGTGTTCGAGACTCAGGACGGTCAGCCCCGCCTCGATGGCCCCGGACGCGCCCATGCAGTGCCCGAGCACCCCCTTGGGCGCGGTGACGGGGGGCCGGTGCGGGTAGAGCCGGGCGATCAACGCGGCCTCGGTGGCGTCGTTGAGTACGGTCGAGGTGCCGTGCGCGTTGACGTGCTGGACCTCCTCGGGTGTCCATCCGGCCTCGCGCAGCGCGGAGCGTGCCGCCACCTCGGCGATCCGCCCCGAGGGGTGGGGGCGCGTCGGGTGGTGGGCGTCGGTGGAGGCCCCGAAGCCCGCGAGACGGGCCCGGCACCGTGCGCCTCTGGCCCGCGCGTCGTCCTCGCGTTCCAGGACCATGATGGCGGCGCCCTCGCCCACGACCAGACCCGAACGGTCGGGTGCGAAGGGGCGGCAGGCTTGGGCGGGATCGCCGTCCGTGCGGGCCCCGGCCCCCGAGGTCGCGAAAGCCTGCATGACGAGCGGGAACACGAGGGACTCGGTGGCCCCCGCGACGGCGACGTCGCAGGCGCCGGAGGCCAGCAGGTCGCGCGCCACGGACAGCGCGGTCACCCCGGAGGAGCAGGCCGTGCAGGGGGCCATGCTCGGTCCGGTCGCGTGCATGCGGATGGCGATCTCGGCGGCCGGCATGTTCGGGATGGTCAGCAGGACGCCCTGCGGGGAGGTCGCCCCGGGGCCGCGCCGCTCGTAGAGCGCCGCCTGCTCGGTCAGCGAGGCCGTTCCGCCGCTACTGGTGCCGACGACGACCGCGACACGGGTACCGTCCCAGGTCGCGGGGTCGTGCCCGGCGTCCGCCACGGCCTCGACGGCCGCGAGCAGTCCCAGCAGAGTGAAGCGGCCCATCCGGTAGGCGGCCCTGCCGCCCACCGCGCCGGCCAGGTCGCCGTCGACGGTGCACGCGAAGTCGATGGGCAGGCCCGCGAGTTCGGGTAGCGGGCGGGCGGTGGAGATTCCCGCGCAGACGCCCTTCCAGGTGGATTCGGCGTCGCCGCCGGCCGGAGTGATCATGCCCAGGCCGGTGACGACGACGGCGGGCGCGCTCATCGGGTGGCGTTCTTGGTGGCGCGGTCGAGGTGGCCGGTGATCTCGGCGAGGGTCGCGTTCTTGTGGACTTCGCCGGCGTCGACGTCCACCCCCGTGCGCTCCTTGAGCACGACGGCGAGTTCGGCCACGGCCAGGGAGTCCATCTCCAGGCTGTCCACGGTGGCGTCGGGACGGAGTTCGGCGTGCGGGATCTTGAACGTGCCGGTCAGGATGTCGAGGATCTCCGGGTGGATCGTGCCGGAGCCGGTCTCGGTCATGGTGGTTCCTCCATGAGGGGTCGCGTTGCGGAGAGGAAGGTCGAGGAGAGAACAGGGGGCGGCGGGCGGCCGTGCGGACCGGGGGCGTCAGCTCAAGGCGCCCACCGCGGCCGGAGGGAGCGTTCCGGCGGCGGTCTCGGTGAGGACCGGGTCGCCGTGCCACGGCCCGCCGGGGTCGTCATAGGTGTCGAGGAAGTCGGGGCGGCCCAGCGGAAGGGCGTCGAGCACTTCGGACGGCACCGAGAAGGCCGCGGTCAGTGCGGCGGCACGCGGGGCGAGGTCCGCGACGAGTGCCTCCCGCAGCCCGGACAGCGCGCGCACCTGATGGGCGGTCATCGCTCCCTCGGCGAGGAGTCCTGCCGCCGTCCCGTCGAGGCGGGTGAGCGCGAAGAGGGTGCGCAGGTCGGCGAGCGCGGTGCGCTCGGGGGTGCCGTGCGCGAGGCCGGCCTCGGCGGCGGCGAGCGCGTCGAGCGCCTGTCCCACGGCGTGCGCCTCGACGAGACGGAGCGCGGCGGGTGCGCCCGCGTTCCAGCGGTCGAGTGCGTCGCCCGCGGGGACCGAGCGCATGGCGGCGCGGGCGTGTTCGTGGTGCAGGGACTCGGCGGTGGTGAACAGGTCACGCTGGAAGCCGTAGTCGGTCAGCTCGCGTCCCGCGGGCCCGCTCGCGGGCCGGGGCACGGCCGGGGAGGCGACCAGTTCGGCGGCGGCCTTCGCGTACACCGGCAGGTTGTCGCCCTCGGCGGTGATGGCTCCCTCGATCCCGGTGACCAGGAAGGGCAGCAGGTTGTTCGCCAACAGGCCCTGGGCCCCGCAGCGTTCGCGGCACTCGGTCAGGACGGAACGGGCCTGCCAGGTGATCCACGCCTTGGCCACGGCGCTCTCCCGGGCCGCTTCGGCGGCCTCGGCCGGGGTGTGGTGCAGCCAGCGGTGGAGCGCGGCGCGGTGCAGGAGGTTCATGGCGTACGTCGTCGCGATCGCCTCCACGAGGGGTGCGTGGTGTGTGCGGTGCGCGAGCAGCGGGACACGCTCGCCGGCCCGTACCCCGGTGATCGTCCGGTGTCGCGCGTACCGGACGGCGAGGGCGAGGGCGAGCCGGGCCGAGCCGACGGCCGAGGCGCTCATGCAGATCCGGCCGGCCGTGACCCGGCCGATCGAGACGAGGAACCGCCGTCGGCGGCCGGCCAGGGCCGCGGTGAAGGCCCCCGTCTCGTCGACGCCGCCCTGGTCCCCGGTGAGCAGCGCCGCGCGGGGCACGAAGACCCGGTCGAAGGAGGTGAGGCAGTGGTCGACGGAGCTGCCCATCCGGTCGGGCAGCCTGCGCACCCGTACGCCGGGCAGCGGCCCTTCGGGCCCGGTGAGATCCACCAGGAACAGGAAGACGCCCTGGTCCGTGCCGTCCCGGTCGATCAGCCGGGCCGCCACGACAGCGGTCTTCGGCCCGCCGCACGTACTGGTGTTGGGCATGAACTTCTGCGCCCCCGCGTGCGGGGTGGTGAGCACGAAGCCGGAGCGTTCCGCGTCCCATTCGGCGCGGGTCTCCAGGGCCACCGCGTCGTTGCCGTGCGCCACTTCGGTGCACAGGAAGGTGCCGACCCGTTCCACCGCCTCGTACGGGCCGAGGTCGCGCGCCCCGGGGCCCGCGTGGTCCACGAGGCTGCCGAGGAAGAGGTTGTAGTGGATGCCCGCGACCGTCGAGAGGTCCGGGTCGACCGGCGCCGTCCACTCGTGCAGGCTCGCCAGCGCGGCGAGGTCGCGGGCGAGGCCGAGGCCGCCTCCCGCCTCCGCCTGGACGTCACGGACCTGACGCAGCCGCCGGTACGCGGTGCGCAGGCGCTCCTCGCGGTCCGTCGTCCCGGTGGGCAGCAGGGAGTCCCGGGCCACCAGCGCACGCCAGCGTCCGGCCTCGGGACCGATGAGCAGGGGGGTCAGTCCGTCGAGCGTGCCGGGCAGTCGTGTCGTGTCGTGCACGTCCACTGTTCTCCGTTCTGCGTTCTCGACCTGGAGTGGGGGCTCCGGGCGGGGTGTTTCGGGGGTCATGGGCAGCAGAGGGCGAGGACCACGTTGTGGCCGCCGAATCCGAAGGAGTGGCTCAGCGCGGTGGCGAGCCGCACCGGCCTCGGGGTCTTGGTGACGCAGTCCAGGTCGAACCCCATACCGCTCAGGTCGAGGTTCGCGACGGGCGGCACCACTTGGTGTTCCAGGGTGAGCACCGACACCACGGCCTCCAGCGCCCCGGCCGCGCCGAAGGTGTGGCCGATGGTGCCCTTGACCGCGGTCACGACCGGCGGGCGGGCGTAGGTGCGGGTGATGACGGCGGCTTCCATCGCGTCGTTGAGCGGGGTCGAGGTGCCGTGCGCGTTGATGTGGTCGACGTCCTGCGCGGACCAGCCGGCGTCCCGCAGCGCGGCACGTACCGCTTCCCGCGCGCCCGCCCCGTCGGCCGGCGGGGCGGTCGGATGGTAGGCGTCGGTCGAGGAACCCGTACCGGCGAGCAGGGCGCGTACGCGGGCGCGCCGGGCCCTGGCGTGGGCGAGGCGTTCGAGGATCACCACGCCCGCTCCCTCGCCGAGGACGAAGCCGTCTCGGTCCTCGGCGAACGGGCGCGAGGCGGTGGCCGGGTCGGTACGGGTCGACAGGGCGCCCATCCGCGCGAAGGCCGCGAGCACGAGCGGGGTCAGGAGGGACTCGGCGCCTCCGGCGATCACGAGATCGCACTGCCCGGTGTCGAGGAGGTCCCGGCCGACCGCGAGCGCGCTCGCACCGGAGGCGCAGGCCGTGGTGGGCGCGAGCGAGGGGCCCCGTGCGCCGAGGGCGATGGCGATCTCACCCGCCGCCGCGTTGGGCATCATGAGCGGGACGAGGGAGGGCGCGACCGCCTCCGGCCCACGGCTGTCGAGGCGGCGTACGTTGTCCACGAGCGCCGACACCCCTCCGACACCGACGCCCAGCACGACCGCGACCCGCGTCCCCTCCCAGGTGGCCGGGTCGAGCCCGGCGTCCTGGACGGCCTCCCGGGCGGCGAGCAGCGCGAGCTTGCTGAAGCGTCCCATACGCCAGGCCGCGCGCCCTCCGACCTCCGCGTCCACGTCGATGTCCTCGGGCAGCGCGCACCCGAAGCCGACGGGCGCGGAGCCCAGTTCGGGCAGCCGCCGGGCCAGGGAGCGGCCTGCGCACAGGGCGTCCCACAGGGCACCGGTGCCGAGCCCGGCCGGGCTCACCGCACCCAGGCCGGTGACGGCCACCGCACGACGGTTCACGGCTGATCACCGCCGCACGCTCGTGGCCCTGGCGTCGGTACACGCTCCATGCGCTTTCCTTGAGTTCGAGTGGGTTGGACAGGACAGTCGGCCGTGGACGGACCGTGAACCGGCGGGGTGCGAGGTGCCGGGGCCCGCGCCGGACGGTGCCCGGACGGTGGGGAGGCGGCCGGCCCGGCACGGCCGACGGGGTGACGTCACCGGCCCCGCCGGGGCCGTTCAGCTCCGTGCGAGGGGCCCCGGCGCCGCTCCGGACCGCCTGGAGGCGATCGGCCTCCTGTCCGTACGGGGCGCGGAGAGGCGCAGAAACCGTTCGCCTGCTCGTCCGCGCGGAGGCTCGGGGCGCACGGCGGGGCCGCCCCAGGACAGGCCCCGCGCGGTGCGCGGTCCGCACGGACGGTGCGATGGTCGTCGAGCACAGCCTGGGCTCCGGCCGCAGACCCCCTGCGCCCCGCGAGCGCGTGGAGAGCCGGTTCCGTACACGAACCGGACTCCCTCAAGCGGGAGTTGTCCGGAAGCAAGGGCACCGGACGCGGTCCGGACGGCCGCTGCCGTGCCCCGGCCCCGCATGTACCGGCCGGGCGTGACCGGGTGAGGGCACCGCCGCGGGCCTGGCGGGGGCGGCCCGGACTCCCCGCACGGACACGGGGCGGCCTTGTGGGCCGGGTCCACCGTGGTCGCCGTCGCCGTCACCGCCGCCGCTCGTACGAGCCGTCCGCCCGCTCCCCCGCGCCGGTCCGCCGACCGCGCGTGCGCCTCCCGGGGTGGCGGGAAGGACGCGTGGGTGACCGCACGACAGAGCACTCGTCCGCCGAACCGCTCGTACGCCGCCGCGCCCCGCGGGAGCGTCCCGAGGCGTACGAGGCCGTCGAGCGGCATGACTAGCGACTGCATCACACTCCGTCACAGAAATGGCCGTACACGGGCAAAGGAAACAAACTCGCCACGGAGAAACATTCCGGCAAGATCGGCCAGGACATTCCTACCGCATGACGACCCGTTCCCTGTCGCAAACCTGCGGCGCCCGCGCACCCATAGTGGCGACTACCTGCGCAAACGCCGTCGCATGACGCAGCGTGACCCTGGGGACTTCACTCGCTGGGAGGACGGCGACCGTACGGCTGAATCCGGACAGGCGCTCCGGAGCGGGCTCGATGGCCCTGCCGGGGTCGCGCGACGAGGGCTGTCCGTGCCGTCGTCCCGGGCGCCGCGGGGGCGGTCACCGGCACTCCGCGAGCCCTGGGGTTCGTCCACCGGGACCCGGCGCCGGCCCGGCGGCCCGGCCCGTGGTCAGGACGACTCGCGCACGATCAGCTCGGGATCGAAGAGCACCGCTTCGGCCTCGGCCGGTCCGCCCTCGATACGCTCGTGCAGCAGCCGCGCCATCTCCGCCCCCATGGCCTCGACCGGCTGCCGTACGGTCGTCAGCGGTGGGCGGCAGGTCGTCGCGGCCGCGCTGTCGTCGAACCCGACCACCGAGACGTCCCGCGGGATGCGCCGCCCCTGTTCGCGCAGGACCTGGCACGCCCCCTGCGCCATCAGGTCGTTGGCCGCGAAGACGCCGTCGAGATCGGGCACCTCGCGCAGCAGTCCACGCATCGCCTCCTCGCCGCTGGCCAGCGTGAACCCGCCCTCGGCGAAGGGGACATGGGCTGTTCCCCGGCGAGCCATCGCCTCCCGGAAGCCGGTGAGCCGGTCCTGGCCGGCGAGCACGTCCAGTGGCCCGGTGATCGTCACGATCCGGCTGCGACCGCGCTCCAAAAGATGTTCGGCGGCCATCCGGCCCCCCTCGCGGTGGGCGAGATCCACGTAGCTCAGGGGCACCGGGATACCCGGCCGGGCGAACAGCACGGCCGGAACCCCGGTCTCCACGATCCGCGCGGGCAGGGGGTCCGCGGCGTGGGTCGAGACCACGAGCGCGCCGTCCGCACTGCCCTGGCGCAGGTAGGCGATCACCTGCTCCCGGGTCACGTCCGTCTCGGCGAACAGGAGGACGGGGTGCAGGGAGCGCGGTCGCAGGTACCCCACCACCCCGCCGACCACGCGGCCGAAGAAGGGGTCGGCGAAGACCCGCGCGGCGAAATCGGCGCCCTCCGCGTCGCCGCCCGCCCCGGAGACCACGAGCGCGATGGTGCCCGCGCGCCGGGTCACGAGGGACCGGGCCGCCCGGTTCGGCGCGTAACCGGTCGCCGTGATGGCCTCGCGCACCGCCGACTGGATGGCGGGGTCGACGTTGCGCACCCCGTTGACCACCCGCGAGACGGTCGCCCGTGAGACCCCGGCCACCCGCGCCACATCCTCCAGCGTGGGCGCTCCGGTACGGGCCTGCGGCTCTCTGCTCATGCCAGCAGCCTAACCGAGCGGAGAGCGCTCTCCGCGGCCTTCGCCCAAGCCCCGCGAGCGAGACGGGACCACATCGGCCCACTGTCCGAAAATCACCATCCCACACGCTCGCGGACCGGAGCGAGGGCGGAACGATAACGGAAACGAGACGTTCATCTTCCCTTGACACGAACTTGTCAGCGGCGGAACACTCCGGAAGTGGGAGAGCGCTCTCCCGACGCGTCATACGTCCGCGGCCCAGCTCCTGACGGCGGGCCGGGGACGGGGGAGTGCGCGGCACCGGAGCGCTCTTCCCCCCATCCGCTCGGACGACAGGAGGTCTCCCATGGCGAGGGGATCGCGTTTCCGCAGCTCGACGTACGGTTCCGGAATACTGGTCGCGGCGGCGGTGCTCGCCGCCTCGGTGGGGCTGGCGCTGCCCCAGGCGTCGGCGGGCGAAGCCCCGCAGAAGTCCTCGGTCAGCGCGGTCCAGGCCGACCGGGCCGCTCCGGCCGCACACAGCAAGCACATGGCTCCGGCCGCGCCCAGGGCGTTCGGCGACGACCCCGACGGCGACGGCTACATCCCGGCCGTACCGCCCGTCACCGCGAGCCCTCCGCCGGCCCAGATGCCGCCGCACCGGTACTTCCACGAGTTCCAGGCCAACTGTTCGCAGACACACACCGCCCCGGACGACCCGATCGTGTACCCCGGCCAGCCCGGTGCCTCGCACGACCACACGTTCATGGGCAACCGCACCACGAACGCCAAGTCCACGACCGCGACCCTGGACGCCGGCACCTCGAGTTGCAAGGCGCCCGCCGACAGGTCCGGTTACTGGATGCCCTCCCTCTACAACGGCGACCAGAAGATCCTCCCGGTGGGCCCGCAGACGATCTACTACAAGTCGGGGGTCACCGACTACACGAGCGTGCGCCCCTTCCCCAAGGGGCTGCGGTTCGTGGTGGGCAGCCCGATGCAGTCCGCGGAGGAGTTCCGCAACAGCAAGGGGTTCGTCGAGGGCTGGGAGTGCGGGGACAGCTACTTCAACACCGAGTTCCCCCCGAGCTGCCCCAGCCGGCCGGACGTACAGCTCAACCTCCGCTTCCAGGCACCCAGTTGCTGGGACGGGAAGAACCTGGACACCCCCGACCACAAGGCCCACATGTCCTACCCGGTCGTGAAGCCCGGCACCAACGACAACATGTGCCCGAGCACTCACCCCGTCGCACTGCCGATGATCGAGTTCAAGATGGCCTGGCCGGTCAACGGTGACACCTCCAAGCTCCGGCTGGCCAGCGGTGCGGCCCACACCTTCCACTACGACTTCTTCAACGCCTGGGACGACGCGACGCTGAAGGCCCTGGTGAACCACTGCATCGTCGGGGGCCTCCAGTGCGACGCCCGGGGCTACGACGAGACCAACCCGGACCGGGGAGCGGCCCTCAACGCGAACTACGAACTGCCCTGACCGGACCGCTCCGCTCTCTCTGACTGACGCCTGCCCGCGCCCGCATCGGCGCGGGCGGGTCCCCCCACCCACGGACTCCCGAAGGAGCCAGTCACGATGCGCAGAAGCACTACGGCCCTGGCGGTGACGGCAGCCCTCGCCGCCGCCGCGTTCGCCCTTCCCGCCCCCGCCGCCCAGGCGGCCGGCTCGGTGGTGAAGGTGACGGGCGGCCAGAGCAACTGGCAGCTCACGGTGGACGGTTCGCCGTACACCGTCAAGGGCCTCACCTGGGGCCCCTCCCCCACGGACGCCGCGAAGTACCTGCCCGACGTGAAGTCGATGGGCGTCAACACCATCAGGACCTGGGGCACGGACGCCTCCAGCGCCCCGCTGTTCGACGCCGCCGCCGCCAACGGCATCAAGGTGGTGGCCGGCTTCTGGCTCCAGCCCGGCGGCGGCCCCGGAAGCGGCGGCTGTGTCGACTACCTCACGGACACCGACTACAAGAACGACATGCTCGCCGAGTTCCCGAAGTGGGTGGAGACCTACAAGGACAACCCGGGCGTCCTCATGTGGAACGTCGGCAACGAGTCGGTGCTCGGTCTGCAGAACTGTTACAGCGGTGACGCGCTGGAGCAGCAGCGGGACGCCTACACCACCCTGGTGAACGACATCGCCAAGAAGATCCACGCGGTCGACCCCAACCACCCGGTCACCTCGACCGACGCCTGGACCGGCGCGTGGCCGTACTACAAGAAGAACGCACCCGACCTCGACCTGTACGCGGTCAACGCCTACCAGGACGTGTGCGGGGTCAAGAAGGCGTGGGAGGACGGCGGTTACGACAAGCCGTACATCATCACGGAGACCGGCCCGGCCGGCGAGTGGGAGGTCCCCGACGACGCCAACGGCGTCCCGCGGGAGCCGACCGACGAGGAGAAGGCGGCCGGCTACACCCGGGCCTGGGACTGCGTGACCGGCCACCAGGGAGTGGCCCTCGGCGCGACGATGTTCCACTACGGCACCGAGTACGACTTCGGCGGCATCTGGTTCAACCTGCTGCCGGCCGACGAGAAGCGGCTGGCGTACTACAGCGTGAAGAAGGCCTACGGGGCGGACACCTCGCGGGACAACACGCCGCCCGTGGTCGGGGAACTGTCGATCGACGGGGGCGCCTCGGCGGTCCCGGCCGGCAAGGAGACGACCGTCACGGCCCCCACCGAGGACCCCGACGGTGACGCCGTCACCTACGAGGTGCAGGTGGGCAGCAAGTACATAGACGACGCCTCGGCGTTGCGGACGGTGCCGGCCACCGACCTGGGTGGCGGCAAGCTGCGTTTCACCGCCCCGGACCGCACCGGTGTGTGGAAGATCTACGTCAAGGCCAAGGACGGCAAGGGCAACGTGGGTGTCGCCACCACCTCGGCCAAGGTCGTGGCTCCTCCGGTGGACGGGACCGACCTGGCGCGCGGGAAGACGGCCACCGCCTCCTCCTTCCAGCCCACCGGCACCGGCTGCCCCTGCGGTCCGGAGAACGCGGTGGACGGCGACGCCGGTTCGCGCTGGGCCAGCGACTGGAGCGATCCGCAGTGGATCCAGGTCGATCTGGGCGAGCGGACCGCGTTCAGGCACATCCAGCTCGACTGGGAGTCGGCCTACGCCAAGGCGTACACCATCCAGGTGTCCGACGACGGGCAGAGCTGGCGGACAGTGCACGAGGTGACGGACGGCAACGGCGGCATCGACGACTTCGACGTCAGTGACAGCGCCCGCTATGTCCGGCTGCACGGCACCGCACGCGGCACCGGATACGGCTACTCGCTCCACGAGTTCGGCATCTACGGCTGATCCGGGGCACCACCGAGGCGAGGGCCGGGCCCCATCCGTGCGGATGAGGGCCCGGCCCTCGCCCTTTCATTTCTTGGCCGTTTCGGGTCGGCCCCTCGCTCCTCCCCACCACTTCTCGAAGCGTCCAACGCCTCTGAGCTGCCGTCAAACCGCCCTGGAAAAAGTGTTATCCAGGGCCTTCGCTCGGTTCGCCGCCCCGACCTGGGAACTTGCCGGAAGGACCTTGTGCACAACTCTTGACGGCCCATGGCGGCGCGGCAGACCATCCTGACGAGGGAAGCGAGTGAGCGCTCCATCGCCTCGCTCCCCCTTTTCTCCACTCTTCACGGCACCCCCCTTTTTTCTCGTCTCCAGGAGACCTACATGGCTGCCTCGCGCACTCAGGCAAGACCGAGACCACCACGAAGAACCCTTGTGGGCACCGTGGTGCTCGCCCTGACCGGAGCGCTTCTGGCGTTCCTTCCCGCGACCGCCGCACAGGCCGCACCCGTGCTGCTCTCGCAGGGCAAGAACGTCACCGCCTCCAGTCAGGAGAACGTCGGCACTCCGGCGGTCAACGCGGTCGACGGGGACAACGGCACCCGCTGGTCGAGCGCCAGCAGCGACCCGCAGTGGATCAAGGTCGACCTCGGCTCGACGGCCTCCGTCAGCCAGGTGGTCCTGCGCTGGGAGACCGCGTACGCGAAGGGCTACCGGGTCGAGTTCTCCACGGACGACCAGAACTGGACCTCGAAGTACTCGACGACCACCGGCAACGGGGGCGTCGAAACGCTGAACCTGAGCGGGGACGCGCGCTACGTCCGGGTGTACGGGACGGCCCGCGCCACCCAGTACGGCTACTCGCTCTGGGAGTTCCAGGTCTTCGGCTCCACCGGGGGTGGCGGCACCGACCCGTCGGGGCCGATCACCGGCGGCGGGGACCTCGGTCCCAACGTGAAGGTGTTCTCCCCTTCCACCCCGAACATCCAGCAGCAGGTGGACGCGATCTTCCAGCAGCAGGAGTCGGCGCAGTTCGGCAACGGGCGCTACGCGCTCCTGTTCAAGCCGGGCACGTACAACAACCTGAACGCGCAGATCGGGTTCTACACCTCGATCGCGGGCCTCGGGCTCAAGCCGGACGACACGACCTTCAACGGTGACGTGACCGTCGACGCGGGCTGGTTCAACGGCAACGCGACGCAGAACTTCTGGCGTTCGGCCGAGAATCTGGCGCTCAACCCGGTCAACGGCACCGACCGCTGGGCCGTCGCCCAGGCCGCGCCCTTCCGCCGGATGCACGTCAAGGGCGGTCTGAACCTCGCGCCCAACGGCTACGGCTGGGCGAGTGGCGGCTACATCGCCGACAGCAAGATCGACGGCACGGTCGGCCCGTACTCGCAGCAGCAGTGGTACACCCGCGACAGCTCCGTGGGCGGCTGGACCAACGGCGTGTGGAACATGGTGTTCTCCGGTGTCGAGGGCGCGCCCGCCCAGGGCTTCCCGAACCCGCCGTACACCACGCTGCAGAACACCCCGGTCTCCCGGGAGAAGCCCTTCCTCTACCTGGACGGCAACGACTACAAGGTGTTCGTCCCGGCCAAGCGCACCAACGCGCGCGGCGTCTCCTGGGCCGGCACCCCGCAGGGCCAGTCGCTGCCGCTGAGCCAGTTCTACGTGGTCAAGCCCGGCGCGACCGCGGCGACCATCAACCAGGCGCTCGACCAGGGCCTGAACCTGCTGTTCACCCCGGGCGTCTACCACCTCAACCAGACCATCGACGTCAAGCGCGCCAACACCGTGGTCCTCGGTCTCGGGCTCGCGACGATCATCCCGGACAACGGGGTCACCGCGATGAAGGTCGCGGACGTGGACGGCGTGAAGCTGGCCGGTTTCCTCATCGACGCCGGACCGGTCAACTCGCCCACCCTGCTGGAGATCGGTCCGCAGAACTCCTCCGCGGACCACGCGGCCAACCCCACCTCGCTGCAGGACGTGTTCGTCCGCATCGGCGGCGCCGGCCCCGGCAAGGCGACCAACAGCGTCGTCGTGAACAGTGACGACGCGATCATCGACCACACCTGGCTCTGGCGGGCCGACCACGGCTCCGGTGTCGGCTGGGAGACCAACCGCGCCGACTACGGGCTGACCGTCAACGGGGATGACGTCCTCGCGACCGGTCTGTTCGTCGAGCACTTCAACAAGTACGACGTGCAGTGGAACGGTGAGCGCGGCCGCACGATCTTCTTCCAGAACGAGAAGGCGTACGACGCGCCCAACCAGGCCGCCATCCAGAACGGTTCGACGCGGGGGTACGCGGCCTACAAGGTCGCCGACTCGGTGAACACGCACGAGGGCTGGGGGCTCGGCAGCTACTGCAACTACACCTCCGACCCGGGCATCGTCCAGGAGCACGGCTTCCAGGCCCCGGTGAAGCCGGGCGTCAAGTTCCACGACCTGCTGGTCGTGTCGCTCGGCGGGATGGGCCAGTACAACCACGTCATCAACAGCACGGGTTCGGCCACCTCGGGCACCTCCACGGTGCCGTCGACGGTGACCTCCTTCCCGTAGACGGCCGTTGACGGTGCCCGCCCGCCACGTCGGGCGGGCACCGCCCAAGGGCGCGCGAAGTGAGGGCCGGCCCCGGCGGGGGCCGGCCCTCACGTCTCACGTGCTCGCGCGGATCACGAGCCGGGTGGGCAGTTGCCGCACGGGAGGCTCGCCCCCGGCCGGGGCGGTGCGGTGGTCGAGCAGGAGGGAGGCGGCGGTCTCCCCCTTGAGCACGGTCGGCTGGTGCACGGTGGTGAGCGGTACCGGCGCCCGCACGGCCTCGACACTGTCGTCGTAGCCCACGACCGCCAGGTCCTCGGGCACCCGCAGCCCGGCGGCGAGCGCCGCTTCCACGGCGCCGTGGGCGAGGCTGTCGCTGAGGGCGAGGACCGCGCCGGGAGCGGCTCCCGGGGCGGCGAGCAGTTCCGCGACGGCGGCCCGCCCGGCCGCCGGGTCGAGGGTGCCGCACTCGATCACCAGCAGGTCCTCCAGGGGCAGGCCCGCGCCCGTCCACGCGTCCCGGTAACCGGTCAGCCGGGCCCGGACGATGGCGCTCGTGGTGGCGAGCGCCCGGTGCCAGGGCACCGGCCCGAGGCGGGGCTGGAGCAGGAGCCGGTCCACGAGGACGACGGCCCTGCGGTGCCCGCGTTCGAGGAGGTGGCGGGCGGCCGCGAGGGCCCCGCCGTGGTCGTCCACGGTCACGAAGCCGGCCCAGGCACCGCCGAACCGCTCCCGCCCGACCCGGGGGCCGGGCGAGTCGACGGCGAGCACGGGCAGGGCCCGGCGGGCCACCACGTCGAGCCCCGGGTGATCCTCCTCGACGCTGTAGAGCAGAACGGCGTCGACCACCGCTCTCTCCAGGGCGGCCAGCGGTCCGCGGGCGACCCGCTCCGGCGGTTCCGCGTCCCACCGGCGCAGCGGCCCCGCGGAGGGGGGCAGGGCGAGCAGGGTCATGGTGGTGGCGCGCCGCTGGAAGGTGCGCGCCACCCCCTTCAGGAAGGGCACGGCGTCCGGGTCGCCGAAGGCGTTCTCCAGGGCGGTGGGCAGGACGACGCCGAGGGTGCCGGTGCGGCCCCGGCGCAGCGAGGCCGCGGCCGGGTCGGGACCGGCGTAGCCGACCTCCTCGACGGCGCGCAGGACGCGCTCGGACATGCCGGCGGAGAAGCGTCCGGTGCCGTTGAGCACGTTGGACACGCTCATGACGGAGACACCCGCGGCGCGCGCCACGTCCTTCAGGGTCGCCATCTCTTACTCCCGGTCCGGTCGTCTTGCTGCTCGGTCCCAGCCTATGACACTGTGCTGTATCGATACATTTACTGGCCGCTGCGCCCCTCGCGTACCGGCACGGCAGAAGGAATGCGGGTTGTGACCAGCCAGAAGGAACGCATGCTCGCGGGCGAGCTGTACCGTGCGGACGATCCCGAGCTGTCCGCGGACGCCCTGCGGGCGGCGCTGCTGAGCGAGCGGTTCAACTCCTCCTCGGCGAGTGAGCCCGAGGCGCGGCGCACGGCGCTCGCGGAGCTGCTCGGGGAGCTGGGCGAGGGGGCGGAGATCCGTCCGCCGCTACGGGTGGACTACGGCTACGGAATCCGCGTGGGGGCGGGTACCTTCGTCAACTTCGGCGCCGTCTTCCTGGACGTGGCCCCCATCACCATCGGCGCGGACGTGCAGATCGGCCCGAACGTGCAGCTCCTGACGCCCACGCACCCGGTGGAGCCGGAGGCCAGGCGGGCCAAGTGGGAGGCGGCGGAGCCGATCAGCATCGAGGACAACGTGTGGCTGGGCGGCGGGGTGATCGTCTGTCCCGGGGTGAGCATCGGGGAGAACACGGTGGTGGGCGCGGGGGCCGTCGTCACCAGGGACCTGCCGGCGAACGTCGTGGCGGTGGGCAATCCGGCCCGTGTGGTGCGCCGGCTCGACGGCGCCGGCAGGGCCGGGGGCACCGCTCCGTCCGAGAGCGGGTCACCGGAATGAGCGGCCGGGGGGAGGAAGCGGCGGCACCGCGGGGCGCGGGCCGTAGCGCGGCGACCTCACGCCGGCGGGCCGCCCTGTTCACCCTGTTCGTGGTCAACGGTGTCGTGATGGCCTCGTGGGTGACGCGCACGCCGGCCATCCGTGACGAGATCGGGGCCTCGACCGCCGGGATGGGCGCGGTCATCTTCGGCCTCTCGGTGGGCGCGATGATCGGCGTCCTGAGTTCGGGCACCGGGGTGGCGCGTCTCGGCGGGCGGAGGGTCAGCGCGATCGGTGTCGCCGCGTCCTGCGTGGCACCGCTGGTGCTCGGCGCGGGCGCGGCCACCGGCAGCGCGCCCGTGGTGTTCGCGGGGCTGCTGGTGTTCGGCGGTGGCACGGGGCTGATGGAGATCGCGGTCAACGTGGAGGGGGCCGCCCTGGAGAAGGTGCTGGGCCGCCCGGTGCTTCCGGCGCTGCACGGCTGCTACAGCGCGGGGACGGTGGCCGGTGCGGGGCTCGGCATCCTGCTGACCTCGCTCGGCTTCCCGGTCACCTGGCACCTGTGGGGCGTCGCCCTGCTGTGCGTCCCGTGCGCCGGGTGGGCGATCCGGCAGATCCCGGCGGGGACGGGGCGCGTCGAGGCGGCGGCCCGTGCGCGGGGGCGGGGCCGCGAGAGCCGGGGCCCCTCGGTCTGGCGGGAGCGCCGTACGGTGCTGCTGGGCCTGATCGTGCTGGGCATGGCGCTGACCGAGGGGTCGGCGAACGACTGGCTGCCGCTGATCATGGTGGACGGTTACGAGCTGAACGCGGCCACGGGTTCGCTCGTGTACACCTTGTTCGCCGCCTCGATGGCGGCGGGCCGTTTCCTGGGCGAGCCGGTGCTCGCCCGGCTGGGCCGCACCGTGGTGGTGCGGATCAGCGCCGCGCTCGCGACGGCGGGCATCCTCGTGGTCGCCCTCGCGCCGAACGCGGTGTTCGCCGCGTGCGCGGTGGTGCTGTGGGGGCTCGGTGCCTCGCTCGGCTTCCCGGTCACCCTGTCGGCGGCCGGTGACGGCACGGACGGCGCCTCGGCGGCCCGGGTCGGCGCGGTGGCCACCACGGGCTACCTCGCCTTCCTCGCGGGTCCGCCCTCGCTGGGCCTGCTCGGCGAGCACGTGGGCCTGCGCCCGGCGATGCTCTCGGTCGCCGTCGTGGCCCTGCTGGCGGGCACCCTGGCCGCGGCGACGGCGCCGCCCCGAGCGGCGAGGGAGGAGGACGGGGCGCGCCTGCCGGCGCAGGACGCGGGCCGGGGCCCGGCGGGGCTCGCACCCGGCGTCCTGGCGCCCGGCGAACCGCTGGAGCGCGAACCGGTGTCCCGGAAGCGGACGGAACCCTAGCGGGACGACCGCCGGCCGTGGGCCCTCGCCGCGTCGCGCGGCGGGGGCCCCGTCGTTTTCCGCGGCTGTCGCGGCGCGGTGGCCCCCGGCAGCCCGCACGGCGCCCCGGTCACGCCCCGTCCGAACTGGGGATTGGCCGGCAGCCTCCACACCACCCGCCGGCCACTCGCCCGCCGCGCCGGGGTTTCGTCCTCCCCACCCGGACCTCCGAGACGACCGGACGCCCCTATAGCGCTACCGCAGCCTGCATGCGTTTGCCTTTATAGCGCGCACGCAAGTATTGTCGACGCTCGTAAGCGGCTACCGCTTTTCTTGGACTTCTGGAAGGTACCTCCCCATGCCTCTGGCACTCCTGGCCCTGGCCATCGGGGCCTTCGGTATCGGCACGACCGAATTCGTGATCATGGGCCTGCTCCCCGACGTCGCGAGTGATTTCGGGGTCTCCGTGCCCACCGCGGGGCTCCTGGTGACGGGCTACGCACTCGGCGTCCTCGTCGGGGCGCCGATCATGACCCTCCTCGGCACCAAGGTGCCGCGCAAGCGCATGCTGATGCTGCTGATGGCGCTCTTCGTGATCGGCAACGTCGTCTCCGCCCTCGCGCCCGCCTTCGGCGTCCTGCTCGTCGGTCGCGTCATCGCCTCCTTCGCCCACGGCGCCTTCTTCGGCATCGGCTCGGTCGTGGCCGCCGGACTCGTCCCGCCCGCCAAACGGGCCAACGCGATCGCGCTGATGTTCACCGGGCTCACGGTCGCCAACGTCGTCGGCGTACCGCTCGGCACCTTCATCGGGCAGGCCGCCGGCTGGCGCGTCACCTTCCTCGTGGTGGCCGCCCTCGGCCTCGTGGGCCTGCTGGGCATCCTGCGGCTCGTCCCGGAACTGCCGAAGCCCGAGGGGGTGCGGCTGCGCCACGAGCTGGGTGCGCTGGGCAACGTCCAGGTGGTCCTCGCGATGGCGATGACCGTACTCGGCTTCGGCGGCGTCTTCGCCGCGGTGACCTACATCGCCCCGATGATGACCGAGGTCGCCGGGTACGCCGACTCCTCCGTGACCTGGCTGCTGGTGCTGCTGGGCGCCGGAATGGTGGCCGGCAATCTGGTGGGCGGCCGGTTCGCCGACCGCCGGCTGATGCCGATGCTGTTCACCGCGCTCGGCGGCCTCACCGTGGTGCTGGCCCTGTTCACGACGACGGCCCACGACAAGACCTCGGCAGCCGTGACGCTCTTCCTGATCGGCGCGCTCGGCTTCGCCACCGTCCCCCCGCTGCAGAAGCGGGTCCTCGACCAGGCCGCGGGCGCCCCCACACTGGCCTCCGCCGTCAACATCGGGGCCTTCAACCTCGGGAACGCCCTCGCGGCCTGGCTCGGGGGCCTCGTCATCAGCGCGGGCTTCGGCTACACCGCGCCCAACTGGGTGGGCGCCGCACTCGCCCTGTCCGCACTGCTCGTGGCGTTCCTCTCCGCGTGGCTGGAGCGGGCCGGACGCCCCGGCGTGACGCCGGTGCCGGCAGCGCGCCCGTCCGCGTCGAACAGCCTCTGCGGCGACCAGCCGCAGACGGGCTCGGGGCCCGTCGCCGAGGCGCCGGCCCCGAGCGGGGCCGTCCGTCCCTGACCGCCCCTCCCGCCCGCCCCGGCGGACGGGACCACCCCTTTACCGTCCCTCACCGAAAGAACAGTTGAGAAGGTCATGCACACCATCCCCACCGTCACCCTGAACAACGGCGTGACCATGCCGCAGCTCGGCTTCGGCGTCTTCCAGGTCCCCGACGAGGAGACCACCGCCGCCGTCGCCACCGCGCTGGAGGCGGGTTACCGCAGCATCGACACGGCCGCGGTCTACGGCAACGAGAAGGGCGTGGGCCGCGCGCTCGCCGCCTCGGGAGTCTCCCGCGAGGATCTCTTCGTCACCACCAAGCTGTGGAACGAGGACCAGGGGTACGACGCGACGCTGCGCGCCTTCGACGCGAGCCTTGAGCGGCTCGGCCTCGACCACGTCGACCTGTACCTGATCCACTGGCCCACCCCGGCCCGTGACCTGTACGTCGAGTCGTACCGCGCCCTGGAGAAGCTGCTCTCCGACGGCCGGGCCCGTGCCATCGGGGTGTCCAACTTCCAGCCGGCGCACGTCGAGCGTCTCATCGCCGAGACGGGTGTCGTGCCCGCCGTCAATCAGGTGGAGCTGCACCCCGGGCTGCAGCAGCGTGAGCTGCGGGCGACGCACGCGCGGCACGGTATCGCCACGGAGGCGTGGAGCCCGCTCGCGCAGGGCGCCCTGCTCAAGGAGGAGGCGATCGCGTCGATCGCCGCGCGCCTGGGCCGCACCCCGGCCCAGGTGGTCCTGCGCTGGCACCTGCAGAGCGGCAACATCGTCATCCCCAAGTCGGTGACCCCGAGCCGTATCCGGGAGAACCTGGACGTGTTCGGTTTCGAGCTGACCGGCGAGGACCTGGACGCGATCGCCGCCCTGGACCGCGGCATGCGCACCGGCCCGGACCCGGACACCCTGAACTAGCACCCGCACGGGGCGGGGCCGGAGTCAGGGACAGCCACCGGCCCCGCCCGAGGGCCCCACGGTCGGCGGCGCGATGACGACGTGTCCGCTCCCCCGCCGCCCTTGCGCGCCGACCGGCCCCCGCCCCCTCCTCGTCTTCGACCGGGGGGCGGGGGCCGGTCGGCGTCCGGAGGCAGAGCGGCCGGCTCAGTGGTCGGCGACGCTCAGCACGAGCTTGCCGCGCGTGCCTCCCGCCTCCAGCCTGGTGTGCGCGGCGGCGGCGTCCTCCAGTGGATGGACGTCGTCGACATGGACCCGCAGGGCCCCCTTCTCGACCAGCTGGGCGATACGGGAGAGCGCGGCCCCGTCCGGCTCCACGAGGATTCCGGTGGACCGCAGCCCGGCCCCGGCGGCCCGCTCGTGGATTCCGGAGCCCCCGCCGGAGGGCACCGTCACGAGCAGACCTCCGGGGCGCAGGACCCGCAGGGAGCGCTCGCTCGTGTCGTCCTTGGGGCCGACCAGATCCAGGACGGTGTCGACACCGGCGACCTCCTCCTCGAACCGGGTCGTGCGGTAGTCGAGGACCTCGTCGGCGCCGAGCGAGCGCAGCCACGCGTGCCGGGACGCGCTCGCCGTGGCGATCACGTGGGCGCCGAGATGGTGGGCGAGTTGCACGGCGAGGTGGCCGACTCCCCCGGCCCCGGCGTGCACGAGCAGGCGTTCGCCGCGCCGCAGCCGCGCCGTGTCGACAAGGGCCTGCCAGGCCGTGAGCGAGGCGAGCGGGAGCCCCCCGGCCTGCTCGAAGCTCAGCCCCGCGGGCTTCCGGGCGAACTGGCGGGCGGGGGCCGTCACGTACTCGGCGTAGGCACCGGCCGCGCGCGGGAACCAGGGCATGCCGAAGACCTCGTCTCCCGGCCGCAGGACGGTCACCCCGGCGCCGACCTCCTCGACGACCCCCGCGACGTCCCAGCCGGGTACGAGCGGCGGCTTCGCGAGGGCGGCGGCCGCACCGAGCCCCTGCCGGGTCTTGCCGTCGACCGGGTTGACGCCGGCGGCGCGGACCCGGACCAGGACCTCGGTCGGTACGGGCTCGGGGCGCGGGACGCGGGTGGACGTGAGCACCTCGGGTCCGCCGAAGTCGGTCTGGACGATGGCGCGCATGGTGCGGTCGGTCATGGCTGGCTGGTCCTTCGGGCGGTGGGCGGGCGGTCGGAGGAAGGGGCCGAGCGGGGCCGAAGATCCTCCCCGGCACTACTACCACGTGATCCGGGGACGGCGCCGGGGGGAGCGCGGGCGTGCCGGGCGGGGCCCGGCGGGGGAGGATGAGAGGCATGCTGCTGTCGAAGGTGGTGGAGGTGTCCGCGGCGGTCGCGGCGACCCGGGCGCGCACGGAGAAGACGGCGTTGCTGGCCGGGCTGTTCCGCGCGGCGGGTCCGCGGGACGCGCCGCTGGCCATCGCGTATCTCGCGGGCCGCCCTCCGCAGGGCCGCATCGGCGTCGGCTGGAGCAGTCTGCGCGCCGCGGTGGCGCCGGCCTCCGGTCCCTCGCTGACGCTGGAGGCGGTCGACACGGCTCTCACGGAGCTGGCGTCCGTGGGCGGCAAGGGGTCCCAGGAGGAGCGGCGCCGGCTGCTCGCGCTGCTGCTGGGCGCGGCGACCGAGCCCGAACAGAGGTTCCTCGTGGGCCTGCTGACCGGCGAGGTGCGCCAGGGAGCGCTGGACGCGATGGCCGTGGAGGGGCTCGCGGCGGCGGCCGGGGTGCCCGCCGAGGAGGTACGGCGTGCGGTGATGCTGCGCGGGGCGCTGGTCCCGGTGGCGCGGGCGCTGCTCGCGGAGGGGCGCGAGGCCCTGGCCGGTTTCCGGCTCACGGTGGGCAGGCCGGTGCAGCCGATGCTCGCGCGGTCCGCCAAGTCGGTCGCCGAGGCGGTGGGGGCGCTCGGCCCGTGCGCGGTCGAGGAGAAGCTGGACGGCATCAGGGTGCAGGTGCACCGGGAGGGGGACGCGGTCCGGGTGTGGACGCGCACGCTCGACGACATCACCGACCGGGTGCCCGAGGTGGTCGAGGCGGCGTTGACCCTGTCGGCGCGGCGCTGCGTCCTGGACGGCGAGGTGATCGCCTTCGACGCGGCGGGCCGGCCGCGTACCTTCCAGGAGATCGCCGGGCGGACCGGTTCCCGGGTGGACGTGAGCGCGGCGCGCGCCGCGGTGCCGCTGGCCCCGGTCTTCTTCGACGTGCTGCTGGTCGACGACCGTGAACTGCTGGAGGCGCCCGCCGTGGAGCGGCACGCGGCGCTCGCGGTGCTCGTTCCGCCGGAACTGCGGGTGCGCCGCTACGAGGTCGACGCCCCTCAGCAGCCCGGCGAGGTCGCGGCGGCGCGGGAGTTCCTGGAGAGGACCCTGGAGCGCGGGCACGAGGGGGTCGTGGTCAAGTCTCTGGACGCGCCGTACAGCGCGGGAAGGCGCGGCGCCGCCTGGCTCAAGGTCAAACCCGTGCACACGCTGGATCTGGTGGTGCTCGCCGCCGAGTGGGGGCACGGGCGGCGCACCGGAAAGCTGTCGAACCTGCACCTGGGGGCGCGTGACGGGGAGGGCGGCTTCGTCATGCTCGGCAAGACCTTCAAGGGGCTCACGGACGCGATGCTCGACGAGCAGACCCGCCGTCTGCTGGAGCGGTCCGTGTCGGACGACGGCCATGTCGTGCGGGTGCGGCCGGAGCTGGTGGCCGAGATCGCGTACGACGGACTGCAACGCTCCACCCGGTATCCGGCGGGCGTCACGCTGCGGTTCGCGCGGGTGGTGCGCTACCGGCCCGACAAGACCGCCGCCGAGGCCGACACCCTGGAGACGGTGCTGGACTTCGGCGCTCCGGCCGCGGACTGAAGGGCGTACCGTCCGCGATCCCGCCGGGGACTGTGGCATATGCCGACGGCACCAGCGGGTCGGGTCTTGCCAAATGCCTTACGGGACCGGAGGCGCTGTGCGAAAGTCGTACCGTCGTCACGCCCGAAGGGACGCCAACTCCGTTACGGGAGCGGGTATTCCACAGGTTTACCACTGCCTGAGGGGGTGAGGCCGCCCCGTCCCAGCTCCGCGGGGCGCCGCCAGCAACGGAGTCCCCATGCCGTCCCACGCGTTCACGGACCGCCCCGCGGCGGCCTCGCCCGAACCGGGACCGGTCGACGCCCTCATCGCCCAGGCCCGGCGCCTGCGCGGGGGCATGGACGCCGTGCGCGCGCGGCCGCAGGACCCGCGGGCCGACGAGACCAGGGCCCGCTGGCAGCGCGCCCTGTGCGAACTGGCGATGCACCATCTCGACGACCTCGACGGCCATCTCGCGCAGTTACGGGCGGGCGGGCCCCCGCCGGCACCGGCCGCGCGGCGCGAGCCGGCCGCTTCGCTGCTGCGCCGGGTCGGCAGCGCGGAGTGGAACCTGCTGACCGACGAGGTCAGTTGGTCGCCCGAGCTGTACGCGATCGTCGGTCGCGATCCGGCGACGCGGCCCCCCACGCTCGACGAACTCCCCTCTCTCGTCGTCCCCGAGGACCGGCCCCGCCTCACCACGATGGTGACGGGCTGCCTGATCGACGGGAAGCCGATCGACGGGGAGTTCCGCTTGACGCGCCCCGACAACAGCCCGCGCACCGTGCACATGACCGGTGAACCGGTACTCGACAGGGAGGGCGCCATTGTCTCGATGTGGGCGGTGGTGCGCGACGTGAGCGCGCTGCGACGCGGCGAACACGCGCTCCGCGAGTCCGGTCGCTCACTCGTCAGGCAGACCGGCGAGGAGCCGGCGGGCCGGCGGGCGGCCGCCGCTTTGCGCGAGGCCCTGCTCCCCGCCCGGCACGGCCCGCTGCGCTTCTCCCCCAGCGCCGCCCCGGGCCCCCTTGATCTCGCCGCGGTCCGGCTGCCCGCCACGGGGGGAGAACCGCCCGGCAGGCACTGGCACGAGGCCCTCGAACTGCCCGACGCACGCACGGTACTGGCCGCCGGTGAACTCACGGGCGGCGGAGCGCGGCTGACCGCCGCGACGGCCACCCTGCTCGGCGCGCTGCGCGGCACCGCCCTGGCCGGGATCGGCCCCGGCCAGGTGCTCGGCTGCCTCGACCAGCTGGTCGCGGCACAGGCCGGACCCACGCCCGGCAGTGCGCTGTGCTGCCGTTACGACCCACGGACGGGCCTGCTGACCTGGGCCCGTGCGGGACATGCCGCTCCCCTGCTGCTGCGGGGCGGGGAGGCGCGCGAACTGCCCGGCGCGCGAGGGCCCCTGCTCGGCGCCGCCTCCGTGGGAGGACACGCCGAGGCGGGAGAGCCCCTGCTCCCCGGCGACCTCGTCCTCCTGTGCACCGGAGGCTCCGTGCCGGACGGGGACGTCCTCGACCGTGTGCCGGCCCTCGCCACCGCGCGTACCGCACAGGACTGCGTGCGCCCGCTCACCGAGGAGTTCGCGTCCGTGGTGCGCGAGGACGACGCATACGTACTGGTCGCCCGGGTACGGGGCCGGGCGGGCTGAGGAGGCGGGACAAGCGGAGGAGGCCGCATACGACGACGGGCACGGGAGAGCCGCCCGGCGCCTCGGCACACCCGGCGTCCCCGGCGGCCGGGGTGTGCCCCACGACCGTCCCGGGCGGGCCGGGCCGGACCGAAGCGCCGCCTCCTGCCCTCCCGGGCCGTGTCAGGACGGCGGATACGCTCGCGGCCGCTCACGCCTCGGCCGCCCGGCCGCCCGTCCTCCCCTTGGCTCCCGGGCTCTTCGGCAGCACCAGCTGGATCTCCTCTCGAAGCTGGTCGATCCTCGGGTAGCCGGAGTACTGGGCGGTGAGCCGGTACATCTGACGCAGCCGGTCCCAGGTGCGGTGCGAGGAGGTCTCGCCGATGGACACGAGGGCCAGCCGCGCGTAGGTGTCGGCCTGTTCGGGGTCGTCGCCGAGCAGGGAGGCCGAGGCCATGGACAGGTAGTCGAAGATCTGGGAACGCTGCCGCTTGTCCGCGTTGCGCAGTTCCAGGGCCCGTTTGGCGTGGCGCTGGGCCACGGCGGCGGCGGAGGGGTCGTGCTCGGCGAGAGTGCGGTAGGCCAGGGCCTGCATGCCGTAGAGGTCCGCCTCGTCGAACATCTGCATCCAGCTGGGCGGCGGTGTGTCCGCCCGGTCGGAGACGAAGAGCTCCTCCGCCTCGCCGAGGGTCCTGCGCATGGCCTGCCCGCGCCCCATGGACGCCTGGGCCCACGCCTCGATGGTGTGGAGCATGGCGCGGGTGCGGGGCAGGGCCCGTTCGCCGGCCCCGGAGGAGGCGAGCTTCATCAGGTCCAGGGCCTCGCCGGGCTGCCCGAGATGGACCTTCTGACGGGCCGCGCGGGACAGGGCCTCTCCGGCGCGGGGCCGGTCGCCGCCCTCCCTGGCGGCGTGCGCGGCGATGAGGAAGTACTTCTGGGCGGTGGGTTCGAGGCCGACGTCGTGGGACATCCAGCCCGCGAGGACGGCGAGGTTGGCGGCGACGCCCCACAGGCGCCGCTGGAGGTGGTCGGGGTGGCGGTAGGCGAGCATGCCGCCCACCTCGTTGAGCTGTCCCACGACGGCCTTGCGCTGCAGGCCGCCGCCGCGGGAGGCGTCCCAGGCACGGAACACCTCCACGGAGCGCTCCAGTTCGTCGATCTCCTGGGAGCCGACCGGGGCCGCCTCGTAGCGGTCGAAGCCCGCGGGATCGGCGTGCAGAGGGTCGCCGACGCGCGGCGCGTCGGCCGCGAGTACGGGGTCGGTGTGAAGCCAGTCGTGCATGGCGTTGCTGAGTGCTGAGCCGGCGGCGAGCGCGGCGCCCGCACCCACCAAGCCGCGTCGGTTGAGCATGAGGTCCATTCCCGTGAATTCGGTGAGGAACGCAGCCGTCCGCTCAGGCGCCCACGGCACGCCGTCGGGATTGTCGTCGGTACTCCCGTCGGCGCGCTGTTTCCCCGCGCGCCCGCGCCGGACCAGACCGAGGTCCTCGATGGTCACGACACGGCCGAGACGCTCGGTGAACAGGGCGGCCAGCACCCTCGGCACGGGGTCGCGCGGGATCTCCCCGACCTCGATCCAGCGCCGCACCCGCGAGGTGTCGGTGGCCAGTTGGGGGTGGCCCATGGCCGCCGCCCGCCGGTTCACGAGTCTCGCGAGTTCGCCCTTGGACCAGCCGGCCAGGCCGAACAGGTCGTTCAGGCGGGTGTTGGGTTGTCCGCTCACGTCAAGCCCCCAGGTTCTCGGCTGATTTGACACTAACCGCCTGTCAGATGCGTCGCGACTATTCGCCAGGGTTCGCCAGGGTGCGCCAGATGGTGTGCCACAGGGGGACGGGTGTCGGGTAGGAACGCGCCACCCCGACCCGGTTTCCGGTCGGCACTCCCCAGGGTGCCCGGCCCTCCGGGCCGGGGCCGGCGCGGTAACTCATCGGCCCACGAAGGGACCTGCCCCGCCCATGTACACAGCATCGTCCTCCGTGTCCGCGCCGCCGAGGCCGCCGCGGGTCCGCCAGCCGGGCGCCCCCTACCTGGACCCGGCGCGGCCGGCCGGGGCCCCCTTCGCCGCGGGCCGGGCCCGTCGGGCGCCGGGCCTCGTGGGGAGCCAGCAGCCCAGCGGCCGTCTCGACCTCTCCGGCGCGCAGGGCGCCCAGTTGCGCACCGCGGTGAGCGCCGTGCACCGGATCTGCCCGGAGTTCCACCCCGCGCAGGTACTGCGCCGCAGCGGCCGCTCGGTGCTGCTGGTCGGCACGACCGGGCGAACCGCCGTGGTCGCGAAGTGTTTACTGGACCACTCACCGGTGTGGGCCGAGCACATCCGGCACGAGATAGCCGCTTACCGCTCCTTCGTGCGGCAGCGTCCGCCGGTGCGGGCGCCCCGGCTCGTGGCGGCCGATCCCGAGCAGGGGGTACTGGTGATCGAGCGGATGCCGGGCCGGCCCGCCGCCGGCCGCCGGCATCCGGTGCAGGCCCCCGCCCGCGGGGACGTACGGGCCGCGCTCGCCGCGGTGTGCCGGCTCAACGCCTGGCAGCCGGCTCCGCACACCTTCGACGCGCCGCTGGACTACGCGGCGCGCCTCAACCGCTACCACGAGCTGGGGCTGCTGACCGACCGTGACCTGGGCGACCTGCAGAAACTGCTGCACGGGATCGCGACGAGCGCGGGCCGCGGCGGCCTGGCCCAGTTCAACCACGGCGACGCGCTGCTGACCAACGTGCTGCTCTCCCCCGCGGGCCCGGTGCTCGTCGACTGGGACCAGGCCGGCTGGTACCTGCCGGGCTACGACCTCGCGACGCTGTGGTCGGTACTGGGTGACGCGCCCGACGTACGCCGGCAGATCGCCCAGTTCGCGCAGTCCACGGGCCCCGCCGCCCGGGACGCCTTCCTCATCAACCTCATGCTGGTCCTCACCCGCGAGATCCGCACCTACGAGTCCGCGGTCCAGCGCACGATGCACGAGACGGCACCCGCCGCCGTTCCCGGAGTGCCCAGCTCGGGCGAGGAACAGCGGCTCCTGCTGCGCAGGCTGCACGACGACTGCGCGACGGCCCGCAACGCGGTGCGCGCGGCGGTCGGCACCCGCTGAACGCCGTCGACCGGCGAGGTGAGCCCGCGGCGCCTTCGGCCGCGGGCCCCGGCGCCCGACCCGCCCTCGCCCCCTGGGCCGCCCCGTACGCGGACGCCTCTCACCGGGCGCGCGGCACCATGCGCTTGCACAGAACCCCGGCCCCGTCGAGAATCCCGGGATGAACAGCCAGGCTCCTCCTCGGTCCGCCCCCGACCTGTCCGTCATACCCACGCTGGTCGGTGAGCGCACCGTGTTGCGCCCCTTCACCCCGGCCGACCTCCCGCGGATCAGCGCGATCGTGCGCGAGCCCGAGGTGGGCCGTCTGACGGGGGCGGCCGGAGTGGTCTTCGACGACGAGCGACTGCGCACCTTCTACGCGCGGGCCGTCGACGCCCCGGACCGGCTGGACCTCGCGATCACCGACCGCGCCGACGGGCGACTGGTCGGGGAAGCCGCGCTGTACGAGTGGGACGCGCGCAACCGCGGCTGCGTCTTCCGCATCCTCGTGGGCGCCGCGGGCCGCGGCAGAGGGATCGGCACGGAGGCCACCGAGCTGATCGTCGGCCACGCCTTCGGGCGACTGGGCATGCACCGGGTGGCGCTGGAGGTGCTGCCCTTCAACACGCGCGCCCGCCACGTATACGAAAAGCTCGGCTTCGTCGTCGAGGGGCGGCGGCGCGCCTCGCTGTTCCAGGACGGCGTATGGGTCGACTGGGTGACGATGTCGGTCCTCGCTCCGGAGTGGCGGGCCGGCCGAACGTCATTGGTCCACTCCACTGGTACTTCACAGGACCATCCCTGACATGGGAAATCCTTGCCCTGGTACGTGATTGACGGATCGTCGGACAGCCGGTACCACTGGCACGTCCGGACCCGAAGTCCCATCGCGCACCATCTCCCCACAGGAGGCTGTCTTGCGAGGAATTCCCCCTGTCCGCGGCAGACGCAGGACGGCGGCCGTCGTCGCCTCGTCCGCGCTGCTTCTCCCGCTGCTGACCGCGGTGCCGTCCGGCGCCGCGGCCCCGCGCCCCGCGCAGCGCCTCCAGGACGCCTTCGCGGCGGCCTCCGCGGCCTACCACGTACCGCAGAGCGTGCTTCTCGGTGTGTCGTACCTCCAGTCCCGCTGGGACGAGCACGGCGGGGCGCCGAGCGTGAGCGGCGGCTACGGCCCCATGCACCTCACCGACGCCGTGACGGCGCTGGCCGGCGCCGGGCATCACAGCGAGGGGACCGAGGACCCGCGCGGCGACAGCTCGCGTGCCGCTCTGCGCCCGCGGCACGAGGCGCCGAAGGCCGCGGAACTGCCCGCCCGCCTCAAGACGCTGGGGAAGGCGGCGAAGCTCACCGGGAGGCCCGCCGCGACGCTGCGCACGGACGCCGCCGCGAACGTGGCCGGCGGGGCGGCGCTGCTGGCGCGGGCCCAGCGCGCGCAGGGCCGGCCGCTGAGCGCCGACCCCGCCGACTGGTTCGGGGCGGTCGCGGCGTTCTCGGGCGCCGGGGATAGGGCCACGGCCGCCTCCTACGCCCAGGACGTCTTCTCCGTCATCCACGACGGGGAGAGCCGCACGACGGACGCCGGTCAGCGCGTGCTGCTGAAGGCCGACCCGCGTGCCGAGGCGGACCCGGCCCAGTTGCGCGGCACGGGGCTGCGTCCGGCCGGCAAGAGCGAGGCCGAGTGTCCGCGCACCGTGTCCTGTACGTGGGTGCCCGCACCGTACGAGGAGTTCGGCGAGGGCGACTACGGCAACCACGATCTCGCCGACCGGCCCAAGGACCAGACGATCGACTCGATCGTCATCCACGACACCGAGGCCGACTGGGAGACGACGCTCGGCCTGGTCCAGGACCCCACGTACCTGGCCTGGCACTACTCCGTCCGCTCCACCGACGGCCTGATCGCGCAGCACGTGCGGACCAAGGACGTCGGCTGGCACGCGGGCAACTGGTACGTCAACGCGAAGTCGATCGGCGTCGAGCACGAGGGCTTTCTGACCTCGCCGGACGCGTGGTACTCGGAGGCCATGTACCGGACCTCCGCGCGGCTGGTCGCCTATCTCGCCAAGCGCTACGACATCCCGCTGGACCGCCAGCACGTCCTGGGGCACGACAACGTGCCGGCGACGACCACCTCGGGCATCCCCGGGATGCACACCGACCCGGGCCCCTACTGGGACTGGGCGCACTACTTCGCGCTGATGGGCAAGCCCTTCCACCCCACGGCCGGGCCGGGCGCGCAGGTCGTCACGGTGCTTCCCCGGTACGCGAGGAACCGTCCGCAGTACACGGGCTGCACGGCTGCCGGGGAGGCGTGTCCCTCGCACGGGTCGAGCGAGCTGTGGCTGCGCACGGCCCCCTCGGACGACGCCCCGCTGGTCAAGGACATCGGCCTGCGGCCCGGCGGTCAGGACTCGACCACCGGTGTCAACGACCTCGGCTCGCGGGTGTCCACCGGCCAGCAGTTCGCGGTGGCCGGGCGCCAGGGTGACTGGACGGCCGTGTGGTACCTCGGCCAGAAGGCGTGGCTGAAGAACCCGCGCAAGGCCCCGACGGCGGTGCCGGCGAAGGCGCTCGTGATCACGCCGAGGGCGGGGCGCGAGGACGTCCCCGTCTACGGCAGGGCCTATCCGGAGGCGGCGGCCTACCCGGCGGGGATCACCCCGCAGGCGCTCTCCCCGTTCTCGTACAAGCTGCCCGCCGGTCAGCGGTACGTCGCGGGCGCGAAGGTGCACGGCGAGTACTTCTACTCCCCGACCTTCGACACGGCGGGACATCAGGTGGTGCGCGGGAAGAACACGTACTACGAGATCCAGTTCGGCCACCGCGTCGCGTACGTGAACGCGGACGACGTCCAGGTGACGGACGCGCGGCACTGATCCACGGCGGCGTCGCGCCCGTAGCGGGCGTGAACGCGTGAGCGGCCGGTCCGGGGCAGCAGGCTCCGGGCCGGCCGTCGGCGTGCCTCCGCTCGCGCCGCGCGCGCTCAGCCCTGCTGGAACATCTCGGCGGGCAGCGGCTTGAGCAGGGTGTACAGATCGTCGGTGATCGGCCGGTCCCAGGCGGCGATGGTCACCAGGACGTTGTCGCTGCGGTCGAACTGCACGCAGGAGATCCGGCTCTCGGAGAGCTTGAGGCGGCGCACGATCAACAGGTTGTCGCCCTGCATGACGGGCATGTCCTCGACGCCCACGACCTCGACGTCCTCGTCGTTCTCCAGCGCGAGAAGAAGCTGCGCGACCTCGAAGGGCACCTGATTGTCGGCCAGCTCCCGGGCCGGGGAGCCCTCGGGCAGGTTACCGATGATCATCGCGGGGCCCCGGCCGCCGAAGAGGTCGTAGCGCAGGAAGACCCCCTGGCAGCTGCCGTCGGGAGCGGGCAGGAGTCCGGCGCCAAGGTTCCCGGGCCAGTCCCCGGGGTCCATGGCCAGGACGTCGAACGCGGGGCCCGCGGGCGTGGCGGGGTTGCGGCGGCGGAGGAAGGACATGCCGCCATGGTACGTGCCCGGGAGGCGTGACCGGCGGGCACCCCTGCGTGACGAGACCCGGTCCGCGACGGCGTGTTCCCGTGCGGCGCCCGGGGCGTCGGCGGCGCAGCGGGCCCGGGACGGCGTCGTGCGCGCGGGTCCGGGTGCTGCGGCGCGGACCCGCGCGCAACCCTCGTGAAACATCACTCTCACCCTGCACTTCAGGGTGAGAGTGCGGAGCTTGAGGGGTGCGGGCGAAAGGTGCCGCGCGGGACGGGAGCCGGATGTCGCAGCACCCGCCCCGCGTCCCGACGGAGACCTCGACCGGGAGCCTGAAGCGACCGCGCTACGAGGGGGAGCCCTCGCGGGGGCTCCCGGCGCCCTCACGTCGGCTGGACTTCCGTGCCGAGCCCGCGGACGAGGTGTTCGTGGAGTTGTTCCGGCGCTGCCTGGAGGGAAGCCTTGACTCGGCCTCCGCGCGGGAGGCCGTGGAGCTGGGCGCGCGGGAACAGGCCCGGCGGGACGTGGGGTTCTGTCGCGACACGATGCCCGGCGAGCGCGCGTGGTGGCGGGTGGCCCGCGACGCCGCGGGGCGACGGCCGGTTTCGCCGTGCCCTCGCGCAACCACGAGCACCCCGTCGTCGGCTACCCCGGTGTGCTGCCCGAGCACCGGGGGCACGGGTACGCCCAGGAGCTGCTGGGCGAGGTCATCCGGGTGCTCGTGGCCGAGGCCGGTGCGCGGCTCGTGCGCGCCGACACCGACCTCGGGAACACGCCGACGGCCGCCGCCTTCGAACGGCCGGCTACGTCGACCACTCGCGGCGGCTGGTGCCGTCCGCGGCCTGAGGCGGTCCCCGGCGGGGCTCAGGCCGCGGAGGCGTCGGCGTCCTCGTCCTGTTCCTCGGCCTGCGCGGGCGGGACGACCGCGACCGGCGCGGCGGCGTGCAACAGCACGGCCTGGGTGACGGAACCGAGGATGCGGCCGGGCTGGAGCAGTCGCCTGCGGTGGCGGCCCACCACGACGAGTTCGGCGTCCGCCGAGGCGGCGACGAGGTGACCCGCCGCGTCCCCGGCGGCGACCGAGACGAGCACGTCGACCTTCGGGTGGGCGGCGCGGTGGCGGTCGACCACCCCCTGCGCCAGGGCGAGACACTCGTTCTCCGCGGCCTCCTGGTCCTCGACGGAGGGGGTGTAGTCGCCGAGCGCGGTCCACGCGAGAGCGGGCCAGGGGTAGGCCGAGACCACGTGCAGCACGGCGCCGCGCAGAGCCGCCTCCTCGAAGCCGAACTCGACGGCCCTCTCGTCGGTGACGTCGGCGGGAAGGCCCAGAACGACGCGCGGCCCCGGCGCCACCTCCATCGCCATGTCCTCGGGGACCGCGCGTCCGGGCCGCGGTACGACCACGACGGGGCAGGCCGCCTCGCGCGCCGCGGCCATGCCGTTGGAGCCGAGCAGCAGGCTCGCGAATCCGCCCCGCCCGCGCGAGCCGAGGACGAGCAGCTGACCGTCCGCGCCCATCTCGGGCAGGACGGCCTCGGGAGCACCCTCGACGGTGACGAACTCCAGGGGCGGCAACTGGGTCCGCTCGCCGAGGCTCTGGCGCAACCGGTCGAGCACCGGGTCGCCGACCGGCTCCTCCCCCGCCGCCAGCACCTCGGGCTGGGCCCAGGCCGCGTACTGGCGTACGTGCGCGATCCGCAGGACGCTGCCGCGCGTCCGCGCCGCCCCGATCGCCCAGTCCAGGGCCCGCAGACTGTCTTCCGAGCCGTCCACCGCGGCCAGTACCGGCAGGTCACTCATGTTCTTCCTCGTTCCCGGCGCGCGCCGTCCCCGGCACGCGCCATGATCGGTCCTCCGGCCAAGCCTCGCTCAGCGGGGGCCAGGAAGGGGAGAGCCGAAGGGCCCGTGTCGGGGCGCGTCCTCCTCCCGCGCGCTGGGCCGCACGCGGGCGCCCGGTGCGTCCAGGAAGGGCAGCACGTGGGCGAGGAAGGTTTCGGGACGGGTGGCGTGCACGAGGTGACCGGCGTCGACCGTGACGAGCCGGGCGCCGGGTATCCGCTCGGCGAGCGCGGCCACGGACGCCTGGTCGACGACGCTGTCCGGCCCTCCGGCGATCATGAGGACCGGCAGGTCGATCCGGTCCATGCGCCGCCACCACGCCGGGTCGGGCAGGTTGCGGGGGCGCTCGGTGGCGAGAACCATGCGCCAGTCGAAGGAGAGGGGGCCCTCGGGCCGTGCGGGCGGCGGCCGGGGCGGATCGAGCGGGAGCGGCGCGGGCACGTCCTCCAGGACGAGGCTGCGCATCAGGCGCGGCCGGTCCTGGGCGAGCAGACAGGCGACGAGTCCGCCCATCGAGTGGGCGAGGACGTCGACGCGGGTGAGCCCGAGGGCGCCGAGGAAGGCGTACACGTCGTCGCGCATCAGTTCGTACGAGTACTCGCCGGGCCAGGTGCTCGCCCCGTGTCCGCGCAGGTCGAGGGCGTAGACCCGGCGCCGGTCGGCGAGCGCGCCGAGTACGGGCCGCCAGTCGGTTCCGCTCTCGCCCCGGGCGTGCAGGAGGAGGAGCGGGGGCGCGTCTTCGGGGCCCGCGACCCGGTAGGCGAGGGTGATGCCGTGGGCGCGCAGGGTCCTGGGCTGGTCCGCGGGGTGCTGATTCATGGCAGAGTCCTCCCCCTCCGCGCCGCCGGTCAGACATCGAGGCGCGGACGGCGCCGCCCCGGTACCGGGGCGGTCCTGGCCCGCGGGCGCGGACGGGCCGTCAGACTCCGAGCGCGGCCATCGCCGCGTTGTGCCCCGGAACGCCGCTGACGCCTCCGCCCCGGACGGCACCCGCCCCGCACAGGAACACGTTGGGCTGTTCCGTCTCGACGCCCCAGCGGCCGGTGTGTTCGCCGGCGTGGGGGAAGGCGAGGTCACGGTGGAAGATGTGGCCGCCGGGCAGCCGCAGCTCCCGCTCCAGATCCTGCGGGGTCCTCGCCTCGACGCACGGCCGTCCCTCCGCGTCGACGGCGAGGCAGTCGGCGAGTGGTTCGGCGAGGTGGGCGTCCAGTCCCGCGAGAGTCGCGCGCAGCAGGGCCTCCTTGCGCTTCTCGTGGTCCCCGCCGAACAGCCGAGCGGGGGTGTGCAGGCCGAAGAGGGTGAGGGTGTGGTGCCCGCTCGCGGCGAGGGAGGGGCCGAGGATGCCCGGGTCGGTGAGCGAGTGGCAGTAGAGCTCGCAGGGCGGGACGGCGGGCGGCTCGCCGGCTCGGGCCTGCCCGTACGCGGCCCGGAGGCCGGCGTAGCCCTCGTCGACGTGGAAGGTCCCCGAGAAGGCCTCGCGGGGATCGACCGAGGTGTCGCGCAGTCGGGGCAGCCGGGTGAGCAGCATGTTGACCTTGAGCTGGGCTCCCTCGGGGGCCGGCGGCGCGGCCCGCCCGAGCAACCGGGCGAGGGTCTGGGGCGGGGCTCCGGACAGGACCTGGCGGGTGCCGGTGCGCCCTTCTCCGGCGGCCGACCGCCAGTGCACCTGCGCCGTCCGTCCGTCGGTGTCGACACGGATTGCCTCGTGGCCGGTGACGATCTCGGCCCCGGCCCCGCGCGCGGCGTCGGCGAGGGCGGTCGTGAGGGCGCCCATGCCGCCCACGGGCACGTTCCAGTCGCCCGTGCCCCCGCCGATCACGTGGTAGAGGAAGCAGCGGTTCTGTCTCAGTTGCGGGTCGTGGGCGTCGGCGAAGGTGCCGATGAGCGCGTCGGTCAGGACGAGGCCGCGTATCAGGTCGTCCTCGAAGGTCGCCTCGACGACCCTGCCGAGCGGCTCCTCGAACAGCGCCCGCCAGGCGTACGCGTCACCGATCCGTGCGCGCAGCGCGGCGCGCGAGGGCAGGGGCTCGGTGAGGGTGGGGAACACGGCACGGGCCACGCGCGCCGTCATCCCGTAGAACTCCCGCCAGGCGCGGTGGGCGCGGTCGTCCCCCGTGAGCGCGGCGAATCCGGCCCGGTTGCGTCCCTCGTCGCGGGTGACGAGCAGTCCGGTGGGGCGGCCGTCGCGGACGGTGGGGGTGTAGGAGGAGACCGCGCGGGTGCGGACCCGGAAGTCGAGGCCGAGGTCGTCGACGATCTTCCGGGGCAGCAGGCTCACGAGATAGGAGTACCGGGACAGCCGTGCGTCCAGGCCGGCGAAGACGCGGGAGGACACGGCGGCGCCACCGGTGTGCGGGAGCCGTTCGAGGACGAGGACCATGCGGCCGGCGCGGGCCAGGTAGGCGGCGGCGACCAGGCCGTTGTGGCCGCCGCCGACGATGATCGCGTCGTACGCCTCACGGCTGGGCCCCGGGGGCGGGGCGGGGGGCGCGGTGTCGGCCATGAACCCTTGGTAGCACGCGCGGGCGGCCTCCGTCAGGGGCCGGAGCCTCTTGACTGCGCGCGCAGGAGGGCGACCTCGCGGTAGACCAGCGCGGCCTCCTGGGACCTGCCGAGCTGTTCGAGGCAGTGGGCCTCGTCGTCGCGGCTGGAGAGAGTGTCGGGGTGCGTCGCGCCCAGGACGCGTTCGCGGTGCCCGGCGACGGTCCGGTAGGCGTCCAGCGCCTCGTCCCAGCGGCCGAGCCAGCCGAGGGCGACGGCGATCTCCCGGCGGCTGACGAGCGTGTCGGGATGGCCGGGACCGAGGAGCCGTACGCGGGCCGCGGCCACCTCCCGCGCCTGGTTCAGGGCCTCCTCCCAGCGGCCGAGCCGGCCGAGGTTCACGCCCAGGCCGTGGCGGGCCCGCAGGGTCTCGGGCGCCTCGGAACCCTCCGCGCGGGTCCGGTCCTCGACCAGGGCGCGGTAGAGCTCCAGGGCCTCTGCGGTACGTCCGAGCCGGCCGAGGGCGATGCCGGCCTCGTAGCGGGCCGCCAGGGTGTCGGGGTGTCCGGCGCCCAGTACCCGGCCACGGCCGGCGGCCACCGCCCGGTAGCTGTCGAGCGCCTCGCCCCAGCGGCCGAGGCTGCCGAGGGTGTGGGCGATCTCGTACCGGGTGAGCAGGGTGTCGGGGTGGCCCGCGCCCAGGACGCGTGACCGCTCGACGGCGGTCTCCTCGGCCAGGCGCAGGCTGTCCTCCAGACGGCCGAGGCGGCCGAGGGTGTAGGCGAGGTTGTGGCGGCAGCACAGGGTGTCGGGATGGCCGGGCCCCATGGTGCGTTCGCGGGCGGCGAGGACGCGGCGGTAGACCTCGTGGGCCTCGAAGTGCCGGCCGAGCCGGCCGAGGACGTAGCCGGTCTCGTGACGGGCCGTGAGCGTGTCGGGGTGTTCGGGACCGAGCGTGCGTTCCCGGGCCCCGGCGATCCTGGTGTACTCACGCAGCGCGTCCGAGAGGCGGCCGGTGCGACTGAGGCTCAGGGCGATCTCGCCCCGGCTGGCGAGGGTGTCGGGGTGGGCGGGGCCCAGCAGGTGCGCGCGTTCGGCGGCTACCGCCCGGTGCACCTCGCCCGCCTCCTCCCAGCGGCCCAGGCGCCCCAGGCTCAGCCCCGCCTGGTGACGGCTGCCGAGGTGGGCGAGGAGTTCGGGCGCGGGGGTCGGCCGGCGCTGCTCGGCCGCGGCCGGGACGCCCCCGGCGGCGCGGGCGGCCCAGGTGGCGGACAACCCGGTGACCGTGCCGGGCGGCACCGTGTGGCGCGCCCCGGTGGTGGCGAAGGCTTTGTGGCCGGCCGTCATGCCCCGTGTCCAGGCCGGCAGCGGGGCCTCGGTGGCGGGGCGGGCGGTGGGCAGCTTCTCGGTGAGTCGCGCGACGACGTCCCCGGCGTCCTGCGGGCGCAGGCCCGGGTCCTTGGCGAGCAGGTCGAGGACGACGCGGTCGAGGTGGTCGGGCACCTCCGGGCGGTGCTCGCTCGGCGGACGCGGCGCGGTGTCGCTGTGCCCGACGAGGATCGCCCACACGTCGTCGAAGGCGAAGGGCGGTTGCCCGGTGGCGAGTTCGTAGAGCACACAGCCGAAGGAGTAGAGGTCGCTGCGCCGGTCGACGCTCTCCCCGCCGATCTGCTCGGGCGACATGTAGTGCGGGGTGCCCATGGCGACACCGGTGCCGCTCAGCCGTGAGGTGAAGCCGATGTCGTGGCCCAGCCGCGCGATGCCGAAGTCGCAGATCTTCACGCTGCCGTCGGCGAGCCGCATGATGTTGGCGGGCTTGAGGTCGCGGTGCACGACGCCCTGTTCGTGGGTGTGCGCCAGGGCGGCGGCGACCTGGGCAGCGATGTCGAGGACGACGTCGAGGGGCAGCGGGTGGGGGGCGTGGTCCTCCAGGAGCTGGCTGAGGTTGCGGCCCTCGAGGAACTCCATGACGAGGTACAGCACGCCCTCGTGCTCGCCGAAGTCGTGGACGACGGTGACGCCCCGGTGCTGGAGGGCGGCGGCGACCCGCGCCTCTCTGCGGAAGCGCTCGCGCAGGACCCGGGTGAAGTCGGCGTCCCGTCGCGCGCCGAGGGGTTTGAGGCATTTGACGGCGACCCGCCGGCCCAGCGATTCGTCACGGGCGCGCCACACCTCGCCCATGCCGCCGCGTCCGATCAGGTCCAGCAGCCGGTAGCGGCCCTGGATCAGCCTGGTGTCCGCCATCGCGTGCCGTCGCCCCCGTCGCTTCGCCGCGCTGTGCCCGAAGCGTCCAGTATGGCCGTCCCCTCGCCCCGTGGGTACGGGGAGGGCCGCGCGCCGGGGCCGAGCCGTGCGACGGCGGTGAGGATGTGCTTGGGCGGGAGCTGCCAGCGCACGGTGGCCGGTACGGCCCGCAGCAGCCGGCCGGCCGCACGCAGCCGCCGTGTCACGACGGCGTGCGGCGGGGCGGGCGTGCCGTAGAGGGTGTGGGCCCACGGCGGGAGCGAGTCGTAGGCGAGCGAGGCGACCCGGCGCCACAGGACGGCGCGGGCCGGCCGCAGGAGGGTGGGCACGGGCGGGCGGCGCAGGAAGTCGTCGACCTCGCGGGCCTCGGGGCCGACCGCGAGCTGGTCCCGCACGCTGCGGAAGTAGGCGTCGAGTTCACCGACGGTGGCGGGCACCTGGGCCGGGTCGAGGCCGACGAGCCGCGCGGAGGTGCGCTGCTCCGCGACGTAGCGGTCGGCGAGCGCGTCGGTGAGCCGGAAGCCGGAGCGGCGCACGGTGTGCAGATAGGAGGAGATCTCGGCGCAGTGCACCCACAGCAGGAGTGCGGGCTCGTCGACGCCGTAGCGCTCGCCGGTGCCGGGGTCGGTGGCGCCGAGCGCGCGGTGGACGCGGCGGACGTGGGCGGCGGTCTTCTCGGCGTCCTCGGTGGGCGCGTAGGTGGTGGCGGCGACGAAGCGGGCGGTGCGGACGAGCCGGCCCCAGGCGTCCTCGCGGAAGTCGGAGTTCTGCGTGACCCCGCGCAGGGTGCGCGGGTGCAGGGCCTGGAAGTAGAGGGCGCGGACTCCGGCGATCCACATCATGGGGTCGGCGTGCAGGTGCCAGGTCACGGTGTCGGGCCCGAACAGGCCCGGGTCGGGCGCCTGGGCGGGGTGCGGCCGTTCGGCCATGTCGGCGCCTCCTCGGCTGGTCGGGTGCGGCCGCCTGAGGGGCCGCCCCGCCGATTCTGCCTCCGGCCGGCCCGGCGCGCGTCGCCGGGCCCGCCGGTGCGCGGTCAGTGCGCGGTTTCGAGGGTGCGCAGGAGCTGGGTGCAGGCGTCGGCGCAGGCCCGGCAGGCGCGGACGCAGTCGGCGGCCTCGGCGTCCGGGGCCCGCAGGTCCGTGCAGCGGGCGGCGCAGTCGAGGCACGCCTCACGGCACCAGGCGAGCCGGAAGCTCAGCTCGGACTCGTCCTCGGCCCGGCGCGGGGGTTCCCCGGCCAGCAGACGCGCGGTGCGGTCGCAGATCTCCACGCAGGTCAGGGCCCGGTTGCTGGTGTCGAGGCCGTGCGCGTGACGGGCACAGGCCCGCGCGCAGGCCCGGCAGGACTCGACGCACGCGAAGCGCTGTTCCAGGTAGCGCACGAGCCGTTCGCGGTCCCATTCCCCGTCCGCCTGCCGGGCGGAGCGGGTGCTCGCCGAGGTCATGGGGGCTCCTCTCCGGCGCCGGACAGGACGGCGCGCGTGACCGTGGAGCGGGTTGCCGGTCACGGGACGCCCAAACCGGCCCGGTGCGCGGTGCGCGCGTCCCCTGCGCAAGATCGCCACGCGCCGCGGGTGTGCGGACCCCCGGCCCGGGAAAGGGACGTGCGCATGACACTGACCTTGTCCCCCACCCGGCGACCGGTGCGGCAGCTGGCCGCGGCCTCCGTCGGCAACGCGGTCGAATGGTACGACTGGTACGCCTACACGTTCCTGGCCACCTACATCGCCGATCAGATCTTCCCGAAGGGCGCGGACAACTCCCTGGTCCCGCTGCTGTCCACCTTCGCGGTGTTCGCGGTGGGCTTCTTCATGCGGCCGGTCGGCGGTCTGCTGATGGGCGCGGTCGCCGACCGCAGCGGCAGGCGCGCCGCGCTCACGGTGACCATCCTGCTGATGGGCGGCTCCAGCCTGCTGGTCGGGCTGACCCCGACGTACGCCTCGGCGGGCGTGCTCGCGCCCGTCGTGCTGGTCCTGGCCCGGCTGCTCCAGGGTCTGTCGGTGGGCGGGGAGTTCGCGGCCTCCACGACCTTCCTCGTCGAATCGGCCGGCGCGGGCAGGCGCGGTCTCTTCTCCAGTTTCCAGTACGTCTCGACGACGATCGGGCAGCTCATCGCCTCGGGCGTCGCCGCGCTCCTGGTGCGCCTGCTGGACGACGGACAGATGGACGCGTGGGGCTGGCGGCTCCCCTTCGTGCTGGGCGCGGTGCTGAGCCTCGCGGGGTTCTGGATCAGGCGCGGGGCGCACGAGACGCGCAGCGCCGAGCAGGCCACGGCGCGCCCGGGGCTGTTCGAGGCGCTGCGCCGGTATCCGCGGGCCTCGCTGCTGATCGGCGGCATCACGGCGGGCGGCACGCTGGCTTACTACACCTGGACCTCGTACCTGCCCACCTACGCCGAGCTGAACGCCGGCGTCCCGAAGTCGGACGCGCTGCTCGCGGGAACCCTGGCGCTGGCCTTCTTCGCCGTCCTGCAACCGGTCGGCGGCCTGCTGTCCGACCGTTACGGGCGCCGGCCGCTGCTGCTGTTCTTCGGCCTGGGCTTCGCGCTGCTGTGTGTTCCGCTGCTGCGGCTGATCGACGGTTCCTTCGTGTCGCTCCTGCTGGTGAGCTGCGCCGGAATGGTCCTGCTGACCGGGTTCACGTCCATCTCCGCGGCCGTCAACGCGGAGGTCTTCCCCGCCCGCGTGCGGGCGGCGGGGATCGGCTTCCCCTACTCGCTGACGGTCGCGTTGTTCGGCGGGACCGCCCCGTACATGGGCACCCTGTTCAAGCAGGTGGAGCGGCCGGGGCTCTTCCCGTGGTACGTCGCGGCGCTGTGTCTGGTCTCCTCGGTGGTCTACCTGAGGCTGCCGGAGACGGCGCACCGCGCACTGGACCGCTGAACGGGGCAGCGGCGCGCGCCGTTCGCCCACACTCGAACGCCGCGCCGAAGTTGCCGGAGCCGCTCCGGCGGGTGAACGTCGGGGGTGGTGCCGTGCCCTCGTCGCCGGGTGGCGGCGAGGGGCGCGGCGAGACACCCGTGGCCCCGGACAGCAGGAGTTGAAGTTCATGGCAGCGCGCAGCAGACAGGTGGCCGTCGACCTCGGCAGTTCGACGCTGCGACTGCACGGCGCGGACCGGGAGGAGGGGTGGTCGAGTCCGCACGTCGCGGTCGTCGACGAGGGCGGGACGGTACGCACCTGGGGGTCCGAGGCTCTGGCGATGGCGGGCCGGATGCCGCCGCACCTGCGTCTGGCGCGTCCGGTGACCGCCGGGGCGGTGACCGACCTGGCGCTCGCGGCGCGACTGCTCGGCATGGGGCTGCGCGCGGCCTGCGGCAGGCGGCGCGGGCTGCGCGGACTGCGTGCCCTCGTGTGCGTGCCGGACCACGCCACGTCCATGGAGCAGCACGTGCTGCGGCAGGTGTGCAAGGACGCGGGGGTGAGCCAGGTGACCTCGGTGCCGCACTCGGTGGCCGCGGCCGTGGGCGCCCGGGTGTGCTCGACCCCTTCGGGCGCCCTGCTGGTGGATGTGGGCGAGCACCGCACGACGGCGTCGATGATCGCTTTCGGCTCGACGCTCGCGACCCGGACCGTCAAGAGCGGGGCAGGCAGCGCGGACGCGCTGCTCGTGCGGTACGCCCGGGACCGGTACGGGCTCACGGTCGGGGCGGGGGTCGCCGAGGAGGCGAAACTGGCCGCGGCCGAGGACCGCGAGGTGGTCGCGGTGCGGGGGCAGGACCGCGCGAACGGGCTGCCGCGGGTGGTGGACCTGCCGGTCGCGGAGATCCGGGCGCTGCTGCGCTCGACCTACGAGGACACGGTGCGGCTGGTCAGCGGTGTCCTGGACGCGAGCCCGGCCGAACTCGTCGACGACGTCCACGACCGCGGCCTGCTCCTGCTCGGCGGCGGCGCCCGGCTGCACGGGCTGGACACCTTCCTGCGGGAGCGGCTGCGCATCCCGGCGCACGTCGTGGAGTCCGGGGGCGCGACCGCCGTGGCGGGCGCCTGGGAGCTGGCCTGCGGCGAGAACCAGCCCGTTCTGCTCTGAAACACCCGCTGACCTGTGCCTTCACGCGGTCCAGAGCCCCCCGCCCGGTCTCTTCGCGGGAGGGGCGCGCGATGATGGGGACAGGCGTCCCCCGCGAGCAGCGCGGGTGGTCGCGGTGCGCGAGGAGGTGGCCACGGGCGTGGCGAAGGCAGTGGCGGCAGGCATCCCGGCCCAGCGGGTCATCACCGATCCGGACAGCGTGGCCGCGTACCGGCACGACGAGGCGGAGTGGGCCCCGCACGGCGTCCCCCTCGCCGTCGTCCGGCCCCGGGACACCGAGGAGGTGCGGGCGGTCGTCGCGTACTGCGTGGAGCACCGGATACCGCTCGTACCGCGCGGCGCGGGCACGGGACTGTCGGGCGGGGCCAACGCGGTCGACGGCGCGATCGTGCTGTCCTTCGAGGACATGGACCGTATCCTGCGCGTCGACCCGGCCGAGCGGATCGCCGTGGTCCAGCCCGGCGTCGTCAACGACGATCTGCGGGCGGCCTGCGCCGAGCACGGCCTGTGGTATCCGCCGGACCCGGCGAGTTCCCCGTGGTCGACGATCGGCGGGAACGCGGCGACCAACGCGGGCGGCATGTGCTGCGTCAAGTACGGGGTGACCCGCGACTACGTCCTGGGCCTCGAAGTGGTCAACGGCCTCGGCGAGATCGTCCGGGTGGGGCGCGGCACCGCGAAGGGGGTCGCCGGCTACGACCTGTGCGGTCTTCTCGTCGGTTCGGAGGGCACGCTCGGCGTGATCACCGAGATCACCGTCAGGCTGCGCCCGGCGCGGCTGCCCGAGCGTACCGTCGCGGGGTACTTCGACTCGGTGGTGACCGCCGGGGAGGCGGTGAGCGCCGTGACGGCGGCCGGGGTGGTGCCCTCGGCGCTGGAGCTGGTGGACCGGCACTGTCTCGCGGCGGTCGACGCGTGGAAGAACATGGGCCTGTCGACGGACGCGGACGTCGTCCTGCTCGGCCGGGTGGACACGCCGGGCGCCGAGGGGGACGCGGAGGCCGCCGTGATCCTGGACTGCTTCGAGCGGTCCGGGGCGAGCTGGGCGGCCCGGTCCACCGACCAGCAGGAGGCCGACGCCCTGTTCGAGGCGCGGCGGCTGGCCTATCCGGCGCTGGAGCGGCTGGGCCCGGTGCTGACGGAGGACGTGTGCGTACCGCGGGCGGCGGTGCCCGAGATGCTCGCGCGCATCGAGCGGACCGCCGGACGGCACGACGTCCTGGTCGCCAACATCGCGCACGCGGGCGACGGCAACCTGCACCCGTTGATCATCACCCGCCCCGGGGACGAGGCGGCGGCGGCACGGGCCCGGCTCGCCTTCGAGGACATCCTGGACGACGCGATCGCACTCGGCGGGACGGTGACCGGCGAGCACGGCGTGGGGCTGCTCAAGATGGGCGGCATGGACCGGGAGATGGGCCCCGCCGCTCTCGCGATGCAGCGCGCGGTGAAGGCGGCCCTGGACCCGCACGGCATCCTCAACCCGGGCAAGGTCGTCGTCTCGGGGCGAGCGCTCGTGTGAGGCCGACGACGTGGGGGGGGCCCCCCCCCCCGCCGCGGGGCCCCCCCCCCCCCCCCCAGCCGCGGGGGGCCCCCCCCCGCCGGGCCCCCCCGCGCCGGGGGGGCCCCCCCCCACCACGGCTTACG
>NZ_JBIAFO010000023.1:0-106324 GCF_042869355.1 Streptomyces sp. NPDC007088
GCCCCCCCGGGGGGGGCCGGGGGGGGCCGCCCCCCCCCCGCCGGGGGGGGCGCGCCCCCCCGGGGGCGGGGGGCCCCCCGGGGGGCGGGGGGGGGCCCCGCGGGGCCGGGGCGCCCCGCCCGGGCCGCTGGGGCAGTCGGCACTGTCGGGACCGCGGGGGTCCGCGGGGCCGGACGTCTGATGGCTGCTCATGGGCTGTGACCCGGGTGCCCGTTCGCGCGGCGCTTATCCGGTGGGCGGGTGTCCGGGCCCAGGCACGTCGGCTAATATTTGCCGGACAGCAACAGTTGTCGGCGCCGCGCAATGTCCGGCGCTTCACGAGCACGGCGAGGAAGGGCGCGACAATGCCGGACGAGTCCTGGTCCGTGAGCCACGTGGACACCACCGCGGCCCGGGTCGTCCAGGTGGTGGGCGAGGCCGATCTGGACACCGCGGGCGAGCTGGACACGGCGCTCACCGGGGAGCCGGACGCGGCGCGAGCGGTCACCGTGGTGGATCTCTCGCGTACGACCTTCGCCGACTCCACGATCCTGGGCGTGCTGCTGCGGGCCCACGCGCGGCACGAGGAGACGGGGCGGCGGCTGGTGCTCGCGGGTCCGCTGGAGGACGTCCTGCGGAGGCTGTTCGACGTGACGGGCACCATCCATCACCTGCGGTTCGCGAGGACGCTGGACGAGGCGCTCGCGGACCAGCCGGCCGTGGACTGAGCCGGCGGGGCGGCATAGGGTCCGGGGATGACTCCCGGTATCGGGCCGCACGGGCCCGCGTCCGCGCCGCCCCCCTTCGACGCCCGCGCCGCTCGGGCGCTGCCCCTGTTCGAGTTCGCCTTCCCCGGTCCCCTGCGCGACCGGCTGGTCGCGGCGGTCCTGGACGGCTCGAAGACCTCCACGACCGGGCTGGTGCCCGACTACGAGGTCGGGGGCGAGCCTCTGCCGAGGCCCGGGGACCGCGGGGCCGTGCCGGATTCGGCCGGACGCCTGGTCGCGGTGGTCGAGGTGACCGAGGTCCGGGTGGTGCCCCTCGGGGAGGTCCCTCTCGCGCACGCGGTGGACGAGGGCGAGGGATACACGACGGTCGCCGCCTGGCGGGCCGGGCACGAGGCGTACTGGCACGGGGAGCAGATGCGCGCCGCTCTGGACGATCCCCTGTTCACGGTCGACGACACGACCTCGGTCGTCCTCGAACGCTTCCGGCTGCTGGCCGACCTGCGTCCCGGCGGCTGAGGCGCGCGGCGCGACGGGCCGGGGGTGGGGCCCCGGCCGCTGCGGTGGCCGCTCCGCGGCTCAGGCGGTGGGGGCGCCGTCGCGGCGTACGGGCAGGGCGGCCCAGCCGTGTGCGATGAAGGACGGGACCTGCGCGAGCCGGGGGGACTCCAGGCTGAGCCCGGGGAAGCGCTCGAACAGCGCGGGCAGGGCGAGACCGGCCTCCAACTGGGCCAGCGGGGCACCGATGCAGCGGTGCGCGCCGATGCCGAAGGACAGGTGGTCACCCGCGTCGCGGCTGGGGTCGAAGGAGTGCGCGCTCTGCCCGTAGTGCGCCGGGTCGTGGTTGGCGGCGGCGTACGTGGTGAGGATCGCGCTGCCCGCCGGGATGGTCACCCCGTCCGTCTCGACGTCCTCGATGGCGAACCGCATCGGCAGGTTGGCGATGCTCGGGGCCCAGCGCAGCGTCTCCGCCACGACCTGATCCCACGTGAGCTCCCCTGACCGCACCTTCTTGAGGTCCTCGGGGTGGGTCAGCAGGGCGTGCACCGCGTTCCCGATGAGGTTGACGGTGGTCTCTATGCCCGCGCCGATGACCAGGAGCAGCGTGTCGCGCAGTTCGTCGTCGGAGAGCCGGTCGCCGTCCGTGTCGCGTACGGCGATGAGGTCGCTGGTCAGGTCGTGCCCGGGGCGCTCCCGCTTCTCCGCGATGAGCGCGCCCAGTACCTGATTGATGCGGGCCAGGTTCTCCATGGTCGACTCGACGCTCGCCGTGGTGTCCATGACCCCGTCGATCAGGAGGGTGAGGTCGGGGCGGTGGCTGTCGGGGACGCCGAACAGTTCGCAGATGACCGCCATCGGCAGCGGGTGGGCGAGCGCGGCGCGCACGTCGACGGGCTCGTCCTCGGGGCGGGCCGCGATCTCGTCGAGCAGGCCCGTGACGATCTCCCGCACCCGGGGCCGCAGCCGTTCGGTGCGGTGCGCCGTGAAGGAGGGCGCGACGAGTTTGCGCAGCCGGGTGTGGTCGACGCCGTAGGTGCTGAGCATGTTGACCACGCCGACCCAGCCGAGAATCCACGCCCACTCGGGCCTGGTGGCGGCCTCGGGCCAGCGGTCCCAGTGCTTGCGCGGGTCCTTGCTGATCCGGGGGTCGAGGATGAGGGCGCGCAGCGTGTCGTACCGGGTGACGGCGTAGGCGGGGATGGCGCCGGGCAGGGTGACCGCTACGACCGGTCCCCGCTCACGGAGACGGGCGCTCTCCCCGGGGATGTCGGCGCCGGTGGGGTCGAGCGGGTACGGCTGTTCTTCGGCAGGCTGGTCCATGGGCTGACTCCTGGGTGGTCCGGTCTTACGGGGGTGAAGGTGACGGGCAGCTCGGCGAGGGCCCGGTGGAAGGGGCCGGGGCGCCAGGTCAGGGCGTCGAAGGGCACCGCGAGTTCCAGTCCGGGCAGTAGGGTCAGCAACCGGTCGATGGCGGTGAGCGCGATGAGCAGCGCCGGGTCGGCCGCCGGGCAGCGGTGGGCGCCCGCGCCGAAACCGAGGTGGGCGCCGCCGTCGGAGCGTTCGCCCGCCTGGTGCCCGGCCCCGGCGACGGGGCTGCTTCCGGCCGCCGCGTAGGACACCAGGACCAGTTCGCCGGGCTGGATCCAGGTGCCGTGGAAGTGCACGGGCCGCAGCACGAAGTACGGCCCGTAGTTGGCCATCGAGGGGTCGTTGCGCAGTACTTCCTGGAGCGCGTCGAGCGTGGTGAGGGCGCCGTCGGTGAGTGAGGAGTAGTAGCGCTCGTCGGTCAGCATCCGGGCGGTGGTGTTGCTGATGAGGTTGCTGGAGGGCTCGCAGCCCGCGCCGAGGGTCAGCACGACGTGCTGGAGCACCTCCTCGGTGGTCAGCTGCGCGGGGTGGCTGATGAACCACGAGGTGAGGTCATCGCCGGGCTGCGCGTACTTCGCCGTGATGAGTTCGCTCATGTACCGCCCGAATTCCTCGTTGGCGGTGACGGCGTCCTGACCGACGGAGTTGGTGAGCGCGTTGAGGATGCGGTCGAGGTCCTGTCCGGCGTCGTCGGTGCGTCCGTAGAGGCGGTTGATGACGCGGGCCATGAGCGGGCGCGCGTACTGCCCGACGAGGTCGGCGCGGCCGGTTCCGGCGAACTCGCGGATCAGCCCGTCGGCGATCTCGGTGACGTGTCCGCGCAGTTTGTGCGGCTGGATCATCCGGAAGGTGTCGGTCACCGCCTGCCGGAAGCGGGCGTGTGTCTGGCCGTCGCTGAACAGGGCGTTGGGCCGGTACCCGATCATGCCGACCAGCCCCTGGGCCTCGGGGGTGTCGGGAAGCCCCTCCTGCCAGGGGCGCGGGTCCTTGGACCAGTACTCGCCCTGGTCGGTGAGCACCTCCCAGGCCGCTCGGTGGTCGAGCACGAGGTGGGCGCCGACTCCGGGCGCCACCTCGACGGGGGCGACCGCGCCGTGGCGGGAGCGCAGTTCGGCGTAGACGGCCTGCGGGTCGGCGGCGAACTCGGGGCCGTGCAGGCGCCCGGCGCCGGGGAAGTAGCGGCTGCTCACTGCTGTACCAGTTCTCTGATGTGCTCCACCAGCATGATGAGCATGCGGCGGGCCAGGGCGGGGTCACGGGCGTCGCACACCGCGAGCGGCGTGGACTCCTCCAGGTCGAGGGCCTGACGCAGCTCCTCGGGGCTGTGGACGGGCGAGTCGTCGAAGTGGTTGACGGCGACGGCGTAGGGCAGCCCGCGGCGCTCGACGAGATCGAGGACGTCGAAGCTCGCGTCGAGCCGGCGGGTGTCGGCGAGGACGAGGACGCCCATCGCCCCGTACGTCAGCTCCTCCCACAGGAGCCGGAACCGCTCCTGTCCGGGGGCGCCGAACAGGTAGAGGACGGCCCCGGGGTGCTCACTGGGCTCGGGGGCGCGCAGGGTCAGGCGGCCGAAGTCGACGCCGACGGTCGTGGTGGTCTTGCCCCGCACCCCGGTCAGGTCGTCGACGGTCTCCCCGGCCTGCGTCAGCACCTCCTCCGTGGTCAGCGGGGGCGTCTCGGAGGCGGCGGCCACGAAGGTCGTCTTGCCGACGGCGAAGGGCCCGGCCACGACGATCTTGACGGGGACCGGGAGGGACAGGGTGGCCACAAAGCCGGGCGGTGCGGCCGCGGGAGCCGGGTCAGAGGGCACGGAGGCCATGGAGGACCACATCCAGGAGCGCGGGATCGGGAAGCTGGGCGGGGGCCGGCGGTTCGCGGGAGTCCAGCACCCCCGACGCGGCGAGGGCGGCGGCCATCATGCGCACCACCGCGTAGGGCAGGCCGAGTTCCGCGGCGCACTCGTACACCGAGAGCATCCCGGACTCCTCGACGTGTTCCAGGAGTCTGCGGGCCGAGGGGTCGAGCCCCTCGGTGTCCGCCCCGGGCGCGAGCCGGAGCAGCGTCGTGCGCTCGATGCCCACCCGGGCGGGCAGGGCGAGGCCCGCGGTCGCGACGTAGTCGGGGACGACGCGCCGTCGCGGTGGGGTCATGAGGGCGAGGGCGCCCGGCTCTTGGCCGCCTCGGTCAGCGCCGCGACGAGCTTGCTGACCTGGACCTGCACCTCGTAGGCGAGGCGCCCCATGTCGGCCTCGCGGCCGGCCCACAGGACCAGCCCCGCGCCCTCACCCGCGGGCGCGACGTAGTAGAGGCCCTTGGGGGTGCTGACGACGACCTCGTCGATGCCCTGGTCGGCTCCCCCGCCGGCCCGGTCCACGAGGGCGCGGACGCTGCCCAGCGTGGAGCTGGTGACGGCGGCGACCGCCTCTCCGTCGTCCGTGCTCACGCTGGGGGCGGAGCCCAGGATGAGCCCGTCCCTGCTGAAGACCACCCCGCCCTCGACGTGGGGCAGTTCCAGCAGTGGCTCAAGGACCCACGACAGGTTCCGGGCGAGCGGGGCGCCCTTCACCGGCGGAGTTCCCGGGGTGCTCACAGGTCTGTTCCTCTCTCGTGCTCTACGGTCTGGTGCGTGTCCTGCGGGTCCTGCGGGCGGGGGGCTTCGGGCCCGCCGGTCGCCCGGAGGGCCGCGCTCTCCTCCTCCGGCCGTGCGGGAAGCGGGGTGTGCAGGGTGCGTTCGACGGCCTCCTGCCCCTTGCGGCGGCCGGCCTGCCAGCCGCCCCAGCGCGCTTCGGCCTCCTGCGGGTCCAGGCGGGGCAGTTCGGCGACCGGAAAGACCCGTGCGGGGGCCCCGCCGCGTTCGCGGGACTTGCGGCGTCTGCGCGGCAGTGAGGTGGGCCCCTCGCCCTCGGCGGGGTCCTGGGGCGCGCCGCCGGGGACGGGCGGCACGGTCCTGCGCACCGGTTCCGCCGGGGCGGGCGCCGGCCGGCGGACCGGCTGGGGAGCGTGCACGGAGGGGGCGACGGAGTCCGGCATCTCCACGAGCAGGGCGGTGGGCACGGCGACGACGGCGGCGACCCCGCCGTAGCTGCTCTTCTTCAGGGAGACCTGGAAGCCGAACTGCCGCACGAGCGAACCGATCGCGGCCCAGCCGGTCTGCGGCGGGTCACCGAGTTCGACGAGCCGGACGGGACGGTCGCCGGACAGGAGTCGCTCGGCGCGGGCGAACTGGTCCTCGTTGAGGCCGACCCCGGCGTCCTCGATGACGATGCTCACGCCGGTCTGCGTCTCGTGCAGGGCGACGTCGACCTTGAGCGTTCCGTGCGAGAAGTAGACGGCGTTCGCCAGGAGTTCGGCGAGGACGGAGCGCAGTGGCTCGACGCACTGGGCCATCACGCCGACGGCGCGGCCGAGGTGGTTGGCGGGTTCGCCGATGCGCTGCTTGAAGTCCTTGACGCGGCTCGCGGCGCTCACCACGACGTCGGTGAGGTGGGTGTCGTCGCGGAACAGCATCGGGGTGGAACCGGCGGCGAGGGCGGGCGTCTGGGCGGCCCGGCCGACGAGTTCGTTGAGCATGTCCAGGGCCAGGATGTCGGCCATCAGCCCGGGATCGGCGTCCGCGTGCCGGGTCTGGATCTCGCTCAGCCCGTCCTGGAGGCGCAGTTGCAGGGAGTGGACCCGGCTCATGGCCCCGCGCACGACGGCCCGCCCGGCCTCGTCGACGCGCTCGCCCTCCTCGGCCACCGCCTCGGCCACCGCGTCGAGCAGCGCGCTGTGCTGACGCTCCGTCAAGGTCCCGGCCAGCCGCGGGTTCTGCAACCCGGGGACGACGACGTGCGGGGTGCGCAGGTGGGCGAGCAGGGCGGGGAGCCGGCGGGCGAGCAGGTGCTCGGTCTCGGACTCGACGCGCTCGCGCAGTTCCCGCGCCGCGGCGGTGTCCTGTTCGGCCCGGGTCCGTACGGCGGCGAGCTCTCCGGCGGCCTGCGCGCGGATCGCGGCGGCCTCGTCGGCGAAATGCTCGCGAACGGCGACACTCTCGGCCTCGGCCCGCTCCCGGGCGGCGAGGGCCGACCGGGACACCTCCTCGGCCTGCCGGGCACGGCGCCGGGCGGCGACGAGCGGGCCGCCGGTCGCCGCGGCGGTGGCGCCGCCCGCTGCGACGGCGGCTGCCACGACCTCTATCAGCATGTGGGACGTCCCTGGATCTGAAGAATGCTCGGGTGGTGCGCCCCGCCGGACCGGGCCGCGACACGCGGCACCACCGTAAGCTCAAGATCCGCAGCTGCCTAGTTCTGTCCAGAAGTTGACGGGTAATTTGACGAATCAGTAACCTCCGCGCCCGGTGTGCCCGGAATCGGGCAGATCGCGCTCCGGAGGCTTTGCCTCCGCCCGGCCGGGTGAGGACCCGCTCCCCTCCCGGCCCTCGTCTCAGCTCAGCCCGCGACCGTCCTCCAGGGTCCGCGAGGCGAGCCGGACGAGCCCGTCGGCTCCGCAGGCACGGGCCAGGGTCAGCCCGCGCCGCAGTTCGGCGACCGAGCGGACCGCGGCCCCGTACTGGACGCGGGCCCGTGCGTGCTCGTACGCGCAGGGGGAGGTCTCCAGGTAGGTGACGGCCTGCGCGAGCAGGGTGACCGAGCGCTGGCCCCGTTCCGCGGTGGCGGCCTGCCGCAGCGCCTCGCCGATCGCCGTGTCGGTGCCGAAGCGTTCGGCGTCGCGCCGCGCGGTCGCGGCCAGCTCCGCGGCCCGGCCGGGGTCGCTGCGGGCCAGGGCCGCGGCGAGTTCACCGTGGACGGGGGCCATGACGGTGTTGTGCCAGCCGCGCGCGGCCAGCGCGCCGATTCCCGCCTCCAGTTCCTCCACGGCCTCCTTGTGCCGGCCGAGCGCGAGCAGCAGGCGACCGCGTACGGCCGCGGCGTCGGGCAGCACGATCACATCGGGATAGGGCGAGTGGAAGGAGTGCTGCTCCATGACCTCCTCGGCCTCGGCCACCTGGCCGCGGGCGAGCAGGGCGTCCACGAGCATGCAGACGATGTCCCAGTGCATGGGGAGCCGGGAGCCGACCCGTTCGGCCAGGCGCAGGGCCTCGCGCAGATAGGCCACCGCCTGGATGAGCCGGCCGCGCCTGCGGTGCACGTATCCGACGAAGGCGTGCGTGACAGCGAGGTGGGCGCCGCTCCAGCCGTGGTCCTCGTAGGCCCGCAGCCCCTCGGTGAACAGGCTCTCCGCGCGGTCGAGCCGGTCGGAGAAGACGTAGGCGCCGCCGAGCATCACGAGCAGTTCGAAACTCCACTCGGTGTCGGTCCAGCTCAGGCCCGGCGCGAGCCGGCCGTTGACCAGTGCCCGGTCGCACAGCTCGACGGCGTGCTCGGCGCTCTCACCGCGCGCCATGACGTCGAAGGCGCGCAGGATGAGCAGCGCCCGCTCGGAGGTGTCGCGCCCGGCGAGCGGTTCGGCGAGGGCGGCCAGCCCCTGGGAGCGGCCCTCGGCGTCCGCCTCCCGGGCGAAGATCCCCTCCCACATGTAGTGGACGCCCTGGAGCCGCATCCGGGCGGGGCCCCGCGGAATCCGTGCCGCCTCCTCGTCGACGCAGCGCACCGCCTCGCGCAACTGGTCGAGGTGGACGAGGGCCTGGGAGAGCCTGCACACGGCGTCGACCCGCAGGTCGGGGTCGAGCCCCTCCGGCAGTTCGAGGGCCGCCCGCAGGTACTTGACGGTGGTGGCGGGCTCCGTCAGCAGCGTGGAGCAGCCCAGTTCGTACAGCACGTGGGCGTGCGACTCGGGAGGCGGCGGCTCGCGCAGCGCGCGTTCCAGACAGCGGCGCGCGGCGGCGGGCGCCCCGACGGCGAGGTGTTCGCGCGCGGCCTCGCGCAGGGCGGTCACGATGTCGGGATCGTCCTCGGGGTGGACCTCCAGGAGGTGACGGGAGGCGGCCGCGTGGCCGCGTCCGTCGTCGAGCACGAGGGTGGCGGCCCGGCTGTGCAGGGCGGCCCGCAGCCCGACCGGGATGGACTGGTAGATGGCGCTCGCGACGAGCGGATGGACGAACTGGAGGTCCTCGTCGGGGCCGCTCAGGACGCGCGCGGCCCGCAGCCGGGCGACGTGTCCGCGCGCCTCGGACAGCGGCTGGTAGTGCACGAGCGCGGCGAGTTCGAGGGTGATGCCGGTGCCGAGTACGGCGGCGGCCCAGGCGAACTGGGTCGCCTGGGGCCCCAGTTCGTCCAGGCGCGCGACGAGGCCGTCACCCCGGGAGGCGGTGTTGAGCGCCCGCAGGTCCCCGGCGGCGGACTCGACCGGCCGCAGGCCGCTCTCCCGGGCCTTGGCGAGGAGTTCCACCGTCTCGTAGGGGTTGCCCCCGGTGACGGCCCAGACCTCGCGGCAGAACCCGTCCTCCGCGAGCGGTCCGAGCGCGGAGCGGGTCAGTTCGGCCGCGGCCTGCGGCCCGAGCGGTCGCAGGGCGGCGCGCCGGGGGCGGGCCGCGTCGGTGATCCGGCCGAGCAACTCGGCTACCTGGCCGGTCGCGTCGGTGTCCCGCAGGGTCACGACGACGAGTACCTGTACGTCGTCGAGATGCTCGGCGAAGGAGGCGAGCCAGGTGAGCGTCTCCAGGTCCGCCCAGTGCGCGTCGTCGATCAGGAGGACGAGGGGCCAGCTCATGTCGGCGAGCCGGGACACCGCCTCGACCAGTCCGTCCCGTACGCCCTGCGGGTCGACCCTGCGGTCGCCGGGCTCGACTATCCCGAGGGCCGGGCCGACGATCTCGTAGCGGTCGCCGAGGTAGTCGCGGGCCTCCTCGGGGGTGATGGAGACGAGGGCGTTCGCCAGGAGCTGCCGCACGACGTTGAAGGGCACCGAGGTGACGGTCTCCCCGCCCCGCGCGGACCAGACGGTGGCCCGCCCGGCCGCCCTGCGGCGCACCTCCTCCAGCAGGGCCGTCTTGCCGATCCCGGCCTCTCCGCTGAAGACGAGCAGGCTGCCGCGGCTGACGGAGTCCTCGCACAGGGAGTCCAGCGCCCGTTCGACGAGGGCGAGTTCGGCTTCGCGCTCCCACAGTCTGCCCGCCGCGCCGGTCGTGGCGGCCGGGCAGCCCTCGTGGCCGGTGGCGCCGTCCTCACCCGGGTGCGGGGCCTGGTCGCCGCCGGAGTCGTGCGCGTGGCGCCCGTGGGCGTCCCGGCCGTCCTGACCGTCCTGCGCGTTCGCCGTCATCTCTGCCGCTCCCCTGGTACTCGACCGGTCCCCCGGTCGACGGGCCGGTCCCTCCCACGACGCCGGACACGGGTTCGGCGCCTCTCAACTCGCGTGCGCCCTCCGAGCGTAGTCCGCCGGGGCCGCCCGCGAGGGGAGTTGCCGCAGCCCGGACCCGCGGAGCGCCCGCCGGGGCGTGATACGCGCCCGCGCACCCCTCTCATCCTCTCTTCACACCGGCCTCTTACTGTGACGCCATGACCCAAGTGACTCCGCCCGGCTGGTATCCCGATCCCGGGCACATAGGCGAGGGCCCCCGGGCCGAACGCTGGTGGGACGGTTCCGCGTGGACCGGACAGACCCGGGCCCAGGCGCCCGCCCCGGGTTACGGCCCGCCGCCCGGTGCCCTGGGGCCCTACCCGGGCCCCGGCGCTCCCGGCGCCCCCGGGCAGCCCCCCTACGGGGCGGCTCCGTACGGGCAGTCCCCCTACGGAGCCGCCCCGTACGGGCAGGCGCCTTACGGGAAGCCGGGCGCGGGGCCGGCCAGACGCCGGGGGCCGTGGCCGGCCGGGATCGCGATCGGCGTCGTCCTGCTCGCCGTGATCGGCGCGGGCGTCTACGCGCTGACCTCGGGCGGCGACGACGGCAAGGAGGTGCCTGCGGCGGCCCCCTCCACGCGGGCTCCGGCACCGCGCGAGGAGCCCGACCCCTCGCGGTCCCCGAGTGAGGAGCGTGGGCCGCAGGTCAAGGACGGTTACGTGACCGACGCCGTCAACGGGATCAAGCTCCCTGTCCCCAAGGGCTGGGACGGCGCGGTCGACGAGGTCGGGGCCTCGGTGACCACCGGCGCCTATCCCTGCCCTGGCGACCCCGACGAGGAGTGCGTGCACAGCGGCGTGTTCTCGGCCCCCGCGGCCGCGCTGAAGATCGAGTCGCAGGACCCGGAGGCGGCCGCCAAGGCCGACATCGGGCCCAATGCCGAGGCGGCCTACAGCGAGGGGTCCTACGGGAAGGTCACCTCGCACGAGCAGGTGGCCGCGAAGGCGGTGACGGTCGCGGGCCAGAAGGGCTATCTGGTGCGCTGGAAGCTGGTCACCAGCAAGGGCCCGGACGGCTACGCCCAGTCGGTGGCCTTCATGTCGCCGTCGACGAAGCGGCTGGTGATCCTGCGCTACGGACTGGACATCGGCTCCTCGGCGCCGAGCCAGGCCGACCTGGACAAGATCACGGCGGGCGTGACCGCGGCGGACACCGCGGGCAGCGGCGAGAACGCCTGAGCACGCGCGCCTCCTGAGGGGCCGGGCGGATCACCCGCCCCCCGGCTCCGCGCCCGAGAGCCGGTCACCAGTCACCGGCCGCCGGTCGCCGGTCACCGGTCGCCGCTCGCCGCTCGCCAGTCACCGGTCGCCGGTCGCCGGTCGCAGCGAAAGGCCCGGGGCCCTCCCGACCGCTCGTCGGGGAGGGCTCCGGGCCCTGATGCGCCGCCCCCGTCCCCACGGTGCGGCGCCACGGGCCGTCGTCCTTCATCCGCCGGGACGACGACCCCGTTCCTGGTCCCCCGCTCTCAGTCCCCCCTCGGCTCCGGGGGCCGGGGCCGGCTCGCCGGGCTGTTCCTCCGGGGCGCTCAGCCCCAGCGGCGGCAGGATCGCCGCCCGCACGAAGCGTTCCATGTACACCGGGTCGGCGTGCCGCCCCTCCAGCAGGGGGCGCAGTCGCAGGACCCCGAGCAGCTGCGCGGCCACGTACGGCCGTGCGGGATGACCGGGCACCAGCTCCCCGCGTTCCTCCGCGCGGTCGAGCATCGCGCCGATCGCGCGCACCTCGGGGTCGACCAGGGTCTCCTTCAGTACCTGCTTGAGCTCCTGGTCGTGCATGGCGGCGTGGGTGAGCGCGTGCACGAGCAGCGTGTCGCCGGAGGCGCCGGCCGAGGCCGCGCGGGCCGCCGCCAGCAGATCACCGGCCAGGCTGCCGGTGTCGATGCCGCGGAACCTGACCCGGCTGTTGGCCCGCAGCGCGGCGGCCACGAACTGCGGCTTGTTGCCCCACTGCCGGTAGAGGGTCGACTTGCTGCACCGGGTACGCAGCGCGACGCCCTCCATCGTCAGCGCCTCGTACCCGCACTTCCGGATCTGGTCGAGCGCGGCGTCGTAGAACTCCCGCTCGCGTTCCGGGGTGATCTTGGAGCGACGAGCGACGGCCGGGGTGTCCTGCGGGGCGCTGGCTGACGTCATCAGGCACTCTCCTCGGTCGGCAGGTCCGTTCGTCCGCCTCATCGATACGCCAGTGTACCGAAACGAAACCGTACCGGTACACTGGCGTATCGATGAGGCACGGCACCGGTCGTGCCCCGCAGCCGCACACCACAGCCGTCACGCGAAGGGGCCGGGGCATGAGAGCCTCCCGATCCACGTCCGCGATGCGGGAGCCGGACACCACTGCCCGACCGCCCCTCGTCCGCGAACTCCTGCTCGTCGCAGGTCTCTTCCTCGTCTACAAGCTCGGCAGGCAGCTCGCCAACGGGCATGTGGTCGAGGCGTATCACAACGCCACCGACGTGTGGGACCTGGAACGTTTCCTGCACCTGCCCTCCGAGGGGGACATACAGGGGCTGCTGCTGCACAGCGACTCGCTCGTCCATGTGGCGAACACGTACTACGCGACGGTGCACTTCCCGATCACGGCGGCCTTCCTGGTCTTCCTGTACTGGAAGCGTCCGGGGCACTACGTGTGGGCGCGCCGGGTCCTCGCGGTCGTGACGGGGATCGCTCTCGTCGGCCACCTGCTGTTCCCGCTGGCCCCGCCGCGGATGCTCGCGGCGACCCACCTCATGGACACGGGGCTGGTCTACGGGCCCTCGGTGTACGGCTCCACGCCGCAGACGGACTCGCTCTCCAACCAGTTCGCCGCGATGCCCTCGCTGCACTTCGGCTGGGCCCTGATGGTCGCGATCGGCATGATCGTGGCGACCCGGGGCAGGCTGCGCTGGCTGTGGCTGCTGCATCCCGCGCTGACCCTGACGGTCATCGTCGGCACCGCCAACCACTACTGGCTGGACACCCTCGTGGCCACCGCTCTGCTCGGCATCGCCCTCGCGGTGGTCCCGCATCCGTCCACCGAGGTCCGTTTCCGCCGTCTGCTGCACCGGGTCCCGTCCCGGCCGCTGACCCCGCACGGGGTGTCCCGGTGACCGCCACCCTGCTCGCCGTCGCGCTCTCCCTCGTCTCCGCCGTGGCCTACGCCAGCGCGGCCGTGGCCCAGGAGCGGCTGGCCGCACGGGCCCAGGAGATCGGCGCCGGGGGCGTGCGGCTGCTCGCGCACGGGGCGTGGTGGTCGGCGGTCGCGCTCAACGCGGGCGGCGCGCTGCTGCACGTCGCAGCCCTGCGGTACGGGCCGCTGACCCTGGTCCAGCCGCTGGGGGCGCTGACCCTGGTGGCCGCGGTGCCGCTGGGCGCCCACCGGGCCGGACGCCGGGTGGGCCGGCTGGAGTGGCAGGGCACTGCGCTGACCCTCGCGGGCCTGGCCGCGATCCTGCTGACGGCCTCGGGCCCGGCCCCGGACCACGCGCTGGGCCTCGGTGAGGCGCTGGCCGTGGCGGGGGCCACCTCGGCCCTGGTCGCCGGGCTGGCCCGGCCGGGCCGACGCCCCGGGCTGCGGCACGCGACGGCTTCCGGTGTCGCCTCGGGCATCGCCTCCGCGCTGACGCAGACGCTGACGGTCTCGGTCACCGGGGACGGCGGCGGCGCTCCGCTGTGGCAGTCCGGCGTGGTCGCCCTGTGCGTCGCCGCCTTCGCGGCGGGCGGGCTGCTGCTGTCCCAGACCGCGTACCGGGGCGGGCTCGGCGCGCCGCTCGCGGTCGTGACGCTGGTCAACCCGCTGGCCGCCGCCGTGATCGGCCTGAGCCTGCTCGGGGAGCGGCTCCAGGGCGGGCCGCTGGGCCTGGTCCTCGCGCTCGCGGGGGCGGGGGCGGCCGCGTGGGGCGTGGTGCTGCTGACCCGGGTCCCCGCCGACCGGGCGAGGATCGTGGCGGAGCACCGGCCCGCCGCTCCGGGCGTGGAGCCCGCCGGGCCGCTTCCGGCCGCGGTGCCCCCGGCGGGGCCGGACGAGGGGCCACCGCTGACCGCCGTACTCCCCCGCCCCGCGGGCGTCCTGCCGCAGTCGGCCGCGCTGCGCGAGCTGCCGCCCAGGCCGGCCCACCACTGAGCCCCGCGGCGGCCCGCCACTGAGTACGGAGCCGGGGGGGGGGCCGCGCGGGGGGGGGGCCGCGCCCCGCCGCGCCCCCGGCGCCCCCGCCCGGGGGGGGGCCGGGGGGGCCGCCCGCCCCCCCGCCCCCCCCCCCCCGGCCCCCCGGGGCGGCCCCCCCCGGGCCCCGGGGCGGGGCCCGGCCCGGGGGGGGCCGGCCCCCGGCTCCGTACTCAGCCGAGGCCGCGCGCGTCCTGCTTGAGCGCGGTGTCCACGGTGAGGGCGGTGGCCACCACGAGGCTCAGGAGCGGGTCGGGGAGCTGGTAGTGGATCTGGAGGACGTAGTTGTCCGCCGTGGTGAACATCGTCTTGGCGAGCCCCTCCCAGGTCTTGGTGATCCGGGCGACCTCGGTGCCGCCGTGGTCGACGACGGCGAAGTTCCAGGCCCGCCAGTTCTCGGCCTTGATCGCGCCGATCTGCCGGCCCTCCGCCATGAGCGCGAAGTTGATCTTCCCGATGGCGTTCCGCTGGACGATCTCGCCGACCTGGGTCCCGTCCGGCCGGGTCACGACCACCCGGGACTTGATGAACTTCGCGGGCCGGGTCAGCTTCAGCAGCGGGCCGCCGTGCGGATCGCGGATCTCCAGGTGGTGCGTCAGGTACTGGTCGACGCTGAACATGAGCCTGGCGGCCTTGCGCAGCGCCGACTGGCCGACCTGCACGACGGAGCCGAGCACGGCCCCGTGCTGGTCGAAGACCGTGTACTCGTTGGTCAGCTCGACCAGCTTGGCCTTCTGGTTCACGACCAGGACCGGCTCGCTGAAGAGGGTTCCGCCACCGGCCGCGTCCGGCCTGACCCCGGCCTGGTGCCGGACCTGCCGGCGCACCCGCTCGGCGTCGGCGGAGCTCTGCTCCGGGACGCCGTACCGCGGCGCGTTGCCGGCCGGGGCGGCCGGTCCCCCCGGAGTGGGGTCGGGGGCGGGGGCGGACGACGGAACCCGGGGCTGTCGCGGGGCGGGCTGCTGAGCGGACGTGGTGTGGTCGGTCCAGTCCGTCCCGTCCCACCAGCGCAGTTGCTGCGGGGTGCCCTTCGGGTCGGCGTACCAGCCCGCCGGTGTGTTCGATCGCGTGGTCACCGGGGCACAGTACCCGTGAAGTCCGCCCGGTCGTCCGGCCGGGAAAGGCGTCCCGTCCGTCCGGCCGGGAAGGGCGTCCCGTCCGTCCCTCGCACCCGGCGCGACGGGCCGGAAGGCCGCCGGTGCGCACCGCGCGAAGCCCCCGGCCGACCGGGTCCCACGGACGGGCGGCACGCGCGCGCCCCGGCGCCCGTGCCGCCGTACGGTCCCCGGCGAGGGCGATGAGGTATCTGATGCGGATGTGTACCGGTGTGTATACCGTGCGCCCGGCCCGGACGCCCGCCGCGCGCACCGCTCCCCGCCCCCTCGGGCGCGCGGCACCCACGCGAGGAGGGCTCTTCGATCTCCGGCGCTCCCTCCCGAGCAGCGTCCACAGGGCGAGACGCCGAGGGCACGGACCGGAAAGCAACAGCCGCTTAAGTGCCACGAAACGCCGGGGAAACAGCCTGCTTCGACGCTGTGAGCGCCTTGCACAGCAATCCGACGTCCGGGGGGTGAACTCTGCCCCCGGCGGGCGTTCTTGACGGCCAGGAGGCCCTTCTTGCGAGCGACTTCCCCTTCCCGGCGCTCCGTTGTCGGCGCGGCCCTGCTCTGCTCCACCCTCGTCCTGACCGGTTGCGGAGCGAAGACCGACGCGGGCGGCTCCGGCGGGAACAAGGCGGTGAAGGCCGACACGGCGGGCGGCACCGTCAAGGTCGGACTGCTCAACTCCCTCTCGGGGACCATGGCGATCAGCGAGGTCACCGTCCGCGACTCGCTCAAGCTGGCCATCGAGGAGATCAACGCCTCGGGCGGGGTCCTCGGCAAGAAGATCCGGCCGGTCAGCGAGGACGGCGCCTCGGACTGGCCGACCTTCGCCGAGAAGGCCCAGAAGCTCATCCGGGAGGACCGGGTGGCCGCGACCTTCGGCTGCTGGACCTCGGCCAGCCGCAAGGCGGTCAAACCGGTCTTCGAGAAGAACAGGTCCCTGCTGTTCTACCCGGTGCAGTACGAGGGCCTGGAGCAGTCCCCGTACATCTTCTACTCGGGCGCCACCACGAACCAGCAGATCGTGCCGGCCCTCGACTACCTCAAGAGCAAGGGCAAGAAGTCGCTGTATCTGGTGGGCAGCGACTACGTGTTCCCGCGCACCGCCAACAAGGTCATCAAGGCGTACGCGAAGGCCAACGGCATGACCGTCAAGGGGGAGGACTACGCGCCGCTCGGCTCGACGGAGTTCAGCACGATCGCCAACAAGGTGCGGGCGGCGAAGGCCGACGCCGTGTTCAACACGCTCAACGGCGACAGCAACGTGGCCTTCTTCAAGGAGTACAAGTCGGCCGGGCTGACCGCGCGGAAGATGCCCGTGCTGTCGGTGTCGATCGCCGAGGAGGAGGTCAAGAGCATCGGACCGCAGTACCTCAAGGACCAGTTGACGGCCTGGAACTACTACCAGACCACCAAGGGCGCGGCCAACACGAGATTCGTGAAGGCGTACAAGGCCAAGTACGGGCAGTCCAAGCCGACCAGCGACCCGATGGAGGCCGCCTACACCTCGGTGTACCTGTGGAAGGAGATGGTCGAGAAGGCCAGGTCCTTCGACCCGGAGAAGGTCAGGGCGGCGGCCGACGGCACCTCCTTCGAGGCGCCCGAGGGCCCGGTCACCGTGGACGGCGCGACGCAGCACCTCGCGAAGACCGCCCGGATCGGGAGGATCGGCGCCGACGGACTCATCGACGAGGTGTGGAACTCGGGCGGCCCCGTCAAGCCCGACCCCTTCCTCAAGGGATACGACTGGGCCTCCGGCCTCTCCTGAGCGGCCTGTCCTGAACCACCGGCTGTCCTGGACCGGCTGTCCCGAACGGGCCGGCCCGGACGGCCCGACGGTGACGCCCCTCGGCGAAGGGCCTTACACCGACGCCCCGTTGCGAGGGACCGCGCCCGGACGGTCTGCCTGACCGGCCTCCTCTGATCCGTACCCCGCACCCGCCCCGCACCCCCTCCCCACTCCCCCGGAGCCGCTCCATGACGGTGATCCTCGGGCAGTCCTTCACGGGCATCAGCATCGGCGCCGTCCTGCTGCTGATCGCCCTCGGACTGTCCCTGACCTTCGGCCAGATGAACGTCATCAACATGGCGCACGGCGAGTTCATCATGGCCGGCGCCTACACCACCTACGTCCTCCAGCAGCACCTCTCGGGTGCCGGTCTCTCCCTCCTGCTCGCACTCCCCCTCGCCTTCCTGGTGGCCGGCCTGATGGGGGTGGTCCTCGAATACCTCCTGATCCGCCGCCTGTACCTGCGCCCCCTCGACACGCTCCTGGTCACCTGGGGCGTCTCGCTCATGCTCCAGCAGCTGGCCCGGGACGTCTTCGGCGCGCCCAACGTCCAGACCCGCGCCCCCGACTGGCTGACGGGACACCTCACCCTGCCGCTGGGCGGCAGCGAACTGTCCCTGCCCACCAGCAGGTTGTTCATCCTGGCCCTCGCCCTCCTCGCGGTCGCCGCGCTGGCTCTGGTGCTGCGGCTCACGCCGCTGGGACGCCGGGTCCGCGCCGTCGTGCAGAACCGTGACCTCGCCGAGGTCTCGGGCATCCCGACCGCCCGGGTCGACCGCACCACCTTCTTCATCGGCTCGGGACTCGCGGGGATCGCCGGGGTCGCGCTGACCCTGGTCGGCCCGATCGGCCCGACGATGGGCACGAACGTCATCATCGACGCCTTCCTGGTCATCGTGGTCGGCGGGATCGGCCGGTTGCGCGGCAGCGTGATCGTCGCCTTCGCGCTCGGTGTCCTCCAGTCGGTCCTGGAGTGGTCCACGACGGTCAGCGTCGCGAAGGTCGCGGTCCTCGTCGCGATCGTCGCCTTCCTCCAGTGGCGGCCCCAGGGCCTCTACACCGTCCGTTCCCGGAGCCTCGTATGACGACGACCACCGAAGCCCCCGCGCCGCCCGCCCCACCCGCGCCCCGGCGCCGCCTGTTCGCCGCCGAGGGCCCCGGACGCACCGCAGCCGCGTTCACGGCGGCGGCCGTGCTGCTGCTCGCCGTCGCCCCCCTGGCCCTGTCCGACTTCCGGCTCGGTCTGCTCGCGAAGTACCTGTGCACGGCGATCGTCGCCGTCGGGGTGTGCCTGGCCTGGGGCCGGGGCGGGCTGCTCACCCTGGGCCAGGGAGTGTTCTTCGGCCTGGGCGGCTACGCGATGGCGATGCACCTCAAACTCGCCGACGCGGGCCCCGGCCAACTGCCCGATTTCATGGTGCTGTACGGATCGGCCGACTCGCTGCCGTGGTGGTGGCGGCCCTTCGGCAACCCGGTGTTCGCGATCGCCGCGACGGTACTGCTGCCCATGGCGGTCGCCGCGCTGCTCGGCACGCTCGTCTTCAGGCGCCGGGTGCGGGGCGCGTACTTCGCGCTGCTGAGCCAGGCGCTGACGGCGGCCTTCGCGCTGTGGCTGGTCGGCCAGCAGGCGACGACCGGCGGCACCAACGGACTGACCGACATCCAGGGCTTCTTCGGCTACGCCCTGGACGATCCCGCCAACCAGCGGATGGTGTACTTCCTGATCGCCCTCGTGCTGCTGCTCCTGATGGCCGCGGCCCGGCAGCTGATCCGCTCGCGCTACGGCGAACTCCTCGTGGCCGTACGGGATTCCGAGGAGCGGGTGCGTTTCCTCGGCTACGACCCGGCGAACGTCAAGCTCGTCGCGTACGTCGCCGCCGCGGGGATGGCGGGCCTCGCGGGCGCGCTGTTCGTCCCGGCCGTCGGCATCATCTCGCCCGCCCTGATCGGTATCGTCCCCTCGATCGAGCTGGTGATCGGCGCCGCGGTCGGCGGACGGGCCAGCCTGGTGGGGGCGGTGGTCGGCGCGCTCGCCGTGGCCTGGGCGAAGACGGCGCTGTCCGAGGAGTTCCCCGCCGCCTGGACGTACTTCCAGGGGCTGTTGTTCGTCGTGGCGGTCGCCTTCCTGCCGGGCGGGCTCGCCTCACTCGTCAAGGCCGTACGGGCCCGGACCGGGCGCCGGAACACGAAGGAGGCCACCGTATGAGCACGCGGGAGAACGGCGGGCTGGAGATCGAGTCACTGCGGGTCGCCTTCGACGGGTTCACCGCCGTCGACGGGGTGAGCCTGCGGGTGGACCCCGGGGACCTGCGCTTCCTGATCGGGCCGAACGGCGCGGGGAAGACCACCCTGGTGGACGCCGTCACGGGGCTCGCCCGAGCCACCGGTTCGGTCCGCTTCGAGGGCGTGGAACTGCTGGGCAGGCCCGTGCACCGCATCGCCCGCTCGGGCGTCGGCCGCACCTTCCAGACGGCGACCGTCTTCGAGGAGCTGACGGTTCTGCAGAACCTCGACATCGCGGCGGGCGCGGGACGCTCCGCGCTCACCATGCTGCGACGCAGGCGCGAGGTGCCGGAGGCGGTCGACGAGGCGCTGGAGACGATCGGGCTGACGGCGCTGCGCGACCGGCCGGCCGGGGTCCTCGCGCACGGGCAGAAGCAGTGGCTGGAGATCGGCATGCTGCTGGTGCAGAACGTGCGGCTGCTGCTGCTCGACGAGCCGGTCGCGGGCATGAGCCACGAGGAGCGCGAGGCGACCGGGGCGCTGCTGACCTCGATCGCGGGCAGCCGCACCGTCGTCGTCATCGAGCACGACATGGACTTCCTGCGCTCGTACGCGCGCACCGTGAGCGTGCTGCACGCGGGCCGGGTGCTGAGCGAGGGGACGGTGGCGCAGGTGCAGGCCGACCCGAAGGTGCAGGAGGTGTACCTCGGCACGGCACGGGACGCCGCCGTCGCCGCCGGGGTCGAGGACGAGGCGGTGCCGAGCGTATGACGATGCTGGAGATCGACACGGTGCACGCCGGGTACGCGCGGGCGACCGTGCTGCACGGGGTCTCCCTCACGGTGCCCCGGGACGGCGTGGCCGCGGTGCTCGGCCACAACGGGGCGGGCAAGAGCACCTTGCTGCGCGCGGCGGCCGGTCTGCTCGTGCCCACCCGCGGCGCCGTACGGCTCGACGGGGAGGACGTCACCGGTCTGCGTCCGCACCAGCGGGTGGCGCGCGGCCTGGCCTACGTCCCGCAGGGGCAGCAGTGCTTCCCGCAGCTCACGGCGGCGGAGAACCTGCGCCTGGTCGCGGACGGCAGGCGTGGTGGCCGGGCGGCCACCGACGAGGCGCTGGACCTGTTCCCCGCGCTGCGGACCCTCGGACACCGCCCGGCGGGGCTGCTGTCCGGTGGGCAGCGCCAGCAACTCGCGCTGGCGAGGGCGCTGGTGACAGGCCCGCGCCTCCTCCTGCTCGACGAGCCGACGGAGGGCATCCAGCCCTCCGTGGTCGCCGAGATCGAGGCGGCGATCCTCGCGCTGACCCGGCGCGGCGGACTGTCCGTCCTGCTCGTGGAGCAGCACGTGGGCTTCGCGCTGCGCGCGGCCGGGCGTTACCACGTCCTGGAGGCGGGACGGGTCACGTCCACGGGCGAGGGCGGCGCGGAGGCGGAGGACGTGGTGCGGGGGGCGCTGCGCGTATGAGATCCCCCGGCGGAGTGTTCGCCGGGGCGGCGCGGGGTGGGGTGGGGGCGGGGCCGGGCTCCTGCGGGCATAGTGCGGTCCTGTCCGCACCCGGTGTCCGCCCCTCCCGTTCCAGGAGTCCCCTTGCCAGAGGACGCACAAGGCCACGGCCCCCGGGCGGGGGCGGCCCCGGTCCCCGACCCCGGTGCCCGCTTCCGCCGCAGCGACACGGCCCGGCTCGAAGCGCTCAGCGACGGGGTGTTCGCGGTGGCGCTGACGATCCTCGTCCTCGACCTGACGGATCCGCCGCACCGCGACGGGGGGCTCGGTCACGCCCTCGCCGCGCAGTGGCCGGGGTACGTGGGCTATGTCGCCTCGTTCTCGTACGTGGGCGTGATCTGGCTCAACCACCACCAGGCCTTCGCCCGCATCCGCCACGTCGACCGCTCCCTGGCGGGCTGGAACCTGGCGCTGGTGGGCATCACCTCGGCGCTGGCCTTCCCCACCTCGGTGGTCTCCGACACCCTGAGCGAGAGCGTCACCAACGAGGACGCGAAGGTGGCCGTGGCCCTCTACGCGCTGGTGGCCGGCCTGATGTGCGCGGCCTGGCAGCACCTGTACCGCTTCCTGAGCAAACGCCCCGACCTGATGGAGCCAGGCGTCGAGCCGGGCTACCTGCGCCACGGCGTCCTCCGCTCCTTCGCGGGCCTGGTGGCCTACGCGGTCGCCGCCCTCCTCGGCGTGTTCGTGGCGCCCCTGCTGGCCCTCGCCGTCTTCCTGCTGGCTCCCGTCTTCTACTTCCTGACCACGGAGGGCATGCCGCGCCGCGGCACACGGCCCATCAGCTGAGCCGGCCGAGGGGCCTGGGCGGGCCGGGAGCACCGCGTGATCGCGAGAGGCGGGAATCGCCGCCCCTCCTCCGCCGTCCCCTCTAGGCTCTGCACGGACCGTACGCACGCGGCGTGCGGCGCTGTCGGCCACGAAGGGACCGCCATGCCGGAACAGTCTCCCGCCTTCCTCGACCGCCACCTGTCCTTCCTCACCGAACGCGACCACGGCGTGCTCGTCACCCTCAAGAAGGACGGGCGCCCGCAGTTGTCGAACATCAACTACGCGGCGTACGCGGACAGCCGCACGGCCCTGATCTCGACGACGGCGGACCGCGCGAAGGTCCACAACCTGCGCCGGGACCCGCGCGCGAGCCTGTACGTCTCGACCCCCGACGGCGGCGCCTACGCGGTGTACGAGGGCACCGCGGCCCTCTCCCCCGTGGCCGCCGACCCGCACGACGAGGTCGTCACCGAACTCATCGCCCTCTACCGCGACGTCCAGGGCGAACACCCCGACTGGGACGACTACCGCGCGGCCATGGTCCGCGACCGTCGCCTGGTGGTGCGCCTGCGGCTGGAGCGGGCGTACGGCTGGGTGCGGAACTGAGGCGGAGAAACAGAAAAACCCCAGGTGAACTGGGGTTTTCACTGGTGTCCGAGGGGGGACTTGAACCCCCACGCCCGATAAAGGGCACTAGCACCTCAAGCTAGCGCGTCTGCCATTCCGCCACCCGGACAAGGTGTCTGCCGACCGGGTTCCCCCGGCGACACGGACAACAATACCAGGGGTTCGGGGTGCCTCTCACCCTCATAAGGCGTGGTCAGAGGGGGCGGCGGGAGGAGGCGGGGCGGCCGGTCGCGGGTGGGCACGCGGGGTGTCCGGTATGTGACGGCACGGGGTCGCGCGCCGCTGCCGGGAGCCCGGCGCCCCGGAGGTTCACTCCGGGGCGCCGGGCTCCGCCCGGTGCGGCACGGGTCAGTGCCGGCCGCGGCTCTCGCGCAGGGAGTGCAGGTGGGCGGAGGACTTGCGGGCGAAGGCGAGCGAGTCGACCGGGCTGTCGTGCTCGACCTGCCAGTGGTGGTCGCGACGGCCGTTACGGGTCTTGTTGACGGCGGACAGGAAGGACTTGTAGTCGATCTCGCCGTCGCCCACGTCGGTCATGTCGTAACCGTCGGTCGCGTTCGGGTTGTGCGTGCCGTCCTTGACGTGGAACAGCGGGTAGCGGTGCGGCTGCTTGAGGACGTAGTCGATCGGCTCGAACGGGGCCGGCTTGCCCTCGGGCGTTTTGCTGAAGCGGAACTGGCCGGTGTAGGCCCAGTAGATGTCCATCTCCAGGTAGACGAGCTTCGGGTCCGTCTCGGCGAGCAGGACGTCGTAGAGGCGGACGTCCGGGTTGTCGGAGGCGAAGCGGAACTCGTCCCCGTGGTTGTGCTGGTAGAACTTCATGCCGCGACGGCGGGCCGCCGCCCCGTAGGTGTTGAAGTCCTGGGCCGCGCGCTTCCACGCGTCGACGGTGTCGCCGTAGCGCCACGGCCCCGAGGCGGTCCCGATGTGTTCGAGGCCGAGGGTCTGGGCGTCGTCGAGCACCTGCTCCAGGTTCTGCGCGAAGGAGTAGGCGCCCGGATTGTTGTCGTCGTAGTAGTTGACGTGGCTGCCTATGCCGTTGAGTCCGTGGTCGCGGGCGAGGCGGGCGAGCTGCGGCAAGGTGATCGAACCCGTGCCCTGGGTGTAGCCGGCGTACTCGACCTCGTCGTAACCGAAGCGCTCCAGTTCGTCGAAGACCTTGGCGAAGCCGATCGAGGAGATCTTGTCGCGCAGCGAGTAGAGCTGGATGCCGAGCCGGCCCTTGGGCAGGACGGGCTCGCCCTTGCCGTGGCCGTGGTCGTGGCCATGCCCGTGACCGTGCCCGCGGCCCGTGGCGGCGGCCGGTCCCGCGGCCATGCCGAGCAGGGCGGCGGTCCCGAGGCCCGCGCTGACGCCGAGCATTCCGCGGCGGCTGAGCTTCGCGGCGAGTTCGGCGTCCACTGGCTTCTTGCGGCTCATCTGGGTGACTCCCTTGTGGTGTCCGTGATGATGGCGTCGGCGGTGACGGGTCGTCTCTCAGGACCCGTCGAGGCCGGCGAGCTTGAGGAGCAGGGACTTGACGTCGGTGGCCGCGACCGGGCCCCGGGTCGCCCCGGGCGAGGAGCACAGCAGCAGCGGCCCCTCGTCCTCGTGCGCGGGCAGCCGCCCGTGGCTGCCCCGGATCGGTGAGGCGTCCAGCGGGACGACCGCCATCCGGTACCGCATTCCGAGCTTCTTCCTGGCCAGGGCCCCGGCCGCCTTGAGCCGTACGTAGGGGTCCTCGGGGTCCATGAAGAGTTCGACGGGGTCGTAGCCGGGTTTGCGGTGGATCTCGACGAGCTGCGCGAAGTCGGGGGCGCGGGCGTCGTCGAGCCAGTAGTAGTAGGTGAACCACGCGTCGGGTTCGGCGACGGCGACCAGTTCACCGGAGCGCGCGTGGTCGAGGCCGTACGCCTTCTTGCCCGCGTCGTCGAGCAGTTCGCCGATGCCCTCGACCCCGGACAGCGCCTCCCTGGTGGCCTCCAGGTCCTCGGGGCGGCGTACGTAGACGTGGGCGATCTGGTGGTCGGCGACCGCGAAGGCGCGCGAGGCCATCGGGTCGAGGTACTCCATGCCGTCCTGGGTGTGCACCTCCACGAGGCCCGCCTCGCGCAGCACCCGGTTGAGGTGCACGGGGCGGCTCACCTTGGTGATCCCGTACTCGGACAGCGCGACGACGGTGCGGCCCTGGGCCCGCGCGTCCTCCAGCAGCGGGGCGAGGACGCGGTCCAGGTCGGCCGCCGCCTTCAGGGAGCGCGGGTCGTCGGGTCCGTAGCGCTGGAGGTCGTAGTCCAGGTGCGGGACGTAGGCGAGCGTGAGGTCGGGGTTGCGGGTGGCCATGACGTGCCGGGTGGCGTCCACGATCCACTGCGAGGACACGAGGCCGGCGCCCGGCCCCCAGAACTGGAAGAGGGGGAACGTCCCGAGTTCGCCGACGAGTTCGTCGTGCAGCTCGGGCGGCCGGGTGTAGCAGTCGGGTTCCTTGCGGCCGTCCGCGTAGTAGACCGGGCGCGGGGTGACCGTCCAGTCGGTGTCGGCGCCCATCGCGTACCACCAGCAGATGTTGGCGACGGTGTAGCCGGGGTGGGCGCGGCGCGCGGCGTCCCACAGCCGGTCCCCGGTCACCAGGCCGTTGTGCTGGCGCCACAGCAGGACGTCGCCGAGTTCACGGAAGTACCAGCCGTTGCCGACGACGCCGTGTTCGGCGGGGAGGGTGCCGGTGAGGAAGGTGGACTGGGCCGCGCAGGTCACGGCGGGCAGGACGGTGCCGAGCGGGGCCCTGGAGCCGGACTGTCCGAGCGCCTTGAGGTGCGGCATGTGGTCGAGCAGCTTCGGCGTCATGCCCACGACGTCGAGGACGAGCAGCGGGGTGGGACCGGTCATGGCAGTTCCTTCAGGCCGAGGTCCGTCAGGAGGTCGCGGGCGAGGACGAGTTCGGCGGCGATGCCGTCGGCGAGCTGGGCGCGGTTGCGCGGGCGCAGTGCGGCGGGCAGCGCCTGCCAGGTGTACGTCTCCACTTCGAGGTGGTGGGTACGGGGGTGCGGGGCCCCGGCGAGCCGGGCGAGGCAGTCCTTGAGCACCGGGAGGGTCGAGGTGAGCGGTTCGGCGGGCGGGGCGTGCAGGGGGACGTGGAAGTGGGAGCGCCAGGGCGCGGTGTCGGGCAGGGCGGTGCCGCTCAGTGCCTCGTCGAGGTCGTCGGTGCCGCGCAGCCCGGCGGGGGTGAGGGTGCGGGTCTGGTGCAGGAAGCGGGGTTCGGCGAAGGCGCCGAGCGCTTCGCGCACCTCGGGCCGTTCGGGGTGCTCGGCGTGCAGGGCCGCGGAGAGCTGCGTCTTGACGACGGGCACCCCGGCCGCCTCCAGGGCGTCCAGGGCGGCGCCCGGGTCCTCGAAGGAGGTCGCGAGGTGGCAGGTGTCGACGCAGACGCCGATGCGGTCGCCGGCGAGCGCGGTGAGCGGGGCGATCGCGTCGGCGGTGGTCTCGACGGTGCAGCCCGGTTCGGGTTCGAGGCCGACGCGGATGCGTTTGCCGGTGGTCTCCTCCAGGGCGTCGAGGCGCCGCGCGAGGGTCGTGAGGGCCTCGCCGGCCAGGCGCTCGGCGTCTTCGTCGTAGGTGGTGCGCCAGGCGAGCGGGAGGGTGGAGATGGAGCCCTCGGTGATGTCCTCGGGCAGCAGTCCGGCGAGCAGCCGGGCGAGGTCGGTGGTGTGCTCCAGCCGCTCGGGATCGGCCCAGTCGGGCTTGTACACGCGGTACTTGACGTTCTCGGAGCCGAACCCCTGGTAGGGGAAACCGTTGAGGGTGACGACTTCGAGGCCGCGGGCGTCGAGGTCGGAGCGCAGCGCGCGCAGGGCCACGGGGTCGGTGATGAGGGCTTTGGCCGCGTCCTTGGCGAGCCACAGGCCGATGCCGAGCCGGTCGCGGCCCAGGCGTCTGCGGACGGGTTCGCAGTGGTCGCGCAGTTGGGCGCGGACTCCGTCGAGCGTCTCGGCGGGGTGCACGTTGGTGCAGTAGGCGAGGTGCAGGACGGAGCCGTCGGGGTGGCGGAAGCGCATGTCATTCGCCTCCGCGCAGGACGGAGTTGCCCTCGTGCAGGGCCTCGGTGGTGGTGACGTCGAGGGCGAGCCGGCCGCTGAGTCCGTAGAAGGCGACGGGGTTTCGCCACAGCACGCGGTCGACCTCGTCCTCGCTGAAGCCGGCCTTCAGGAGCGCGTCGGCGGTTCTGCGGGTCTTGAGCGGGTCGCTCTTCCCCCAGTCGGCGGCGGAGTTGATCAGGACCTTTTCGGGCCCGTACCGCTGGAGGATCGCCACCATGCGCTCCTCGTCCATCTTGGTGTCGGGGTAGATGGAGAAGCCGAGCCAGCAGCCGCTGTCCTTGGCGTCCTTGACGGTGGTCTCGTTGAGGTGGTCGAGCAGGACGTGTTCCGGGTCCAGGGCCGATTCGCGGACGACGTCGACGGTGCGGCGCAGTCCGGCGAGTTTGTCGCGGTGCGGGGTGTGCACCATCGCGGGCAGTTCGTGGTCGGCGGCGAGCTGGAGCTGGGTGGCGAGCGCGGTGTCCTCGGCGGGGGTCATCGAGTCGTAGCCGATCTCGCCGACGGCCACGACCTGATCCTTGAGGAGGTAGCGCGGCAGCGCGTCGAGCACGGGGGCGCAGCGCGGGTCGTTCGCCTCCTTGGGGTTGAGGGCCAGGGTGCAGTGGTGGGCGATGCCGTACTGCGCGGCGCGGAAGGGCTCCCAGCCGAGCAGGGCGTCGAAGTAGTCGTAGAAGCTCTCGGGCGAGGTACGGGGCTGGCCGAGCCAGAAGGAGGGCTCGACGACGGCACGCACCCCGGCGGCGTACATCGCCTCGTAGTCGTCGGTGGTGCGGGAGGTCATGTGGATGTGGGGGTCGAAGATGCGCATCAGCTCTCCTCGCCGAAGGTGGGGGCGGCGTACTCCAGTACCTGGCGCAGGTCCGCGGGCACGGTACGGCCCGCGGCGGTGCGTTCGGCCGCGAAGTCGGCCAGCATGCGGGCGAGTTCACCGTCGCCGCGGGCGCGGTCGGACAGTTGGTGCACGGCGCTCACGGGGACGCCGGTGAACAGGCATTTCAGGACGGCGTGCCGCCACGTGTGCGCGTCGAGGTGGCGGGCGGCGTAGGGACCGAGGGCGGCGGCGATCAGCGCGGTGTCGTTGGCGCGCAGCGCGTCCTCGACGAGGGGGACGGCGCTGTCGTCGCCGACGAGGTGCGGGAGCGCTTCGAGTACGGCGCGGCGTTCGGCCCCGCTGCCGTGCCGGTAGACGCGGCTGAGGGCGGTGGTGTCGGCGCGGGCGGCGCGCAGCAGAAGGACGCGGGCGGCCTCGGCGTGCCGGGGCCCGCAGCGGCGCCCCGCCTCGGCGAACCGTCGCTCCCACACGGGCAGCGCGCCGCCGGGGCCGGGAGGGGTCGCCGCGGCGGCCTCGGTGAGCGCCCGGTCGAGCCAGTCGCGGGCGGCGGCGGGCAGGTCGGGGGTGGTGCTGGTGGTGTCGGTCATGCGGGGACGCCTCCTCGGGCCGCGCGGCGCAGGAAGGGGAGTGAGGTCTCGGCGTGGTGGGGGCCCGCGTGGGAGTGGCGGGGCAGTTCGACGACGGTGAGGCCCTGGTAGCCGCTGCCGGCGAGCGCGGCGAGGACCGGCGGGAAGTCGATCTCGCCCTCGCCGAAGGGGAGGTGTTCGTGGACGCCGCGCCGCATGTCCTCGATCTGGACGTGCCGCAGCCAGGGCGCCGCCTCGCGCACGCACTGCGCCGGGGGTAGCGGCTCCAGGCACTGGCAGTGCCCGATGTCGAGGGTCAGGCCGAGCGGGGCGGGGTCGCCGAGCGCGGCGCGCAGGCGGTGGAAGCCGGCGAGGTCGCCGACGAGGTGCCCGGGTTCCGGTTCGAGGGCGAGCGGGACGCCCTCCTTGTCGGCCGCCTCCAGCACGGGGGTGAGCGCGCCGAGCAGCCGGTTCCACGCCTCGTCCTCGCCGGTGCCCTCGGGCGGTACGCCGGTGAAGCAGTGCAGGGCGTGCGCGCCGAGGTCGGCGGCGACGCGGACGGAGCGGACCAGGAGCGCGGTGCGCAGGGCGCGGCGCCGCGGGTCGGGGTCCAGGAGGGAGGGCCCGTGCTTGGCGCGCGGGTCGAGGACGTAGCGGGCGCCGGTCTCGACGGTCACCGACAGGCCGAGGGCGCCGAGCCGGGTGGCGACCTCGGTGGTGCGGGCGGCGAGGCCGGGGGCGAGGGGGTCGAGGTGCATGTGGTCGAGGGTCAGGCCGACCCCGTCGTAGCCGAGGTCGGCGAGCAGTCCGAGGGCGTCGGCCAGGCGCAGGTCGGTCAGGCCGTTGGTGCCGTAGCCGAAGCGCAGTTGCCCGGTGGGGGTGGTCATGTGGGGCTCACCCGCCTCGACAGGGCGCGGGCGAGGGGCGCGAGGGCCGCCGTGGCGAGCGCGGGGAGCTGGGCGCCGGCTCGGGCGGCCAGGGCGCCCTGGAGGGGGATCATCGCGCGGATGCCGCCGCCCACCGCTCGCTGGGTGAGCGGGGGCGAGGGGTTGAGGACGGCGTGCAGAAGCGGCCGTCCGGCGGTGAGCGCGTATCCCGCGCCGAGGAGGGCGGCGAGCGCGGCGCCGGGTGTGGGGCGGGGGCCCGACGGGCCGGGGGCGGCTGCTTCCCACCGGCCCGCCGGGGGTCTGTGGCCCGCCTCGCGGCGGGTGAGGTTCGCGGTCAGCGCGCCGGCGGTGACGAGGGCGGCGAGCGGGGCGAGGGTGGAGCCGCCCTGGGTCTCGCGCCGCGAGACGGTGGTGACGGCCAGGGTGTGCAGGCCGAGGGCGGCGGCCGGGGGAAGGGCGGCGCGCAGCCGTCCGGCCGCCGCCCGGCGCGGGGTGCCGCCCGGCGCGCTCGTGGCGGCGCCGAGCAGCACGTCGAGGGCGCGGGCGGCGCCCATGGCGACGGGCCCCGCCGGGGTGCGTTTGAGCCCGAGGTCGTACGCCCAGACGGTGGCGGCGAGGGCGGTGGCGACGGTGAGGGCGGGGCGGCCCGCGCGGGCGGCGAGGGCCAGGCCCGCCCCGGTCAGGGCGCCGGCCGCGAGGAGGGCGGCGCGCGGGGAGATCCGGCCGGAGGGCAGGGGGCGGTGCGGTCGGTCCTCGGCGTCCTCGGCGCGGTCGGCCCAGTCGTTGAGGGCCATTCCGGCTTCGTACAGGCACAGCGAGCAGCCGGCCGCGAGCGCGGTGGCCCGGGTGGCTCCGCCTGCCGTGGCGGCTCCCGCGAGAGCGTCGCCGGGGACGGTGAACAGCGCGGACACGCGCAGCAGTTCGGCCCAGGCGGAGAGCCGGGCGCGGGGCGCGTTCACCGGGCCTGCCGCAGGCGGGCGGCGAAGCCGAGCAGGGCGGCGTACTGCTCGGGCAGCGCGGAGGAGCCGCCGTCCGGGTCCTTGAAGTAGAAGCCGAGTTCGGGGCGGGGCCCGGTGATGCTGAGGGCGTCGGCGCGCGCGAGCAGGCGCGCGAGATCGAGGACGAGGGGGGCGGCGAGGGAGGAGTCGACGCCCTGCCAGATGGTCTGGAGGATCATGCGGGTGCCGAGGAAGCCGTCGAAGGCGATGTGGTCCCACGCGGTCTTGAGGTCGCCCATGGCCGGCACGTCGTCGATGTGCACCTCGCCCTCGGGGGCGGCGCCGAGGGTGTCGGCGAGGACACGCTCCTTGCCGGCGTTCTTCGCCGCGGCGGCGGCCGGGTCTGCGAGGGCGGCGCCGTCGCCGCCGCCGAGCAGGTTGCTGCCGGACCAGGCGCGTACGGCCAGGGCCCGCTGGCGGAACATCGGGGCGAGGACGGAGCGCAGGAGGGTCTGTCCTGTCTTCCCGTCGCGGCCCGCGTAGGGCACGGCGCTGGCGGCGGCGGCCTCGGCGAGCGCGGGGTGGTGCAGCCCGGTGGAGGGGGTGAAGTTGGCGTAGGGGCAGCCGGCGCGCAGGGCGGCCGCGGCGTAGAGGGAGCTGGCGGGCAGCCGGGGGGCGTCCTCGGCGGGGGCGGGCTCGGTGGAGGCCACGTTGACGACGACGACGCGGCCGAGCCCGTTGCGGGTGCGGAAGTCGCGCAGGTCGGCGGCGAAGGACTCGATGAGTTCCTCGTCGGTCCTGGTGTCGCCCGGTCCGGGCCCGCCGGGCTTGATCTCGGCCTCGGCGGCGGCGAGTTCGGCGTGCAGGGCGGTGGGCAGCCCGTACGGGAGGACTCCGCCGGCGGCGAGTTGTTCGGCGCGTTTGGGCAGCGGACAGCTCATGGTGTCGTGTCCGCCGAAGACGAGGGAGGCGAGCGGCGGCAGATGGGCGCCGGCGAAGTCCTCGGTCTCGGTGATCATTCCGGTGGCCGGGTGGAGTCCGGCGGCGACGGCGGCACAGCCGGCCACGGCGGTGGTGGCGACGGAGCCGCGGGCCCCGATGAGCCAGACGCCGGTACGGGCGGCGGTGGGGGAGGAACTGGTGGGGGTGGTGGAGGTGGTGGGGGTCGGTTCGGCGGACATGGGCAGCCTCCTGTCATACGAACCTGCGGATGAGCGGTGCCGGAGTCGGCGGGCCGGGACGGTGAGCGGGGGTCCGGCGTCCCCCGCCCACCGCCGTTCGGGGGCCGCCCGGGGCCTCGTTTCAGGCCGGCCGGGCGGCGGTCACCTCAAAGGGCCGGTCAGGAAAGCTCCTTGAGCTGGATGTTGCGGAAGGACACGTGGTCGTCCGCTCCGTGGTTCTGGATTCCGATGTAGCCGTCGGTCAGGCTGCGCTCCGGGTCCTTGTTGGTGAAGTCGTTGATCTTCACCCCGTTGAGGAACACCTGGAGGCGTTCGCCCTGGACCTTGATCTCGTAGGAGTTCCACTGGCCCGGCGGGCGCAGTACCTGATCGCGGGCCTTGGTGTCGGCGGACTTGAAGGTGTAGACCGCCCCGGTGGTGCGGTCCGGCGCGTCGGTCGCGTCGATCTGCACCTCGTAGCCCTTGTCCACGGCGGACCAGGGGTCGTCGGAGGCCGGGAAGCCCAGGAAGACGCCGGAGTTGTCGTCGCCCTGCATCCGCCAGTCGAGCTTGAGGGAGTAGGACTTCAGCTCCTTGGCCTGGTACCACAGCAGGCCCATGCCGCCCTCGGAGTGCAGGGCGCCGTCGGAGACGTTGAACTTTCCGGGGCCGGCCTGCTTCCAGCCGTCCAGGGACTGGCCGTTGAAGATCGGCCGGTAGTCCTTGCTCGGCTTGCAGTTGGCCTTGACCTGTCCGGTGGCGTACTTCATGCCGCCGAGCACGTGCGAGCGGAAGTCGGCCTCGGCGTAGGACTCCTTGGTGTGGCCGAGCCCGGTGTAGAAGGCCCGTCCGCCCTCGTAGGTCTGGCACCAGGAGATCGGGTGGTCGCCCTTCATGTTCCCGCCGCTGTACGTGGTCTCGTCGAGCGTGGCGAGGACCTTGGCCTGGGAGCGGGGGTTGGTGCGGTAGTTGTACCACTCGTCGGTGCGCTCCCAGGAGTCCTTGAGGGACTCGGTGGCCGGGTGGTCGTGGCCCTCGGGCCTGACGGTGGCCTTCTGGATCTGCGGGTGCGAGTCGAAGTAGGCGCCGACCAGGCCGCCGTAGAACTTCCAGTCGTACTCGGTGTCGGCCGCGGCGTGGACGCCCATGTACCCGCCGCCGCCCGCGACGTACTCCTCGAACGCCTTCTGCTGCGTGTCGTTGAGGACGTCACCGGTGGTGGAGAGGAAGGCGACCGCGTCGTAGCGGGCGAGGTTGTTCTTGGTGAACTGGCCCGCCTCCTCGGTGGCGTCGACCGTGATGCCGGCCGAGGCGCCCAGCTCCTTCAGGGCCTTGACGCCCTCGGGGATGGAGTCGTGGCGGAAGCCGGCGGTCTTGGAGAAGACCAGGAGCCGCTTCGATCCCTTGACCGGGGCGTCCGAGCTGATCTCGAAGTCGTCCAGGTCGTAGAGGGCCCCGGCCCCGGTGCCGCCCTTGAAGACGAGGAACAGTTCGGTGGTCTTCGACGGTACCTGGCTGAGCTTGACGTCGACGTTCTGGAAGGTCTCCCAGCCGCCGGTCACCGGGACCGGGGCGGAGCCCAGCAGGGCGCCGGTCGCGGAGCCCGCGCGGACCTCCAGGAAGCCTCCCGCGCCGCCGGAGGAGATACGGGCGGTGAGCTTCTTCGCGCCGCTGAGGTTGTACGGCTTGAAGGAGATCCAGTCCCCGTCGTCGATGTCGCCGACGGTCCGGCCGCCGTTGGCCTCGGCCTTGTCGTAGGTCTTGATGCCCTGCTGGCCGTTGAAGTGCTCGGCCTGCCGGTGCCGGGGCTGGAGCTGGATCTGGGCGTGGCCGGTCAGGGGTGCCTGGCCGCCTCCCCCGCCGTCGGTGTACTCGGCGTCGATGACCCCGAAGATGTTGGCGTTGGGGTCGTGCTCGGCGTCGGCGGGCGCGGTGATGGTGCCCTCGCAGCCGGTGGCCGAGGTGATCGGGTGACCGTGGCTGTCGTGTCCGAGGATGTAGCGGACGGTGACCTTGGAGCAGTCGATCTGCCCGTCCTCGGGGTCGGTGACCGTCACCTTGAAGGGGATCTTGTCGCCGAACTTGAACAGGGTGCCGTCAGCGGGGGCGTTGAGCTTCACGGTGGGCGCCGTGTTGCCGACCACCACCTCGACGCTGGAGGTCGCGGTCAGCCCGGTGGCGTCGGTCGCGGTGACCGTCGCGGTGTAGGTGCCGTCCGTGCGGTAGGTGTGGGAGGCCTCGGCCCCGGCGGCCTTCTTCGAGCCGTCGCCGAAGTCCCAGCTGTAGGTGATGGCGTCGCCGTCACCGTCGGAGCCCTTGGCGCTGAACTTCACCGCGAGCGGGGACTGCCCCGAGGTCTTGTTGGCGGAGGCTTCCACCGTGGGGGCGCGTCCGTCGGTGACGTTCTCGATGCGGTAGAGCGCGGAGTTCTCGTCGCCCCCGAACCAGGAGAGCCCGTAGTCGAGGACGTAGAGGGCGCCGTCCGGGCCGAAGGCCATGTCCATGACCTGGGTGCCGGTCCACGGGAAGTCGTTGATCTTCTCGACCTTGCCGTCGCCGTCCTGCTCGATGCGCTTGATCCACTGCCGGCCGAACTCCCCGGCGAAGAAGTTCCCGTCGTACTCCTTCGGGAACTTCACCGGCGAGTCGAGGTCCTCGTCGTAGTGGTAGACGGGGCCGCCCATCGGGGACTCGGAGCCGGAACCGAACTCGGGCACGGAGCCGCCGTCGTAGGGAATCCACGCGTCCTGCGCGGGCGGCAGGTCGGTGATGCCGGTGTTGTTCGGCGAGGTGTTCTTCGGCGCGGCGCAGTCGAAGGTGGCCCCCGACTGCGTGGTGGCGAAGTCGTAGTCGACGTACGCGTCGTTCGTGCCGGTGCAGTACGGCCAGCCGAAGTTGCCCGCGCTCGTCACGCGGTTGAACTCGACCTGGCCGGCCGGCCCGCGGCTCGCGGAGGCGGCGCCGGCGTCGGGCCCGTAGTCACCGACGTAGACGACGCCGGTCTCCTTGTCGACGTTGAGCCGGAAGGGGTTGCGGAAGCCCATCGCGTAGATCTCGGGGCGGGTCTTCGCGGTACCCGGGGCGAAGAGGTTGCCCTCGGGGATGTCGTAGGAGCCGTCCTCGTGGACCTTGACGCGCAGGATCTTGCCGCGCAGGTCGTTGGTGTTGCCCGCACTGCGCTGCGCGTCGAAGGCCGGGTTGCGGCTCGCGCGCTCGTCGATGGGGGTGTAGCCGTCGGAGGCGAAGGGGTTGGAGTCGTCGCCGGTGGACAGGTACAGGTTGCCCTCGGCGTCGAAGTCGATGTCGCCGCCGACGTGGCAGCAGGTGCCGCGCGAGGTCTTGACCTCCAGGACCTTCTTCTCGCTCGCCTTGTCGAGGGTGCCGTCCTCGGCGAGGGTGAAGCGGGAGAGCTGGTTGATCCCGTCGAAGGGGGCGAAGTCGGCCGTGGAGCCGTTCTCGGGGGCGTCGCCGGCCGGGGTGTCCAGCGGGGGCGCGTAGTAGAGGTAGATGGCCCGGTTCTCAGCGAAGTCCGGGTCCACACCGACGCCTTGGAGCCCCTCCTCGTCGTGGCTGTACACGTCGAGCTTGCCGGCCACCTTGGTGGCGCCCGAGGCGTCGGTCAGTCGCAGGGTGCCGTCCCGCGAGGTGTGCAGGACGCTGCGGTCCGGCAGGACCGCGAGAGACATCGGTTCGCCGGTCTCCGTGGCCCCCTTGGCGAGGGTGACCTGCTGGAACTCGGGGGCCTCCGGTGCGGCGGCGGCCCCGGCCTGCGGAGAGACGAGGGTGAGTGAGGCAGCGGTGAGAACAGATCCCGTGAGAAGGGCGAGAGTTCTTCGCAGTCCCGGTCGTTTCCTGTGCACGAATTGCCTCCGGTAAGGGGCTGGCCGTACGGGCGGGGGTGTCACCGGCTGCGCCGTCAGCCGGGTGACGCGGGTGACGTGCGCGCTCATGTTCTGTACACATCAGGGACCGTAGTAGAGCTTTGTCCGTGTGGCATAGCCCTTGGACAGAAGCTGGTTGGGCTTTTTCCCATGTCAGGACAAAGGGGCGTACGGGCAGGCCGGACCGGCCCGGGGCGCGGGGCCACGGGCCGGGCCGGGCCGGCGGTTCAGCTGATGGCGGGGGTCAGTCCTTGGTGCTGAAGGCCGCGTCGAAGGAGGCGGTGGGCCGCTCGTAGTCGTAGGAGCGCATTCGGGCGAGCGCCTCGGGGGCGCCCTGGAGGCGGTCCATCCCGGCGTCCTCCCATTCCACGGAGATCGGGCCCTCGTAGCCGATGGAGCCGAGCATCCGGAAGACGTCCTCCCAGGGCACGTCGCCGCGACCGGCGGAGACGAAGTCCCAGCCCCGGCGCGGATCGCCCCAGGGCAGATGGGAGCCCAGGCGCCCGTTGCGGCCGTCGAGCCGCTTGCGGGCCTCCTTGCAGTCCACGTGGTAGATGCGGTCCCGGAAGTCGTACAGGAAGCCGACCGGGTCCAGGTCCTGCCACACGAAATGGCTCGGGTCGAAGTTGAGGCCGAAGGCCGGGCGGTGGTCGACCGCCTCCAGGGCCCGCACGGTGGTCCAGTAGTCGTAGGCGATCTCGCTCGGGTGCACCTCGTGGGCGAAGCGCACGCCCTCCTGGTCGAAGACGTCCAGGATCGGGTTCCAGCGCTCGGCGAAGTCCTGGTATCCCCGGTCGATCATGCCCTCGGGCACCGGCGGGAACATCGCGACGAGGTGCCAGATGGAGGAGCCGGTGAAGCCGATGACGGTGTCCACGCCCAGGGCGGCGGCGGCCCGCGCGGTGTTCTTCATCTCCTCGGCGGCGCGCTGCCGTACGCCCTCGGGCTCCCCGTCGCCCCACACCCGGGCGGGCAGGATGTTCTGGTGCCGCTCGTCGATGGGGTGGTCGCACACGCCCTGTCCGGCCATGTGGTTGGAGACCGCGAAGACCTTGAGCCCGTACTTGTCGAGCAGCGCCTTGCGCGAGTCGATGTATCCGGGGTCGGCGAGGGCCTTGTCCACCTCGAAGTGGTCTCCCCAGCAGGCGAGTTCGAGTCCGTCGTAGCCGAAGTCGCGGGCCAGCCGGCAGACCTCCTCCAGAGGCAGGTCCGCCCACTGGCCGGTGAAGAGGGTGTAGTCGCGTGACATACCTGGCCTTCCTACTGGGGTACGGGGGTGAGGACGGAGTTCTTGCCCGCGCTCTCCTCCACGGCGGCCAGGACGCGCTGGACCTGGAGCCCGTCGGCGAAGGTGGGCACGGGCTGCTCGCCGGTCGCGAGGGCGTGCGTCAGGTCGCGCACCTGATGCGAGAAGGTGTGCTCGTAGCCGAGGCCGTGCCCGGCCGGCCACCAGCCCTCCAGATAGGGGTGTTCGGGCTCGGTGACCAGGATGCGGCGGAAGCCGGCGGTGGCGGCCGGTTCGGTGTGGTCGTGGAAGGACAGCTCGTTGAGGCGTTCCAGGTCGAAGGCGAGTGACCCCTTCGACCCGTTCAGCTCCAGTCGGAGGGCGTTCTTGCGGCCGGTGGCGAAGCGGCTCGCCTCGAAGGAGGCGAGCGCCCCGGAGGCGGTGCGGCCGATGAACAGGGCCGCGTCGTCCACCGTGACCGGGCCGCGTTCGGCCACGGCCGCGTTGCCGGCCAGACCGCTCGCCCCCGAGGCCGGCAGCGGCCGTTCGGTCACGAAGGTCTCGGTCAGCGCGGACACGCTGACGATCTGCTCCCCCGCGAGATGCTGGGCGAGGTCCACGATGTGCGCCCCGAGGTCGCCGAGCGCGCCCGAGCCCGCCTTCTCGCGGTTGAGCCGCCAGGTCAGCGGGGAGTCCGGATCGCTCAGCCAGTCCTGGAGGTAGGTGACCCGGATGTGCCGCAGGGTGCCGATCCGGCCCTCGGCGACCAGTTGCCGCGCGAAGGCGGCGGCCGGCAGCCTGCGGTAGTTGAACCCGACCATCGCGAGCCGGCCCCGGGCGCGGGCCCGCTCGGCCGCGGCCACCATGGCCTCGGCCTCCTCCACGGTGTTGGCCAGGGGCTTCTCGCACAGCACGTGCTTCCCCGCGTCGAGCGCCGCGATGGCGATCTCGGCGTGGCTGTCCCCCGGGGAGCAGATGTCAACGAGGTCGACGTCGTCCCGGGCGATCAGGGCGCGCCAGTCCGTCTCGGCCGCCGCCCAGCCCATGTGCTGCGCGGCCCTGCCGACGGCCGCCGCGTCCCGACCGCACAGGGCGGCCAGCGCCGGCTGGAGCGGGAGGTCGAAGACGCGGCCCGCGGTGCGCCACCCCTGGGAATGCGCGGCTCCCATGAACGCGTAGCCGACCATGCCCACGCCGAGGCGCGGCGGGCTCTTCGGCCACGCCTCCTCGTGCTCCGTCTCTCGCATGCAGTTACTCCTCCTCGTTGACGTGCGGGGTGGGGGGTGGCGTCTCCTCGGGTGCGCGCCAGGCTTTCCGGGCACCCCCCTGCGGCCTACTTGAAGCCGTTGGGCAGGTACTGGTCGATGTTGCTCTTGTCCACCACCGCGGAGTACAGCGTCAGGGAGGTGGGGATCTCCGCCTCGGACAGGCCCGTGATGCCCTTGCCCTGCCCGAGGGCGCGGGCCAGGTCGATCGCGGAGGCCGCCATGGTGGGCGGGTAGAGGACGGTGGCCTTGAGCACGCCGTCGTCCGCCTTGATGTGGTCCATCGCGGACTTGGCGCCGGCCCCGCCGACCATCAGGAAGCCCTCGCGCCCGGCCTGGTCGACGGCGCGCAGCGCGCCGACCCCCTGGTCGTCGTCGTGGTTCCACAGGGCGTCGAAGTTCTTCTGGGCCTGGAGGAGCTGGGCCATCTTGGCCTGGCCGGACTCCACGGTGAAGTCGGCGGCCTGGCGGGCCACCTTCTTGATGTTCGGGTAGTTCTTGAGCGCGTCGTCGAAGCCCTGGGTGCGCTGCCTGGTCAGTTCCAGGCTGTCGGGCCCGGACAACTCGATGACCTTGGCGTTCTTCTTGTCCTTGAGCTTCTCGCCGATGTAGTGCCCGGCGTTGAGGCCCATGCCGTAGTTGTCGCCGCCGACGTAGCAGCGGAACGCCTGGGGGTTGGCGAAGACCCGGTCGAGGTTGACGACGGGGATACCGGCGCGCATGGCCTTGAGCCCGGCCTGCGTCATGGCCTTGCCGTCGGCCGGCAGGATCACCAGGACGTCGACCTTCTTGTTGATGAGGGTGTCGATCTGGCCGATCTGGGCGGCCGTGTCGTTGGAGCCCTCGGTGATGTCGAGCGTGACGTCCTTGTACTTCTTGGCGCGCTCGCGGGCGTTGACGTTGATGGCGTTGAGCCAGCCGTGGTCGGCCTGCGGACCGGCGAACCCGATGGTGACCTGCTTGCCGGTCTCCTCGGCGGCGGGGGCCGCGGCCGAGCCGGAGTCGTCCGCCTCGGCCTTGGTCTCGTTGCTCGTGCAGGCGGTGAGCAGGGCTCCCGCGCCCACGGCGGCGGTGCCGAAGAGCATCCCTCTGCGGCTCGTGAGGTGTGACATGGCGGTGGACCCTTCCCGTAGGGCGGTGATCGTGCGAGGCGAAGGTGCGGGCCGGTGCTGCCCGGCGCGCGGACGGTCGTACGCAGTCGTACGCAGAGGTGGTGCGCGGGCGGCTACTCGCGCACGGTGCGGCGCTGGACCAGGACGGCGGCCACGATGATCGCGCCCTTCGCGATCTGCTGGACGTCGCTCTGCAAATTGTTGAGGGCGAAGATATTGGTGATCGTGGTGAAGATCAGTACGCCGAGCACGGAGCCGACGATGGTGCCCCGGCCCCCGGTGAGCAGGGTCCCGCCGATGATCGCGGCGGCGATGGCGTCGAGCTCGTACAGGTTGCCGTTGGTGTTCTGGCCGGAGCCGGAGAGGATCACCAGCAGGAACGCGGCGATCCCGCAGCACAGGCCGGACAGCAGGTACAGGTAGAGCCGCTGCCTGCGCACGTCGATGCCGGCCAGCCGGGCGGCCTCCGGGTTGCCTCCGACGGCGACGGTGCGCCGGCCGAAGGTGGTGCGGTTGAGCACGAGCCAGCCGATGACCACCACGGCGGCGAACACCAGGACCAGCGGGGGGATTCCGAGGACGTAGGAGTCGCGCTGGCCGAGGTCGAGGACCGAGGGGACGGTGACGATCTGGGTCTGTCCGTCGGTGATCAGCAGGGCGAGTCCGCGGGCGGAGGCGAGCATCGCGAGGGTCGCGATGAAGGGCACGAGGCCGCCGTACGCGATGAGGACCCCGTTGACCAGCCCGCAGCCCACGCCGACGATCAGCGCGGTGAACAGGATGCCCCAGAAGCCGTACTCCTGGGTGGCGACGGTCGTGCACCACACGGAGGCCAGGGCCAGGATCGCGCCCACGGACAGGTCGATGCCGCCGGAGATGATCACGAAGGTGACCCCGACGGTGACGACGCCGATGACGGACGCCTGGGTCAGGATGAGCTGGAGGTTGGTGGTGGCGATGAACTCGTCGGGTTTGGTGATCCCGCCCACGACGGCCAGCGCGAGCAGGACGCCGATGAGGGACAGGGTCCGCACGTCCCAGCGGAAGAAGCTGGGCCCGCGGGACGCGGAGGGGCCGGAGTCGGTCTTGTGCGGGGCGGGCGCGGGGCCGGCGTCGGGACCGCCCTGCTGCGCGGGTGTGGCGGGCTGCGTCATGGTGTCGGGCTCCCTTCCATGACGAGGTCGAGTACGCGGGATTCGTCCAGTTCGCGGGCGGGGGCGGTGTGCACCACGGCGCCCTCGCGCAGGACCAGGACACGGTCGGCGAGCCCCAGGACTTCGGGGACTTCGCTGGAGACGAGCAGGACGGCGAGGCCGTCGTCGGCGAGCCCGCGGATCACGGAGTACAGCTCGGCGCGGGCGCCGACGTCCACTCCGCGGGTGGGCTCGTCGAGGAGCAGGACCCGGCAGCCGCGCAGCAGCCAGCGCGCGAGCACGGCCTTCTGCTGGTTGCCGCCGGAGAGGGTGCGGATGTGCGCTTCGGGGTTGTCGGGGCGCAGGGACAGTTCCCGGGTCGCGGCGTGGGCGGCGGCCCTCTCCCTGCCGCGTTCCAGCCAACCGCCGCGTGAGAAGCGGGACATGGAGGACACCGACACGTTGCGGGTGACGGATTCGAGCATCAGCAGGGCCTGCGCCTTGCGTTCCTCGGGCGCGAGGCCGATACCGGCGCGGACGGCGGCGCGCACGCTGCCGGGACGTATGGGGGTGCCGCCGACGCTGACCTGCCCGGTGGTGGGCTTGCGGGCGCCGTAGACGGTCTCCAGGATCTCGGAGCGGCCGGAGCCGACGAGTCCCGCGAGACCCACGATCTCCCCGGCTCGCACCTCCAGGTCCAGGTGGTCGAACTCGCCTTCCCTTGACAGGTTCTGGACGCTCAGGACGACTTCCCGCTCCTCGCGTTCGCCGGGGCGCTCGGGGAAGACGTAGGCGACGTTGCGGCCGGTCATGAGGGACACCACCTGGCTGGTGGGGGTCGACTCGGCGGGCAGCCCACCGGCGACGGCGCGCCCGTCCTTGAGGACGGTCACCCGGTCCCCGATGCGGCGGATCTCCTCCAGGCGGTGCGAGATGTACACCACCGCGACCCCGTCCGCGGTGAGGTCGCCGACGATGCGGAAGAGGTTGTCCACCTCGTCGGGGTCGAGTGCGGCGGAGGGCTCGTCCATGACGATGAGCCTGACGTCGTGCGACAGGGCCCGTGCCATCGAGACGATCTGCTGGTGGGCGGCGGAGAGTTGACCGACGAGGGTGCCCGGGTCGATCTCGGGGTGGCCCAGCCGGGCCAGTAGCCGGCCCGCCTCCGCGCGGGCCGCGCGGGCGCGCACGACGAAGCCGGCCGAGGTGGGCTCGTGCCCGAGGAAGACGTTCTCGGCGACCGACAAATGTTCCACCAAGTCGAGTTCCTGGTAGATGGTGGCGATCCCGAGGTTCATCGCGGCGATCGGGGAGCGGAGTATCACCTCCTCACCCTGCCAGGTGATCGTCCCGTCGTCGGGCTGGTGCGCTCCGGCCAGGACCTTGATCAGGGTGGACTTCCCGGCGCCGTTCTGCCCGAGGAGGCAGTGCACTTCCCCGGGCCGTACCTCCAGGTCGACGCCGTCGAGCGCGCGGACTCCGGGGAAGGACTTCGTGATGCCGGACATGGTGAGCAGACTTGCGGGTGGCGGTGCGTCTTCGTGCACAGGTGCCATGGCGGGTTCCCCTCGGGGATGCGGTGCGCGGCGAACGGCGTGCGGAAGGAGGGCGGCTCGTACGGTGTGCCGGGATGCCTGTAGGACACAGGTGGGGTACAGCGGGGGCACAGGTGGTGCGGAAGGTACTGCCTCGCGGACGAGGCGGCGGTGCGGCTCTCGTTCGGGTCCTGCGGGAACGGGGGTGCGGGTAACGCGGATAACTACGGTCGCGGGCGGGGCGGTTGCAGGTACATCGGTGAGGGCTGTACGTGTGGTGCGGCTCGTCGGGGGGTACCCGGGTGGTGCGACGGTCGTGGAGCGTGGGGATGACGCGCGGATCGGTCGTGCCGGTGGTACGCGGATCGTGCCGGTGGTGCCAGTGGTACGTACGGGTGGTGCCGGTGGTACGTGCAAATGGTGCCGGTGTCGCGGTCGGTGCGGGTGGTGCGGTGGTGCCGGTACGCTCTGTGGTGCGGGATCGCGGGGGCGCCCTTACCGCGGTGCGGCGCGGGTGCCCCGGCGGGCGGTTCGGTCGCGCTCTACGCCGGGGAGAACAAGTGGTCGCTGATCAGACGGGCCCCGCCGATGACTCCGGCAGCGGGCCCCAACTCGCCCAGCACGATGGGCAGATCGCCCGTCGCGAGAGGGAGTGACTGGCGGTACACCTGGGTCCTGATGGCGGCGAGCAGCGTGTGGCCGAGACCGGTCACCCCGCCGCCGATCACCACCAGGCCGGGGTTGAAGAAACTCACCAGGCCGGCGATGACCTGCCCGGTGTGGTTACCGCCCGCACGGATGAGGTCGAGGGCCGCGGTGTCCCCGGCGGCGGCTGCCGCCGACACGTCCACGGCACTCAGCTTCCCTTGAGCGGAGAGCCGTTCGGCCAGTGAGGGCGAACGCCCCTCACGCGCGGCCGCCTCGGCGTCGCGGGCCAGGGCCGCTCCGCTGAAGTGGGCTTCCAGGCAACCCCGGTTGCCGCAGGCGCAGGGCCGCCCATCGGGCTCCACCTGGATGTGGCCTATGTCGCCGGCGCTGCCCGTGGTGCCGCGGTGCACCTCTCCGCCCACCATGATCCCGCAACCGACTCCGGTACCGATCTTGACGCACAGGAAGTCGCGCGCGGAGCGGGCCACACCCGCGTGCTGCTCCCCCATCGCCATGATGTTCACGTCGTTGTCGACCATGACGGGGCAGCCCAGTTCCTGGCTGAGCGCCTCGCGGACCGGGAAGCCGTCCCAGCCCGGCATGATCGGCGGCGCGACCGGTACCCCTTCGGGGAAACGGACGGGCCCGGGGACACCGATACCGGCGCCGTCGAACCCTTCCGCCAGCCCCGAGGCGCGGAGCTTGGCGGCCATGGACAGCACCTGCTCGAAGACCACCACCGGCCCCTCGCGGACGTCCAGGGGGTGGTTGATGTGCCCGAGCACCTCCAGTTCGGCGTTGGTGACGGCGACGTCGACCGAGGTCGCGCCGATGTCGACGCCGAGGAAGCGCAGGGCGGGGGCGAGCCGGATGTTGTGCGAACGCCGGCCGCCCCGCGAGGCGGCGAGCCCGTCGGCCACCACCAGCCCGGTCTCCAGCAGGCGGTCCACCTCCACGGCCAGCTTCGACCGTGAGAGTTCGACCTGATCACCCAGCTGGGCGCGGGAGTTGGGACCGAAGTCGCGCAACAGCCGCAGCAGCCGTGCCTGGTGTGCGTTCGCGGGTCGTGCCGTCATGCGTCTCACGCGCCCCTCCCCGCCTCACCGGCCGTCTGCTTCGCGCTTTCGACGGTGAAGGTAGCAGCGGCGTACGGAAGTGGGAAGAAGTTGGGAGGGAATTACCGCAGACTTTTTCCCGGCACAGGACAAAGCCGGGTCACGGTCCAGGCCAAGAGCCCCCGCCCTCCAGCATTCGGGGCGGGGGCTCTCAAGGGAATCCCGGTGCGGTAACGGCCCGGCGCGGGGCGCTGCGGACTCAGGCGCCCTCGCGGCGGTGGTAGGTCTCCCGCGTGTGCTCGGTGTGTTCGCGCATGATCCGGCGGGCCCCCTGTTCGTCGTGGTCCGCGATCGCGGCGATCAGGGAGCGGTGCTCGGCCCAGGACCGCGGTCCGCGCTGCCGGGCCACCGGCGTGTAGTACCACCGGACACGGCGGTCGACCTGTGCGGCCAGCTCGGCGAGGACGAGGTTGCCGGCCAGCTCCATGACCTTGGCGTGGAACTCGGCGTTGGTGGCCACGACGAGGTCCACGTCGCGTTCGGCGACCGCCTGTTCCCCGCGGTCGCACAGCGCTTCCAGCTCGGCGACGCCGGCGCTCGTGGCGCCCGCGGCGGCGAGCCGGGCGGCCTCGGCCTCCAGCAGGGTGCGGACCGTGAGGAGCTGGTCCGCCTCCTGCTCGGTGGGCTCGTGCACGAAGGCGCCCTGGGCGGGCCGCAGATCGACCCATCCCTCGGTGTTGAGCCGCTGGAGCGCTTCGCGCACCGGCTGCCGCGAGACCCCGAGATGGCCCGCGAGTTCACTCTCCACGAGATGCTGCCCCGGCTGGAGGGCACGGGTCGTGATCAGTTCGAGCAGTGTCTCGTAGACGCGTTCGCGCAGCGGGCCGGGCCGTTCGAGCTTGGGCACCGCTCCCTGCGGAAGTCCTGTGGACAGCATCGCGGTCCCCCTTCTGGGCCTGCTCGACTGAGACCCGCGCGACCGCCGGGACCGGCTCGTCCGGGATCTCGCGCGTATTGCCTTTCGTCTACAGTCTACTGAGCACCGCCCCGGGCCCGACGGCGAGTTGGCACCCGCGCACCGGTGCACCCCCCACACCCCTCTTATCCGCTTACGAGCGCTACGCCCGCCTCTGACCTCTTACGTCCACCCCCGGACGGGCGCGGCCACCCCCGGACGGGCACGGTCCGGTCCGCGTCGCAGTGTCGCGGCCGGGGGGTCAGGGGCAGCTCACGACCTGGCCCGCGTAGGACAGATTGCCGCCGAAGCCGAAGAGCAGGACGGGGTCGCCGGTCGCGATCTCCCCGCGCTCCACGAGCTTGGAGAAGGCGAGCGGGATGCTGGCCGCCGAGGTGTTGCCCGAGTCGACGACATCCTTGGCGATCACCGCGTTGACGGCCCCGAGCCGCCGGGCGACGGGCTCCACGATGCGCAGGTTGGCCTGGTGCAGGACGACGGCGGCGAGGTCCTCGGGGCGCAGCCCGGACCGCTCGCAGACCTTCCGCGCGACCTCGGGCAGCTGGGTGGTGGCCCAGCGGTAGACGGACTGCCCCTCCTGGGAGAAGCGGGGCGGGCTGCCCTCGATGCGGACCGCGTTGCCCATGGTGGGGACGGAGCCCCACAGGACGGGGCCGATGCCGGGCTCCTCGCCCGCCGCGCACGCCTCCACGACGGCGGCGCCCGCCCCGTCCCCGACCAGTACGCAGGAGCTGCGGTCCGTCCAGTCGGCGACGGCGGACATCTTGTCGGCGCCGATCACCAGGACCCGGGCCGCGGCCCCCGCCCGTACGGCGTGGTCGGCGGTCGCGAGGGCGTGGGTGAAGCCGGCGCACACGACGTTGAGGTCCATGACGGCCGGGGCGCGCATGCCGAGCCGGGCGGCGACCCGGGCGGCCATGTTCGGGGAGCGGTCGATCGCGGTGGACGTCGCGACCAGGACGAGGTCCACGGCGGCGGGCGCGAGCCCCGCGGCGGCCAGCGCCTTCGCCCCGGCCTGGGCGGCCAGCTCGTCCACCGGTTCGTCGTCCCCCGCCACGTGCCGGGTTCTGATGCCCACCCGGCTCCTGATCCACTCGTCGCTGGTGTCGACGAGCCTGGCGAGGTCCTCGTTGGTGAGCACCCGGCCGGGCTGGTAGTGGCCGAGCGCGACGATCCGTGAGCCGTTCATGGACGCGGTTCCCTCCGTTGCCGTGCGGCAGACGCACCCATCCTGATCACTTACCGATCGGTACGAGGGCAGGTAAAGCGACAGGATTCGGACGCGCCTCTTGGAGGCTTCACCCAGACCCGGTCCCCCGTCCGGCCCGGTCCGTTCCCGGCGGGCTCGCCCCCGCCCCGCGGGAGGGCGCGCAGTGGCCGCCGGCTCTCTGCGGACGGCCCGTCTGACCTGTGGTTCTGCTGTGCGGCGACCGGCTCGGCAGGTTTGCGTTCCCGCACCACGTTCCTCTACTGTGACCCAGCCCTGGAGGGTTCCGTGCCCTCCCTCGTCCGCCTTTCAGGAGTCCCGTCATGACCGGCCCGTCCGCGACACCGTTCGCGCGATGCACCCGGACGACTCCTGGGCAGACCCTCACGCGTCCGGCCACCGTGCCGGAGTGCCTGTGGAAAACCGGAGAGGCGTAGCGCCGCCGGTCCTCGCACCCGGCCGTCCGTCGGCCGAGTAGCCCCGGCGTTGCGCGCGCCCCGGGCAGGTCGTCGCCCTCTCCCGGTCCGGCCTCACCGAGGGGCGCCCGCTCCTCGTGACTCCCCCGGCCACCGCGCCGCCGCCCGCTCCGTCCGCCGTACACCGGCCCCGGCCGGGCGGCACTCCTTTCGGCGCGTTCCAGGCCCACCCACGTACGAACAACGGAGTACCCCTGTCATGACCTCCCCTGCTGCCGCCCCCGTCACGGCGGGTGGCCGCGCGGCCCCCGCGGCGGACGGCGGCCCCGCTCCGCATCGCTGGCTGATCCTCGCGGTGATCGGCACTGCCCAGCTGATGGTGGTGCTCGACGCCACCATCGTGAACATCGCACTGCCCACCGCCCAGCTCGACCTGGGCTTCTCGGACGCCGACCGGCAGTGGGTGGTGACCGCCTATTCGCTCGCCTTCGGCTCGCTCCTGCTGCTCGGTGGGCGGGTCGCCGATCTGTTCGGCCGCAGGAACGCCTTCCTGATAGGGCTGACCGGCTTCGCGCTCGCCTCCGCGCTGGGCGGGGCGGCGGGCAGCTTCGAGGTGCTGATCACGGCCCGCGCGATCCAGGGCGTGTTCGGCGCCCTGCTCGCCCCGGCCGCGATCTCCCTGCTCACGACGACCTTCACCGATCCGGTCGAGCGCGGAAAGGCCTTCGGTGTCTTCGGCGCGGTCGCCGGTTCCGGGGCGGCGGTCGGCCTGCTGCTCGGCGGGCTGCTCACCGAGCACCTCAACTGGCGCTGGACGCTGTACGTCAACATCGTCTTCGCCGCGCTCGCCTTGGCCGGCGGGCTGATCCTGCTCCAGCGCACCCGCCGCAACCGGCAGGCCCGTCTCGACGTGCCGGGCACCCTGCTCGCCAGCGCCGGTCTGTTCTGCCTGGTGTACGGATTCGCCGACGCCGAGACGCACTCCTGGTCCGCCTTCGCCACGTGGGGCTTCCTCGTGGCGAGCGCGGTTCTGCTCAGTGCTTTCGTGGCCTGGCAGACCAGGGCGCGTCACCCCTTGCTGCCGCTGCGCGTCGTACTCGACCGCGACCGGGGGGCCGCCTTCACCTCGATGCTGATCGTGGGCGCCGCGATCTTCGGCATCAGCCTCTTCCTCACGTACTACCTGCAACAGGTGCTCCAGTTCTCGCCGGTGCGGACCGGGCTCGCGTTCCTGCCGATGAGCTTCTCGATCATGGTGACGGCGACCACCGGCGCGAGCGTGCTGCTGCCGAGGTTCGGCCCGAGGCTCGTGGTCTGCGCGGGGATGCTGCTCGGCGCGGTGGGCCTGCTGTGGCTCACCCGGCTGGACACGGACAGCGGGTACGCCTCCCACGTGCTGCCCGCCCTGGTCGTCGCGGGTCTGGGGATGGGCGCCGTCATGGCGACCGCGATGAGCCGGGCCAACAGCGGGGTCGCGCGTGAGGACGCGGGCGTGGCCGGAGCCATGGTCAACACCATGCAGCAGGTGGGCGGTTCGCTGGGCACCGCGCTGCTGAACACCGTCGCGGCGAGCACCGCCACCGACTACCTGGGCGGGCGCGACGCGGGCAGCCCGGTGGTACGCGTCGCGGCGAGCGTCGAGGGCTACTCGGCGGCCTACGCGTGGACGGCCGGCTTCTTCGCGGTCGGCCTCGTGGTGGCGGGTCTGCTGTTCCGCCGGCACCGCGAGGGGGCGGCGCAGGACGGGGCCCCGGTCGTCCACATGTAGCGGCCGGCCCGTCCCGGTGCGCCCGGCGCGCCGGGACGGGCGACCGGGACGGGCACACCGGGACGCCGGTTCAGCCGGTTCAGCCGGTTCAGCCGGTGAACAACTGCGTGGCCTTGCGGACGAGTTCGTAGACCCCGTAGGCGAGGGGCAGCCCCACCCACAGCCAGGCCAGGACGATCAGTCCGCGCCGGCCGTGGGCCGGGGCTGTCCGTGTCCCGGTCATCGGGCTCCTCCCGCCGTCCCGGCCACCGCGACGTGGTGGCGGGCGTGCACGGGGCGGATCAGTTCGTTCGCGGCGAAGCCCACGAGCAGCAGTCCGATCATGATGGCGAGGGAGAGCCCGTACAGTCCGGGCCCGCTGTGGCCCGCGGCCTCCTGGTGGTCCGCGACGCGGTTGACGATGAGCGGCCCGAGGACCCCGGCGGCGGACCACGCGGTGAGCAGCCGGCCGTGGATCGCGCCGACCTGATAGGTGCCGAAGAGGTCCTTGAGGTAGGCGGGCGCGGTCGCGAAGCCGCCCCCGTAGAAGGACAGGATCACGAGGGCGCACAGCACGAACAGCGGTTTGGAGGCGTCCCGGGTCGCGGCGATGAGCAGGTACATGAGGGCGCCGGCCCCCAGGTAGAGGCGGTAGACGTTCTTGCGGCCGATGGTGTCGGACAGCGAGGACCAGCCGATGCGACCGGCCATGTTCGCGGCGGAGAGCAGGGCCACGAACCCGGCGGCCGCGGCGGCCGAGACCGGGGCCCCGGTGTCCGCGAAGAAGTCGGTGATCATGGGCGCGGCCTTCTCCAGGATGCCGATGCCGGCCGTGACGTTCATGCACAGCACGACCCACAGGCACCAGAACTGCGGGGTGCGCAGCGCGGAGCGCGCGGACACCTGGACGCCGCTCAGCGAGGCCGGCCCCTGCCCGGGGGCCCGGTCCCCCGTCTCCGCGTCCGCCGCCTCCGCGGGCCGCGGGACACGGACGAGCAGGACACCGAGGGACATGAACACGGCGTAGACGAGCCCGTGGACGAGGAAGGCCCAGGCGATCCCGGTGTGGTCGCCGCCGAAGGACTCCAGCATCCGCGCGGACCACGGGGAGGCGATGAGGGCGCCACCGCCGAAGCCCATGATGGCGATGCCGGTGGCCATGCCGGGCCGGTCGGGGAACCATTTGATGAGGGTGGAGACCGGTGAGATGTAGCCGATGCCGAGACCGATCCCGCCGAGGAAGCCGTAGCCGAGCACGATGAGCCAGTACTGGCTGGTGGCGGCGCCGAGCGCGGAGACCAGGAAGCCCGAGCAGAAGCAGCACAGGGCGACGGTCATCGCCCAGCGCGGTCCGCGTCGCTCGACCAGGGTGCCGCCGAGGGCCGCGGAGAGGCCGAGCATGACGATGCCGAGCTGGAAGGGCAGGGCGCTCTGGGTGCCGCTGAGCCCGAGGGCGGACTCCAGGGGCGGTTTGAAGACGCTCCACGCGTACGCCTGTCCGATCGACAGGTGCACCGAGAGGGCTGCGGGGGGAACGAGCCAGCGGCTCCAGCCGGGTGGCGCGATGGGGGGAGTCATGATCCAAAACCCTAGGAACGCGGGACCGCGTTGGGAAGGCCCCTGCGCGGATGTCCTCGGGATCTCGTACGGGGGACGGCCGGCCCGTGCCCTCCCGCGGAGGTTCCCGAACCGGCGGGACGCCACGCCCGTGCGGGAATCCCGCTTCCCGGACGGGCGTCGCGGTGCGGCGTGCTGCGGGCCGGGCCACGCGGGGAGGGCGGCGGGTACCCCCGCGGGCGCGGGCCATGAGATCGTCGTAAGTCTCCTCGCCGTACGGCCGTCCGGGGTCGCGGCGACCTCCGCGGCCGGGGCCGGACCGCCTCCGGCACGTACAGAACCGGGACTGAGCATGGGACGTGTGACCGAGCGGCGGCGAGTGACCCGAATCCGCGACGGGGTGGTGTCGGCCCGCCCCGACACCCTGGTGGCCGAGGAGCCGCTGGAGATCCGGCTGGGCGGCAAGCCGCTGGCGATCACGATGCGGACGCCGGGTGACGACTTCGCGCTCGCGGCCGGCTTCCTGGTCAGTGAGGGCGTGCTCGCCTCGGCGGAGGAACTGCGCACCATCGTGTACTGCGCGGGCGCCACCGAGGACGGTTCCAACACCTACAACGTCGTGGACGTGTCGCTGGCGGACGGGGTCGAGCTGCCCGACATCACGCTGGAGCGCAATGTCTACACCACCTCCTCGTGCGGGCTGTGCGGGAAGGCGAGCCTGGACGCGGTGCGCACCACGGCGCGCTTCGCGCTGGCGGACGAACCAGCGCTGCGGCTGTCGCCCGGACTGCTCGCCCGGTTGCCCGACCGGCTGCGCGCCGCGCAGCGGGTCTTCGACCGCACGGGCGGTCTGCACGCGGCCGCGCTGTTCTCCGAGGACGGGGAGCTGCTCGACGTACGGGAGGACGTGGGCCGGCACAACGCGGTCGACAAGCTGATCGGCCGGGCGCTGCGGGACGGGCGGCTGCCCCTGTCCCGGACGGTGCTGCTGGTCTCGGGCCGGGCCTCCTTCGAACTGGCGCAGAAGGCCGTGATGGCCGGTATCCCGGTGCTCGCCGCGGTGTCGGCACCCTCCTCGCTGGCCGTGGACCTCGCGGCCGAGACGGGGCTGACGCTCGTGGGGTTCCTGCGCGGGTCCTCGATGAACGTGTACGCGGGCGAGCACCGCGTCGCCCTGGAGACGGCGGCGACGCCGGGCTGAGGCCGGGCGGGGCCGGGAGGGCCCCGCCAGGGGGCCGCGGGCGCGGGTGTCCCGGGGCGCCGGTGCCTCAGGAGCCGCCCGCCGCCGTGGCCGTGATCGTCGTCCGGTCCTCCCCCACCGCCCCCGTGACCACCGGCTCCTCGGGGTCGCGGGCCCGGCGCTTGGCGATGACGGCGCACACCATGAGCTGCATCTGGTGGAAGACCATGAGGGGCAGGACGGCGAGGGACGCCTGGGCCCCGAACAGCACGCTCGCCATGGGCAGGCCCGAGGCGAGCGACTTCTTGGAGCCGGCGAACTGGATGGCGACGCGGTCGCCCCGGCCGAAGCCGAGCCGGCGCGCCCCGTACGAGGTCGCGGCCAGCATCACGGCGAGCAGCAGCGCCTCGACGACCAGCAGCCCGGCGAGGTGCCCGACGGTGACCTGATGCCAGATGCCCTGGACCATGCCCTCGCTGAAGGCCGTGTAGACGACGAGCAGGATGGAGCCGCGGTCGACGTAGCCGAGGATCTTCTTGTGGCGGGTGAGGAAGCCGCCGACCCAGCGGCGCAGGAACTGCCCCGCGAGAAACGGGACCAGCAGCTGCACGACGATCTTGCCGAGCGCGTCGAGGGAGAAACCGCCGGCGCTGCCGCCGAGCAGGCCGGCCGCGAGCAACGGGGTCAGCACGATGCCGAAGAGGGACGAGAAGGAGCCGGCGCAGATCGCGGCGGGCACGTTGCCGCGCGCGATCGAGGTGAAGGCGATCGAGGACTGGATCGTCGAGGGCACCAGCGTCAGGAAGAGGAAGCCTCGGTACAGGTCGGGGCTGAGCAGGAGCGGCTGGAGGCCCCGCGCGGCCAGGCCGAGGAGGGGGAAGGCGACGAAGGTGCAGACGAGCACGGTGAGGTGCAGACGCCAGTGGCGCAGCCCGTCCATCGCCTCCCGGGTGGACAGCCGTGCCCCGTACAGGAAGAACAGCAGGGCCACCGCGCCCGTCGAGGTCCCGGAGGCGACGTCCGCGGTCGTACCTCGCGCGGGAAGCAGGGCGGCGAGGACGACGGTGCCGACGAGGGACAGGATGTAGGGGTCGACCGGCATCCACGACGGCCAGCGCAGGCGTTTCATGTGCTCCATACTCTCGGCTCGGTTCGGTGCCCCTCGCATCGTCCCCCGCCCGGCCATGATCGGGAAACCCGTATACCGCTCTCACTGTCATCACGCTTCGCGATAACGTGGGCGGAATGTACGACCCGGTGCGACTGAGGACCTTTCTCGCGGTGGCGCAGACGCTGAGCTTCACCCGCGCGGCCCACCGGCTGTCGGTGCGGCAGTCGACGGTGAGCCAGCACGTGCGGAGGCTGGAGGAGGAGACGGGCCGTCCCCTGTTCAGCCGGGACACGCACTCCGTGGAGCTGACCGAGGACGGGGAGGCGATGCTCGGCTTCGCGCGCCGCATCCTGGAGGTGCACGAGCAGGCGAGCGCGTACTTCACCGGGACCCGGCTGCGGGGCCGGCTGCGCTTCGGGGCCTCGGAGGACTTCGTGCTGACCCGGCTGCCGGAGGTCCTGGAGTCCTTCCGCCGCGAGCACCCCGAGGTGGACCTCGAACTGACGGTGGAGCTGTCGGGCACCCTGCACGAGCGGCTCGCCGGGGGAAAGCTCGATCTCGTACTCGCGAAGCGGCGCTCTGGTGAGACGCACGGCGAGGTGGTGTGGCACGACCGGCTGGTGTGGATCGGGGCGCGGCGGCTGCGGCTCGACCCGGACCGCCCGGTGCCGCTCATCGCCTATCCCCCGCCGGGCATCTCGCGGGACCGGGCGCTGGAGGCGCTGGAGCGGGAGGGCCGCGCCTACCGGGTCGCGTGCACGAGCGGCAGCCTGAACGGCCTGATCGCGGCGGCCCGTGCGGGCCTCGGCGTGATGGCGCACTCCCGCGGGCTCGTCCCGCCCGGACTGGCGCGCGTGGCGGAACGGTACGGGCTGCCTGAGCTGGGGCCGGTGGACTTCGTCCTGCTGCACGGCACGAGACGGCCCTCGTCCCACGAGGCGGCTCGGGCCCTGGCCTCGGCCATCCTCTCCAGCGGCGACCACCTGCACCCCGGCTCACCCACCACCTCCCCTCCCGGCACCACCCCTCCCCGGAGGTCCGGCAGGACTCCTCCCGGCCCGTCCGGCGCTTGAGGACACGGCCGGCCGGCCGCCCCACCCACCGCGGACACCCGATGCACCAGCCCGTCCGGCGCTTGGGGCCGAGGCCAAAGGCCGGTCCCCCGCGCCACCCTTCGGTAAGGATTCGGTGGAGGTTACCCAACCGAAACTTACTCACCAGTCAGTATTCGCTCCGCAAGCGCTCCCCATTCGCTTCACAATCTGTCCCGCGCGCCCCTTGTGCCCGAATTTCTCAGCCTGACCAGGGCATATGCACCCCCCGTACGGAGAAGTCCGGACCATCCCCGGCGCTCCCGCGCTGGGGTAGCGTCACCGGCGCTGTACGCGGCGCCACCCGGCGACTGTCGTGCACGGCGCCACGAGGAGCAGCATTGCGCGAGTTCAGTCACCCTCCGCTGACCACGGCGCGGCCGGTGGGCGGCCTCGCCGACTCCGTGTTCGACCATGCCCTGGCCGACCCGGGGAAGATCGTCATGAACCGCAAGAGCGAAGGCCGCTGGCGGGACGTGACGGCCGCACGCTTCCGCGACGAGGTGATGGCGGTCGCCAAGGGACTCCTCGCGCAGGGCGTCCGCTTCGGCGACCGGGTCGCGATCATGGCCCCCACCCGTTACGAGTGGACGCTGATCGACTTCGCGCTGTGGACCGTCGGCGCCCAGGTCGTGCCGGTCTACCCCACCTCCTCGGCGGAGCAGGTGTACTGGATGCTGCACGACGCCCAGGTGGCGGCGGCGATCGTGGAGCACGAGGACCACGCCATGACGGTGGGTTCGGTGGTCGACCGGCTGCCGCGCCTGCGTCGCCTGTGGCAGCTGGACGCGGGTGCCGAGCGGGAACTCGTGGCGGCGGGCGAGCAGGTGGAGGACGAGGTGGTGCACCGCCACCGGCGCGCGGTGACGCCCGACTCGGTGGCGACGGTCATCTACACCTCCGGCACCACCGGCCGCCCCAAGGGCTGTGTACTGACGCACGGCAACCTCATGTTCGAGGCGGACACCCTGCTGGGCCGCTGGAACGCGGTCTTCCACCCCCGGCGCGGGGAGGACGCCTCCACCCTGCTGTTCCTGCCGCTCGCGCACGTCTTCGGCCGGGTGGTGCAGGTCGCGGCGGTACGCGGCGGGGTGCGCTTCGGGCACCAGCCGCGGCTCGACGCGGCGGCGCTGATGCCGGATCTGGTGGCGCTGCGGCCGAGCTTCGTGCTGGCGGTTCCGTACATCTTCGAGAAGATCCACCGCGCGGCGGTCCGCAAGGCGGAGGCGGAGGGCCGGGGTGCGGCGTTCGCGAAGGCCGTCGAGGTCGCGGTGCGCTACGCCGAGGCGCAGGAGGCGCGGGCCTTCGGCACCGGGCCGGGGCCCTCGGCGCAGTTGCGGGTGCAGCACCAGCTCTACGACAAGCTGGTGTACGCGAAGGTGCGCGAGGTGCTGGGCGGCCGGATGCGGTACGCGATGTCGGGCGGCTCGGCCATGGACCGCCGGCTGGGGCTGTTCTTCGCCGGGGCCGGCGTCACGGTCTACGAGGGGTACGGGCTCACCGAGTCGACGGCCGCGGCGACCGCGAACCCGCCGGGCCGGCCCCGGTACGGAACGGTGGGGCAGGCCATTCCGGGCACCACGGTGCGGATCGCTCAGGACGGCGAGGTGTGGCTGCGTGGGGAACACGTGTTCCAGGGTTATCTGAACACGCCCCGCAGCGGGCACACCGCCCTGCGCGAGGGGTGGCTCGCGACGGGGGATCTCGGTTCGCTGGACGAGGACGGCTACCTCACGATCACCGGCAGGAAGAAGGAGATCCTGGTGACCTCGGGCGGCAAGAGCGTCTCGCCGGGGCCGCTGGAGGACCGGGTGCGCGACCATCCGCTGATCGCGCAGTGCGTCGTGGTGGGCAACGACCGTCCGTACATCGCGGCGCTGGTGACGCTGGACGCGGAGGCGGTCGCGCACTGGCTGGAGATGCGCGGGAAGCCGCGGGGGACGCCTGCCGCGCTGGTACGCGATCCGGAGCTGGAGCGGGAGGTGCGGCGCGCGGTGGTGGCCGCCAACACGCAGGTCTCGCAGGCCGAGTCGATCCGCACCTTCCGTATCCTGGCGCACCGGTTCACCGAGGAGCAGGGGCTGTTGACGCCCTCGCTGAAGGTCAAGCGCAAGGCCGTCGAGCAGACCTACGCCCGGGAGATCAAGGCGCTGTACCACGCGTGAGGGGCCCGGCCGGCGGCCTCGTGCCGGGAAGGGTGCCGGGGGTGGGAATGGTGCGCCTCCAGGGCTCGTTAAGGTCGTGGAGTACTGACGACACCTGGGTGCGGCACGGCTTCACGCACCGCGTGGCGCACCGGCCGGCCCAGGCCCCATTCCAGGTAAGGATCGACTGAAGCAGTGAGTTCCCACAACGAGGTCCCCCGCATCACCCTGAACAACGGCGTCGAGATCCCGCAGCTCGGTCTCGGCGTGTGGCAGGTGCCCGACGAGGAGGCCAGCAGCGCGGTGGGCCTGGCTCTGGAGGCCGGCTACCGCAGCATCGACACGGCGGCGATCTACGGGAACGAGCGGGGCACGGGAGCGGCCGTCGCGGCATCCGGCATCGCCCGTGAGGAACTGTTCGTCACGACCAAGCTGTGGAACGCCGAGCAGGGTTACGACTCGACGCTGCGCGCGTTCGACGCCTCGCTCGACAAGCTGGGCCTCGACTACGTGGACCTGTACCTGATCCACTGGCCGGCCCCGGCCAAGGACGCCTACATCGACACGTACAAGGCGTTCGAGAAGATCCTCGCGGACGGCCGGGCCCGGTCCATCGGTGTCTCCAACTTCCTTCCCGCGCACCTGGAGCGGCTCATCGACGCCACCTCGGTGGTGCCGGTCCTCAACCAGATCGAGCTGCACCCGCAGCTCCAGCAGAGCGCGTCGCGTGCCTTCCACGCCGAGCGGGGCATCGCGACCGAGGCGTGGTCGCCGCTGGGGCAGGGCAAGGGCCTGCTGGAGGTGCCCGCGCTGGTGGCCATCGCGCGGAAGCACGGGCGCACCGCGGCGCAGGTGGCGCTGCGCTGGCACGTGCAGCTGGGCAACGTGGTGATCCCGAAGTCGGTGACGCCCGCGCGCATCAAGGAGAACATCGACGTGTTCTCCTTCGAGCTGGACGAGGAGGACATGGCCGCGATCGGCGCCCTCGACGAGGGCCGTCGTCTGGGCGGGCACCCGGACGAGGTCAACGACTGACCCCGGCGGGAGTTCCCGGGCGGCGCCACCCCTGCCGGGGCGGTGCCGCCCGCGTCGTTCAGCGGTTGCGTCTGCGCAGGGCGAGCAGCGTGAAGTCCGGTTCCGCACGCGGGGTGGTGGGGCCGGGCAGCGCTTCGAGGCGTTCGGCGAGGGGGAGGCCGCCCTCGGCGTACAGGCTGCCCTCCCGGACGCGAGCGGCGAGGGCGAGCGGGGTGCGGCCCTGCCCGTGCCCGGTGAACCGGGCGGTCCTGACCGGGCGCAACCCCTCGGCGGCGGCGAGCGCGGTCACCCGGCCCGCTCCGTCCGGGAGTTCGGCGGGGCGGTAGGGGGCGACCAAGGCGTCGATGTCGCTGTCGACGGCATGCGCGGCGGCCTTGTCGACCGTGGTGACGAACACTCCGCCGGGGCGCAGCACCCGGGCGGCCTCCGCGATGACGGGCGCCGCGTCGTCGAGCAGGTTGAGCAGCCATACGGCGGTCACGGCGGGCAGGGAGGCGTCGGCGAAGGGCAGCGCCCTCGCGTCGGCGCGCACCACGGCGTCCAGCCGTCCTTCCGCGCGGGCGAGCATCCCGGCGGACCGGTCGACACCGAGGACGGTACGGCCCTGCTCGCGCAGGCAGCCGCCGACGATCCCGGTGCCGCAGGCCAGGTCGAGGACGGTGGTGTGGTGGCCGGGCAGGAGGCTGCCGAGGGCCGCCGCGGCCGCGCGGGCCCTCGGCAGACCACCGCGGCTCTCGTCGTAGCGGTCCGCTTCCCCGTCGTAGTCGAGCACCGGTCAGCTCCGTACCCCGTGCGCGCCGGAGAGGTCCTCCACGCGCCGGGCGAGGGCGAAGTCGAGCGCGGTGACGACACCGCCCACGCTGTGCGTGTGGGTGGAGAGTTCGACCGTGTTGTAGCCGAGGGTCGTGTCGGCGTGGTGGTCGAGTTCCTCCTGGACGGCCGCGATGTGGGCCACGAGCGCGGCGGCGGCCATGTGGGAGGGCAGCCGGTACAGCCGGGTGAGGGCGTCGTCCTCCAGGGACCAGCCGGGCAGTTCGGTCAGGCGCCGCTCGATCTCCTCGGCGGACAGCGGTTCGACGGGCACGGAGGTCTCCTCGGTCGGGGCGGCAGGGCGGAATCAGCGTGCCACAACGAGGGCCGGGGCGCGGGAACACGGTGGTTCGCCGCGCACCGGCCCGGCGCATCGCTCGCCGGCGCCGTCAGCGGGTCACGTCGAGCGCGGCGGTCCTCTCCTGTCCGTTGACGGTGACCGTGAGCCGTGCGGTGCCCGGACGCAGGGCGGTCAGGGTGCGGGTGGCCGGATCGTACGCGGCGACGTGCCAGGGCTTCGCGTGGGCGGCGGGCCCGACGTACAGGTTCGCGGAGCCGTCCCAGTCGGCGCTCAGCGGCCAGGCCACCGGGACCCGGCGTCCGGCCTGGGTGACGGTCGCGGCGACGGTCTGTCGCGTGCCGCGCGGCAGGGTGGCCGGGGTGTCGAGGCTCAGGGAGTCGACGTGGGCGCGGGTCTGCACGCCGATCCAGCCGTCCGGGAGCCGGCCGCCGTGCCCGGAGCGGGCCACGCCGAGCAGGGACCAGCCGGTGAATCCGCCCTCCTCGGGCGGGGTCGACGGGTTCTTCCCCGAGTTGCCGTTGATCAGGTACGGGACGCCCTCGACGTGCGAGGCGTGGAAGGTGCCGACGTGGCCGCCGACGAAGGCGACGCCCTTTCCGCTGTCGCGGCGGAAGTCGGCGAGCCAGGTCTCCAGCAGGGCCGCCTCCTTGCGGTCGCCGAGCCGGCTGCCCTCCTGCGGGGTGGGGTCGCGCGGCGGTACGTGCTCGACGACCACGACGGAGTCGACCGAGCGGTCCCGCGCGGCCTCGTCGAGTTCGCCGCGCAGGCGGGTGAGCTGCGGGAAGTCGCTCGCGCGGATGCCGAGGCGGGAGGTGTCCAGGGTGAGGAAGCGGGTGCCCTTGTGGTCGAAGACCTGCTGGGCGGGGCCGAACTCGGCGGTGAAGTTCGCGACCGAGCCGCCCATCACCTCGTGGTTGCCCGGCACGTAGTACCAGGGCAGGGCCTCGCCCAGTTCCTCGTTCAGGACGCGGTGGGCGAAGGCGAGGTCCTCGGGTGAGCCCTCGTCCACGAGGTCGCCGTTGACGATGAGGAAGTCGGGCCGGGCGGCCTTGATCTCGCGCAGGGTGCGCCGGGCCTGGCGGACGATGTCGCTGTCCGGTTCGCGGGCCACGAACTGCGCGTCGGACAGGACGGCGAAGCGCCAGTCCTTCCCGGCGACGTCCCGCCCGCTCGTGATGAGCGGGTCGGCGTACGGCGCGGTGTGCGGCAGTTCGACGTCCGGCGGGACCTGGGCGACGAGGTCGTCGAGGACGATCTCCCCGGTGTACTGGGCGCTCGCCTCGGTCTCGGCGAGGTAGAAGCGGGAGACGGTCACGGGGTGGGCGACCGACTGGGGCACGGGGAAGGTGACCTGTTTCCACCCGGTCCAGTCGATGTGGGGGCCGCGCAGGAGCTGGTCGGTGCCGGTGGCGTCCTTCAGGTGGAGGGTGGCCCAGGCGCCGTGTCCGTCGCCCTTGATCCACAGGGTGAAGGCCTGCGGCTGCCCGGGGACGGCGAGCGGCCGGGGCGGGGTGGCGTAGGCGGCGCGGGTCGCGGTCGACCGGGTGAAGTCGTAGGTCAGGCCGAGCGCGGTACCGGTGTGCCCCTCGGTGACGGGCTGGAGGGAGCCGGCGGCGCGGGCCTGGCTGAAGGTCCAGTCGGCGGCGTCCTCGAAGCCGGCGAGGGCGCGGTCGCTGAGCCCGACGGAGACGGCGAGGGCGGTGGAGTGCCCGGCGACGGTCGCGGTCACGGTCCCGGCGGCGCCGTCGCGGCGGGCGCCGACGGTGAAGCCCTCAGCGGTCGGCCTGACGGTGAACAGGTCGTGGTCGTACGTGAGACGGACGTCGTCCGGCTCGACCGGCGCGCTGTCTCCCCGGGCGTCGAGGCCGGTGAGGGCGAAGTCGGCGGTGGCGTCGCTGCCGGGCAGGGAGAGGCGCCGGGTGCCGGCCTGGAGGCGGTCGAGCGGGCCGAGGACGGTGAGCGCGGTACTGCCGGTGGCGTGGCCGCGCCGGGCGGTCACCTCGCTGCGGCCGGGTCTCGCCGGTGCGTGGAAGACACCGTCGCGCCCGACGCGGCCGGGGCCGCGCACGCTCCAGGCCGGCGCGCCGGCGGCGGGCCCGTACGTCTCGTCGTACCCCTCGGCGGTGAGCCTGCGGGTCAGCCCGGGGAAGACCCTGTCGGGGTGGCCGCCCGCGACGGGGTCGGCGGTGGCGGCGGTGCGGGCGTCCATGGCGGTGCCCACCCAGTAGCCGCTCAGTCTGCCGCTGCCGTCCGGGGCGGTGAGCACGAGGCCGTTGGGCACCTCGCGTTCGCTGCCGTCGGAGGGCTGGTTCTCGACCTGGAGGCGGTCGCTGCCGGGGGTGCGGGCGAGCAGCGTGGAGGAGCCGCCGCCGTCGAGGTTGACGGCGTTGTAGGCGCCCGACTTACGGAGCATCAGGCCGAGTTCGGTGAGCGTGACGCCGCCGCTGTCGGCCTGCCGCCCGTCGACGGTGACGAGGCGCATCTCGCGTCCGTCGCGCGAGAAGCCGACGGCGGTGCGCGGCGCGGTCGCGTCGTTGCCCTCGCCGGTGTGGTCGACGGGCTTGCCGTCGGTGACGAGGTACTCGTTGGCGCCGATGGCCTCCCGGGGCAGGTCGCCGCTGCCCGTGCGCGGGTGGTAGGCCCAGCTGACGGGCGCGCCGGCGGGCAGGGCGGTCAGGGCGTCGGCCCCGCTGCCCGCACCGACCAGCGCGGTCGCGTCCTCGGGCAGGCGGCCCTTGCCGGGGGCGTGGGCCGGGCCGGTGGTGCGGCCGTCCACGACGGTGACCTCGGCGGACCGGGCGGAGCTGTTGACGGTGAGGGCGCGGTCGGCCTCGCCCCACTGGGCGGTGTAGGCGCCGACGCCGTTCGCGGGCACGTTGGCGGCGTTGAGCGCGGCGAGCGGGCGACTGCCGCCCGGCAGGGTCAGGGTGCCCTCGAAGTAGAGGTCGAGGACGCGGCCCGCCTCACCGGGCCCGAACCCGACGGCCCGTGTGTGGCCCGGATCGGGGGAGTTGACGACCTGTCCGCCGTCGAGACCGGAACCCTGGGGCGCGCCCGTCTCGTTGATGTCGAAGAAGTCCCCGTTGACCGCGGCGACGGTACGGCGTCCCGGCCCCGCCTCGTGCCCCGCGGCCAGCTCGGAGACGGTGGCCCGCCGGGAGACGCCGCCTTTGGGGTGCAGGTACTCGGCTCGGACGCCCTTGCCGAGGTCGACGGACAGCTCGTCGACCCGCAGCCACTTGTCGCTCTCCAGCCGGTCGTACGAGGTGAGTTCGGCGCCCGGTGCGACCGGCCGCGAGGTGTGCGCCGTCTCCAGCCCGTCGCCCTGCGGGTACGACAGGACGGAGGGCGTCCCCCGGCTGTCGACGGCGCCACTGGCAGGGGGCGGCGCGACGGGACGGGCCTGTACGGCATCGGGACCGCCCACCGGTTCGGCGGCACCCCCGACCCCCGCGCCACCGGCGAGCAGGGCCGCCGACAGGGCCAGGGCGGTCAGCGGTCTGGACAGGGCAGGACGACGTGGCACGGGGGCTCCCCTTCACCTGACGGGACGACAGCTACCGCTCCAGAGTGGCCCGCCCGCCCCCACGGCACCAGAGACCACAACGGCGGGAGGGGAAACGGTGCGTGAAGGCCGGCCGGGGTGCGGGGCCGGTGCGGGAGCGGGAGGGGTCCGGGCTTATCGTGTCCGCCTGCCGACCCTCCAGAGGAGAACGAGCCACGTGACCGCAGAGCCGACCGGGACGAGCGCCCCAACCCCCGCCGCCTTCCTGGTGCTGCACGGCTGGCAGAACCACCGTCCGCCCGGCCACTGGCAGCACTGGCTGGCGGAGCGGCTGGGCGCGCGGGGGCACACGGTGGACTACCCGCAACTCCCCGACGCGGACCGTCCGGACCTCGGCAGCTGGCTCGACGCGCTGCGCACGCACCGCGCGGCGCTGCCGGCCGAGGGCGTGACGGTCGTCTGCCACAGCCTCGCCTGCGCCCTGTGGCTGACGGCGGCGGCGCGCGGCACGACGGGAAGCCCGGTGGACCGGGTCCTTCTGGTGTCCCCGCCCTCCCCGTCCTTCCTGGCCGGCGAGCCGGAGGTGGCCGCCTTCGTACCGCCCCCGGTGACCCGGGCCCGACTCGACCGCGCGGCCCGCTCCACCCGCCTGGTCACGGGCGCCGAGGACCCGTACTGCCCGGAGGGTGCGAAAGCGCTGTACGGCGACCCGCTGGGGGTGCCCACGGACGTCCTGCCGGGCGCTGGGCACATCAGCCAGGGCGAGGGCTACGGGGCGTGGGACGCGGTGCTGGAGTGGTGTGTGGGGGGTAGGGCGGCTCTCGTCCCGAGGTGAGAGGGCCGGTGACCGGCGCGGGACCACTCAAGTACCCCACCGGCACCGCCCGCGACCACAGCTCCTCCGCGCGCTCCGCGCACCGGTCGGACTTACCGCCGTCCGCCGCCCGGTGCCGGTGAGGAGGGAGGCGTAGGCGTGGCCGACAAGACGGGCCAGGGTGCGGGGTGACGAGGGCGTCGTGCCCGAAGCGGAACGGGGACGAAGGGGGGCGGGCCGGAGGAGCGGCGATGACGGACACCCCGCCCGGGAGGGCCCCGCTCACGCTCCGCGTGTCGACCGACCATGGGCGGACCTAGTCGCCCGTCAGGGCGGTCCGGGCCGGGGACCGGGGGCCCGGCACTCCTCCCCCGCTCACCACGGCGTGGCCGCCCTGCCGGTGCCCGAGGTGCCGGTGGGGCGGGCCGTACGGCGGGCGGACACGCGCACGGCCCCGGACCGGGAGGTCCGGGGCCGTCGGCAGGCCGGGGCCGGCCGGGGCCTGGTGGCGGTCAGCCGAGCTTCGCCGTCAGGGTGATCTGCGTGCCGGTGAGGGCCTGGCTGACGGGGCAGTTGGCCTTCGCGTCCTCGGCGGCGGCGGTGAAGGCGGCCTCGTCGATGCCGGGGACGGTGCCCTCGACGACGAGCTGGATGCCGGTGATACCGGTGCCCGGCTGGAAGGTCACCTCCGCGCTGGTGAGCAGGCGGGTGGGCGGGGTGCCCGCCTTGGCGAGGCCGTTGGAGAGGGCCATCGAGAAGCAGCTGGAGTGAGCGGCGGCGATCAGCTCCTCCGGGCTGGTCCTGCCGTTCGACTCCTCGGCGCGGGAGGCCCAGGTGACGGCCTGGTCGCCGATGCCGGAGGAGTCGAAGCTGACGGTGCCCTTGCCCTTGAGCAGGTCGCCTTCCCAGACGGTGTGCGCGGAACGGGTCGTTGCCACGGTGCGAGTCCTTTCGCGATGACGGGACCGGCCCCGGAGTGGGACGGGCCCGGGGCCTATCCGATCACATACGGGGACTCACGCGCTCTCGGCGTCGGCCTCCGGGAGCCGCGCGCCTTCCCGCGGGGGGCCCGGCCTCCTCTCCCGTACGGCGGAGGCCACGCGCAGCGCGACCGGGACCTGGGGCCCCTCGCCCTCGCGCAGCCAGCGCCGCAGCACTTGGTGGACCTGTTCGGCGCCGACGAGTTCGCCGCCCTTCGGTACCGGTTCCGACAGGACCACCGGGGACAGGAGGAAGGGCCGTGACTGGTCACCGCCGAGGCCGCCGTGCGAGCCGATCTGCTCCTCGAAGGCCAGTACCTCGCCCTCCGCCGGGTCGTACCAGGAGTTGACCATGATGTCGGCGCAGTGCGGGAAGGTGTCGGTGCGCGCGACGGCGGCGGCCGCGCCCGGTCCGAAGTCGGCGAGCGGGCCGAGGCTCGCCGGGTCCTCCGTACCGTCGAGCTCCCCCAGCCGCACCTGCGCCCCGTTCGCGCCGAGGACGACGCCGCCGTGCTCGGCGTCGCGGACGAGCAGGAAGCCCACGCCCGGGTGGTTGGCGAGGGTGGAGAGCAGGGCGGGGTGGCGGCGGTCGATCTCCTGGCGCGTCATGCGGTGCGGGACGTCGGGGAAGGACACGAGGCCCAGGTTGCCCGAGGCGAGGACGACCGGGTCGGAGCGGCGCGGGGAGGAGCGGTGGCCCTCGGCGCGTTCCTCGACGGGGCGGTGCAGCGCGGCCCGCACCGCCGAACGGGCCTCGGCTCCGCTGTGGGTGCGCCCCGCCTTGCGCGGCACCGGCAGTCCGCAGCCGGCCCGGACGAGTTCGGCGAGGGTCAGCCCGTAGCGGCCCCGGAAGGTCTCGCCGGGGCTCTGGCCGTGGTCGGAGAGGACCACGACGCGGTAGCGGCGCGGGGCGTGTTCGGCGACCTTGAGGATGAGGGCGAGGGACCGGTCGAGCCGGGCGAGCACCTTCTCCGCGTCCCGGCTGCGCGGACCGGAGTGGTGCGCGACCTCGTCGTACGCCACGAGGTCGGCGTAGACGGCGGTGCGGCCCGCGAGCATGTCGCCCATGACGGCCGCGACCACGACATCGCGTTCGACGACGGTGGCGAAGGCCCGGATGAAGGGGTAGAGGCCGCCGCGGCCCATCCGGGGCCGTTCCTTACGCAGTCGGGCGCGGGTGGACTGCGTCATCTCGCGCAGCACCTCGGCGGCGAAGGACAGCGCGGTGCGTACGGCGTTCGCGGGATCGCTGAAGTACGCGAAGTAACCGGCTCTGGACCGGTTGTGGCGGCCCCGGCGCACGGCGACGGACAGGACGAGGGCGAGCTGGTCGGCGCCGCCGCTGAACAGGTTGCCCCGGCTGGCCCCGTCCAGGCTGAGCAGCCCCGCGTCACCCGTGCGCTCGATGGCGCGGCGCTGGAGTTCGCCGGCGCTCGCGGGGCGGTTGGAGACCACGACCTCGCGGGTCTCCTTCTCGTACCAGCGGAACGCGGGCGCGTCAAAGTTGCTGCCGTGCAGGATGCCGAGCTGGCTCGCGCCGGTCTGGCTGGACCAGTCGGTGCGCCAGGGGGTGAGGCGGTGGCTGGGCATTCCGCCGAGCATCTGCGCGACGGCCGGCATGAGCCCCTTGCCGACCGCGTCGAGCAGTACGTCGTGGCCGACGCCGTCGAGCTGGAGGAAGACCGTGCCGGGGGTGGCCGGCCCGGAGTGCGGTTCGCGGCGGGCGCGGCGGTCGGCGAGGCGGTAGAGGCGTCTGCGGTAGGCCGCGTCGTCGCGTACGGCGAGCGCTCCCCCGGTCGCGGAGGCGACCGCGGACATGACGGCGGCGACGACCACCGCGGTCTCCGGGTTCACCTCGCCGCGGCCGTGCGGCACGAGCCGCAGCGCGAGCAGCAGCAGAGAGCCGTTGAGGAAGAAGACGAGGACCGCGAGGACGAAGGCCGGGACGAGCAGCAGGGCCCGCACCAGCAGGGGCCACACGAGCGCGCCGAGCAGACCGAAGGCCCCCGCCCCGAGGGCCGCCGTCATCGCGATGCGGGTGCCGCTGTCGCCGTCCGGGGACTGGAGCTGGAAGTCCGGGAGGATTCCGGCGAGCACCATCATCGTGAGCGTGCTCACGCCCCACACCGCGACCATCCGCCACAGAGCGCTGCCGGCCCTCCGCCATCGCTCCTCGTTCACAACCGCTGCTCACCTTTTCGCTCCACGGTCCGCGCACCGTGCCCTCGGACCGCCTCCACCCTCGCACACCGTTTCGCCACGCGAACGGAGCATCCCGGATTGTGACCCGGGCGGCCGCCGCGTCGTGACCTGCGGGGCCGGGAGGGGCGCCGGTCGCGGTCCGGCCTGGTTCAGCAGCCGTCGTAGCCGGCCGTCGGCATGGAGAGCCTGCGGTGGATGCGGGCCTTGTGCCCGGAGTCGTAGCGCGGCTCGGGCCGGTCGGCGAAGGCGAGGGTCACCGAGCGCCGGGCGCACCGCGCGCGGAACTCCTCGGCCGGGTGCACGGCCTCGGCGAGCGCGGCGGGACTCGCCACGACGAAGAGGTCCACCTCGCCCGCGTCGACATCGCTCCACAGCAGCGCGTGGAGCGGGTCGAGCCGGTGCCCGAGGATCTCCTGGGTGACACGGTGGCCGGCCTCGGCGGCCCAGTCCGCGCAGTGCGCGAACTGGCTGCGGATGTCGACGAGGTACGGCTCGGCGTCCAGCCGCTCCAGGGGGACGAGCGCCGCGAGGGCGGCCACCCGCAACCCCCGGGCCGCCGGGGCCGGACGGCTTCCCCTCGTCCTCCCCGCCTCGGTCGGGCCGGCCTCGGCGCCGCCGGCCCGGATGGAATGCGTCACGGCTCTCCCCGCTGTCGCAGCCGGGCCCCGCCCCCCGTCGCCCCGGCCTGTGGGCCGCCGACATTACTAGAGCCCGTACGCTCGGGGCACGGGCCCGGACCGCGGGCGACGGAGGGAAGGGGAAGGGGACCGGTGGAGATCACTTGGTGGGGACACGCCACCTGCACCGTCGAGGACTCGGGGACGCGTCTGCTGACCGATCCGGTGCTCGTGCGGCGCCTGGCCCACCTGCGACGCCGCAAGGGAGCGCTGCCGCCGGCGACGGCGCTGCGCGTGGACGGGGTCCTCGTGTCGCACCTGCACTCCGACCACCTGCACGTCCCCTCCCTCGCGCGCCTGGCTCCCGGCACCCCGCTGCTGCTGCCGAGAGGCGCGCGGCGCTCCGTGCCCGGTCTCGGCCGGCGGCTGCGGCACCTGGAGATCACCGAGGTCGCCGCGGGCGACGAGGTGCGGCTCGGGAAGCTGACGGTGCGGGCGGTCCCGGCCCGGCACGACGGCCGGCGGCTGCCGGTGGGCCCGCAGCGCTCCCCCGCCCTCGGCTACGTCGTCTCAGGGCAGGCGCGTACCTACTTCGCCGGGGACACCGGCCTGTTCGAGGACATGGCCAAGGAGGCCGGGCCGGTGGACGTCGCGCTGCTCCCGGTGGGCGGCTGGGGGCCGGGGCTCGGCCACGAGCACCTGAACGCGGAGCGGGCCGCGCGGGCGCTGAGCGAGATCGGCCCGCGCTGCGCGGTCCCGGTCCACTACGGCACGTACTGGCCCATCGGCATGGCGGGGGTGCGGCCGCACGAGTTCCACACGCCGGGCGAGGAGTTCGTGCGCCAGGCCGCCCGGATCGCCCCCGAGGTGTCGGTGCATCTGCTCGGGCACGGCGAGAGCGTGCGCCCCGAGGTCGCCCGGTGATCCCGCCGCTGCACCACGGACCGCTGCTGCTCGCGGCCGCCGCCGACAAGGTGCCGGGCGTCACGCAGCAGGCGGTGGGCTATCCGACGCTGTTCGTGCTCGTGATGCTGGGCGCGCTCGTCCCCGTGATACCCACCGGTGTCCTCGTCAGCTCCTCCGCCGTGGTCGCCTTCCACCAGAGCTTCCCGTTCCCGCTGCTCATGGTCTTCGCCTCGGCCGCGCTGGCCGCGTTCCTCGGCGATGTCGCGCTGTACTGGCTGGGGCGGCGCGGGATGCGCTCGGAGCACGGTTCGCGCTGGCTGAACGCGCTGCGCGACCGGGCGCCCGCCGACCGGCTGGAGCAGGCGCGCCACAAGCTGGACGACAACAACGTCATGGTGCTGGTGCTGTCGCGGCTCGTTCCCGGCGGGCGGATCCCGGTCATGCTGGCCTGTCTGCTCGCGCAGATGCCGATGCGCACGTTCGTCCGGGGCAACCTTCCGGCGTGTGTGGCCTGGGCGGTGACCTACCAGCTCATCGGCATCCTGGGCGGTTCGCTGTTCCCCGAGCCCTGGCAGGGCGTGGTGGCGGCGATCGCCCTGACTCTGCTGATCAGCGGCGGTCCCTCGCTGTGGCGCCGGCTGCGACGGCGCGGCTCGGAGACGGGCGAGGCGCGGGCCTGAGGGGGCGTCCGGGCCCACACGCCCCGGGCTACAGCGTGCGGGAGCCGCCCACGGGGAGGTCCCACAGGTCGGCGCGGTCGCGGCCGGCCTCGCGCCAGGCCGCCCGCGCGCGCAGCAGCGGTTCGAGCACGGGTTCCGAGGACAGCAGGAAGGTGCCCCAGTGCATGGGCGCCATCCGGCGCGCCCCGAGGTCCCCGACGGCGCGGACGGCCTCCTCCGGATCGCAGTGGACGTCGCGCAGCCACCAGCGCGGGTCGTACGCGCCGATCGGCATGAGCGCGAGGTCGATCCCGGGGTGTCTGCGGCCGATCTCCGCGAAGGCCGGACCGTACCCGGTGTCGCCCGCGAAGTAGACGCGTCCGCCGCCGGGCGCCGTCATGACCCAGCCTCCCCACAGGGTCCGGCAGGTGTCGCGGACCCCGCGTTTGGACCAGTGGTGAGCCGGTACGAAGTCGAAGCGGACGCCGCCGACCTCGGCCGCCTCCCACCAGTCGAGGTCGGTGACACAGGTGAACCCGCGCCGTCGGAACCAGCCTCCGAGCCCGGCGGGCACGAGGACGGGGGTCGAGCGGGGCAGGCGTTTGACGGTGGGCGCGTCGAGGTGGTCGTAGTGGTTGTGGCTGAGCACGACGGCGTCCACCCGGCCGAGGGCGCTCCACGGGACACCGACGGGGGTGACGCGGGCGGGTGTGCCGAGGATGCGGCGGGACCACACGGGGTCGGTGAGGACGGTGAGCCCGCCGATGCGCACGACCCAGCTCGCGTGGCCGACCCAGGACACGGCGACCGTGCCGGGGGCGGCCTCGGGCAGCGGCTGCGGGGCGAAGGGCAGCCGGGGGATGTCCGCGAGGCCCTCCGCCCGGGGGCGTACGGCGCCTTCGCGCAGCAGCCGGGCGTAGGCGCGCAGTCCGGGCAGCGGGGCGCCGAGCCGGTCGGCGAAGGTCTGCGGCCAGCGGCGGACCTCGCCGAGCGGACGGAGCGCCGTGGCCACGCCGGAGAGCGTGCGCAGCCCGGCCGGCGGGGCGGCGGGGGCGCCCGGCGGCGGCGCGGGTCGCGGGCCCCCGGCCGGGGTGCGGCCCTCGTCGGGGTCCCGCGTCGCTTCCGGCTGAGGGCCGGTCGGCGGCTGCGCGTTCATCGGTGCGGCTCCCTTCGGTGCGCCCGGCCGCCGCGCGCGTCGCTGTCGGCTTCGCGCGCCGCGGCCCCGGCCCTGGTGACGGCCCCTTCGCCCGGATCGGCGTCCTCGCCGGCCGCCAGAGCGTCGAAGACCGCTGCGAACATGCTCAAGGCTCGGTGGGCACCGGGCAATTCGAGAGGCTCCGACGCGGTGAGGGACGCGAGCCGGCTCTCACCCGTTGAGCGCAGCAGCGATGTGGTCGACACGCGGACGCGCAGGGCGGTCAGTGCGTCCCCGAACCGGTGTCCGCCGGGCACCGGCATGCCGAGCCGTTCGCCGAGGTGGACCTCCAGATCCCGGGCGTCGGCCACGCCCCGGGCGGCGAGCGCCGCGCGGGACGGTTCCAGATCGACGTACAGGCAGCGGCCGGCGCGCGGCGGCAGGGCCAGGGCCCCCGCGGCGCGGACGGCGCGGTGGGCGGCGCGGGCGAGCGCCCCGTGGGCCCGGTTCACGGCGCGCAGCCGGGCGGTGGCCTCCGGGGGCTCGGTGAGCGCGTGGGCCGCGGCTGCGGCGAGTGGGCCGGCGAGAGCGGCGCCCTGCGCGCTGAGCGCGTCCAGGGTGTGTTCGCGCAGTGCGGCGCCGGCGGCGGTGTCCGGGAAGCGGGCGAGGGCGGCGGGCCAGTCGGACGGCAGGAACGCGCCCGCCAGGTCGGTGAGGACGACGACGCCCTCCGGGTGGATCGCGGCCGGGCTCAGCAGGACGGGCGCGGCGCCGTCGTGGACGGTGTCGCGCCAGGTCTCGTCGCTCACAACGGTGAGCCCGGTGTCGGCGGCGGCCCGCACCACCTCGTCCAGCGCCTCGGCTCCGGGCAGCGTCCCGGTCGGGTCGTCGGCGACGGACACGAGCAGCAGCCGGGGGTCCCCGCCCTCCGCGCGGACGCGGCGGACCGTCTCCAGGAGCGCGGAGGGGTCGGGGACGCCGCCGGACTCGGCGGGCGTCGGCACGGGGTACGCGGTGCGGCCCAGGAGCCGGAGGCCGGGGGTCCACCAGGCGGCGCAGGGCCTCGGCACGAGGACGTCCCCGCCGGTCGCGGCGGCCAGGGCGAGCAGGAGGGCGGGGCCGCCGGGGGCGGCGACGGTCCGCGCGGGCGTGGTGGGCAGGCCGCGGCGCGCCCAGTAGCCGCAGGCGGCGGTGGCCAGAGCCGCGGCGGCACGGGGCGGGGCGGCGGCCAGGGCCGCGGTGAGTTCCGGGAGCGCGGGCAGGCCGGGATCGGGCGACGGCGCGCCGGGCCGGCCGTACGAAGGGTCCGCCATGCCGCCTCTGCTTCCGCGGGTCGAACGGTTCGGGTACCACCTTGCCGTATGGCCGCGGGCCCCGCCCCTCCAGTCTCGCGGCCTGCGGCCGGCCTGTGTCCTCAATCGCCGGACGGGCTGAGGGATTCTCCCGCGGCCGCGGGTGTCCTCAAACGCCGGACGGGCTGGAGAACGTGCCGGACGGGCTGAAAAGTGCCGGACAGGCGGGGAATCCCAGCCCGTCCGGCGCTTGAGGACGACGTGGCGGGCCGCACGGCGCCACCCCCGCCCCCCACCTCAGTGCCTGGCGCGAGCGACCCTCCGCTCGTCCCACACCGGTTCCGGCGTCTCCCGGACCCGGCCGTCCTGGCCGAAGACGAGGAAGCGGTCGAAGGAGCGGGCGAACCAGCGGTCGTGGGTGACGGCGAGCACGGTGCCCTCGAACGCCTCCAGCCCCTCCTGGAGGGCCTCCGCGCTCTCCAGGTCGAGGTTGTCGGTCGGCTCGTCGAGCAGGAGCGCCGTGCAGCCGGCCAGTTCCAGCAGGAGGATCTGGAAACGGGCCTGCTGGCCGCCGGACAGCCGTTCGAAGCGCTGCTCGGCCTGCTGGGTCAGCTCGTAGCGGCGCAGCAGGGACATCGCCGCGCCCTTGTCCTTCGCGTGTTCGCTCCACAGGATGTCGAGCAGGGTGCGGCCCCGCAGCTCGGGGTGGGCGTGGGTCTGCGCGAAGTGCCCCGGCACGACGCGCGCGCCGAGTTTCCACAGCCCTTCGTGGGCGACCTCGCCGCCCGCGAGCAGCCGCAGGAAGTGCGACTTCCCCGAGCCGTTCGAGCCGAGGACCGCGACCCGTTCGCCGTAGAAGACCTCCAGGTCGAAGGGTTTCATCAGGCCCGACAGCTCCAGGCCCTGGCAGGTCACGGCGCGCAGTCCGGTGCGGCCGCCGCGCAGCCGCATCCGGATGTCCTGCTCGCGCGGCGGCTCCGGCGGCGGTCCGGCCTCCTCGAACTTGCGCAACCGCGTCTGGGCGGCGCTGTAGCGCGAGGCCATGGCGGGGCTGTTCTCGGCCGCCTGGCGCAGGTTCAGCACGAGCGTCCTGAGCTGCGCGTGCTTCTCGTCCCAGCGCCGGCGCAGCTCCTCGAAGCGGGCGAAGCGTTCCTTGCGGGCCTCGTGGTAGGTGGAGAACCCGCCGCCGTGCACCCAGGCGTCGGCGCCCGCCGGGCCGGGTTCGACGCTCACGATGCGCTGGGCGGCGCTGGAGAGCAGTTCGCGGTCGTGGCTGACGAAGAGGACGGTCTTGCGCGTCTCGCGCAGTCGCTCCTCCAGCCAGCGCTTGCCGGGGACGTCGAGGTAGTTGTCGGGTTCGTCGAGCAGCAGGACCTGATCGGTGCCGCGCAGCAGCGCCTCCAGGACGAGCCGCTTCTGCTCGCCACCCGACAGGGTGCGCACCTCGCGCCACTGGGCCGTGTCGTAGGGGATGCCGAGCGCGGCGACGGTGCACACGTCCCACAGGGTCTCCGCCTCGTAGCCGCGCACCTCGGCCCAGTCGGAGAGCGCCTGCGCGTAGGCGAGCTGGGCGGACTCGTCGTCCACGGTCATGATCGCGTGCTCGGCGCGGTCGACGGCCCGAGCGGCCTCGCGGATGCGCGGGCCGGAGACCGAGACCAGCAGGTCGCGGACGGTGCTCTCGTCGCGTACGGAGCCGATGAACTGCGGCATGACACCGAGGCCGCCGCTGACGGTGACCGAGCCGCCGTGCGGTTTCAGCTCCCCGGACAGGAGTTTGAGCAGCGTGGTCTTTCCCGCGCCGTTGGGGCCCACGAGGGCGGCGGCCACTCCTTCGCCGACCCGGAACGAGACGTCCCCCAGCAGCGCCCGCCCGTCGGGCAGGTAGTACTCCACGTGTGCTGCTTCGAGATGTCCCATGGGGCGCATTGTCGTCGGCCGGACGAGTGGCGGGCAAACGCATTTCCGGCGCGCTCCCGCCGGTCAGCAGGGGTGATCGGGGCCGGGCGGGGTACGTGTGCGCCATGTCTCCCGACGTCGACCTCACTCCGTCCCCGGCCGCCAGGATCGCCGAGTCGCTGCGGGGCCCGCGCCCGGGGCCCGTGCTGCGGGACCGGCTGACCGCGCTCGACATGACCGTGTTCAAGGCCGCGGCGGCGCACCGCTGGCCGGGGGCCGAGCAGGTGCTGCCCCGGCTCAGCCGCGCCGCGAACCACGGGATGCTGTGGTGCGCGGTGGGCGCGGCGCTGGCCGCGACCGGTTCCCCGCGGGCCCGGCGGGCGGCCGTGCGCGGGCTCGCCTCGCTCGCGCTGGCCTCCGCGACGGTCAACACCGTGGGCAAGCGTTCGGTGCGCCGGGCCCGCCCGATACTCGACACGGTGCCGCTCGTGCGGCAGCTCAAGCGGCAGCCGGTCACCACCTCGTTCCCCTCGGGACACGCGGCCTCCGCCGCGGCCTTCGCCACCGGGGTGGCCCTGGAGTCGCGCGGCTGGGGCGCGGTCGTCGCGCCGCTCGCCGCGTCGGTGGCCGCCTCCCGGGTCTACACCGGGGTCCACTATCCGAGCGACGTCCTGGCGGGCGCGGCGCTGGGCGCGGGTGCGGCGCTCGCCGTACGGGGCCTCGTACCGACGCGCAGCCAGCTCCCCGCTCCGGGCCAGCCCATGGTCGGCGCGCCCGAACTGCCGCGCGGGGCCGGGCTGATCGTCGTCGTGAACACCGGGGCCGGCTCCCCCGACCGGGTCCGCTCCCTCAAGGACGCGCTCCCGGAGGCGGAGGTCGTCGAGTGCGAGGGCGAGGCGCTGCCCGGGGAGCTGGAGAAGGCGGCCTCCCGGGCGCGGGCGCTCGGTGTCAGCGGGGGTGACGGTTCCCTCTCCACCGCGGCCACGGTGGCGCTGCGGCACGGTCTGCCGCTCGCGGTCCTGCCGGGCGGGACGCTCAACCACTTCGCGTACGACCTCGGGATAGAGGATCCGCGCGACACCTACCGCGCCGTGGAGCGCGGCGAGGCCGTGTCGGTGGACGTGGGGCGCTTTCGCACCGACTGCCGGGGCGAGGGCGAGGGCATGACCGAGGGGATCTTCCTCAACACCTTCAGCCTCGGGGTGTACCCGGAGCTGGTGCGGGAGCGGGAGCGCTGGTCGGGGAAGGTCGGCGGGCGGCTCGCCGACGTCGTGGCCGCGCTGCACGTGCTGCGCCGCGACCATCCGCTGCACGCGGACATCGGCGGGCACCGCGAGCCGATGTGGCTGCTGTTCGCGGGCAACGGCATCTACAGCAGGCCCGGACTGACGGCGGGCCGGCGCATCGACATGGCCGACGGGCTGCTCGACGTGCGCACCGTCCACGGAGGACGCCTGCCGGGGGTGCGGCTGCTGGGCGCGGCGCTCGCGGGCCCGCTGTCCCGCTCCCCGTTCCACGCGGCCGAGCGTCTGAAGCGGCTGCGGGTCGAGGGCATCGAGCCGGGTACCCCGCTCGCCCACGACGGGGAGATCAGTGAGGCGGGCTCCACCGTCGAACTCGACGTGCTGCACGAGGCGCTGACGGTGTACCGGCCGCTCGTGATCTGACCGGCACCCGGGTGGAGGGTGCCGCGCGTGATCGGACCGGCACCTTCCACTCGTCTCATATATCAATACAGGCGTCTCAGCCCTCGACATCGCGGCGTACGGTGAGCGCACGAGCCCGACAGGCGGCCGTGCGGTCGCCGTGGGCCGTTTTCCGTGTGTCCGTCCAAGCGAGGGAGCCGCCGTCATGGCCCGTGACGCCGAAGCACCGCACCACGAGACCGCCGTCTACACCCACGGACACCACGAGTCGGTGCTCCGCTCCCACACCTGGCGCACGGCGCGCAACTCCGCCGCATACCTGCTCGACCACCTGAAACCGCACATGCGCGTGCTGGACATCGGCTGTGGACCGGGGACGATCACCGCCGACCTGGCGGCGCTCGTCCCCCAGGGCCATGTCACCGGCGTGGACGCCTCCGCCGAGGTCCTGGAGAAGGCGGCGGCCGAGGCGGCGGGGCGGGGGCTGGAGAACACCGACTTCGCGGTCGCCGACGTCCACGCCCTGGACTACCCGGACGACACCTTCTGCGTGGTCCACGCCCACCAAGTGCTCCAGCACGTCGGGGACCCGGTCCGCGCGCTGGCCGAGATGCGGCGGGTCACGAAGCCCGGCGGTCTGGTGGCGGTGCGCGACGCGGACTACGCCGCGATGGCCTGGTACCCGTCCTCCCCCGGTATGGACGACTGGCGGGACCTGTACGAGCGGGTGGCCCGCGCCAACGGCGGGGAGCCGGACGCGGGCCGGCGGCTGAAGTCCTGGGCGCTGGCGGCCGGCTTCACCGGCATCACCTCGACGTCGAGCACTTGGTGCTACGCCACCGACGAGGAGCGGGACTGGTGGAGCGGCCTGTGGGCCGACCGTACGCTGGCCTCCGCCTACGCCGAGCGCGCGACGGGTGGGGGCCAGGCGACGCGCGCGGAGCTGACCGCCGTCTCTCAGGCGTGGCGGGAGTGGGGCCGGCAGCCGGACGCGTGGTTCAGCGCGCTGCACGGTGAGATCCTCTGCCGGGTCTGAGCCGGTGCCGGCCGCGGGGCCGTCCGCCCGGGACCGGGACCGCACCGCCCGCGAGCCCCGCCCGGTGGCCGCCCCGGCCGTGCGTCAGCCCCCGGCGGTGCGGTCGCGCAGTACGTCCGCGCGGTCCTGGACGTGGTCGGCGAGGCCCTCGATGGTGCGGGTGAGCAGCCCGTGGGCCGCGTCCCCGGCGCGGTCGCGCATCTGGTCGAGGAGTTCGGCGTACTGCGGGTTGGCCCCCAGGTAGTCGCGCACCGGCTCCCGCAGGTGGTCGGCGACGACGCCACTGACGCCCTGGAAGGTGAGCGGGCGGCGCTGTCCCGCGACGGCCGTGCCGATGGCGAAGGCGAGTTTGGCCTTCTTCGTGCGGCCCAGCAGGTAGCCGACGCCGAGTGCGATGCCCAGTGCGAGCCGATTCATGGTGCTGTCCGATTCATGGTGTGCCGTCCTGTCCCGATTCCCGTACGGCCGGGCCACTCTCGCGTGGTGCCTGCCTGGCGGGACGTCCCCTCGGGGGCCCCGCAGGGGCCGTGTACCCCCGTGGGGGCCGCCCACGGCGGGCGGCCCCCACGATTTTTCCGGCTTCTTCCGGCGGGTGGCGGGCGAAGGACGGCGGCCCGCCCGGCTCAGTCGACGACGGCCTCACCGACGAGCAGCCGTACGGAGGCGGCCACCGAGTCCGCGTCGATCCCGGCGGCGGCGAGCGACTCCTCGGGGGTCGCGGAACCCGGCATCGTGCGCACCGCGAGGCGGACCAGGCGCGGCGCGGGCCGGCCGTCGTCGAAGGCGCTCGCGACGGCGTCGCCGATGCCGCCCTCCGGGTGGTGGTCCTCGACGCTGACCAGGCAGCCGGTCTCCTCGGCGGCGGTGCGCAGCGTCTCCTTGTCGACCGGCTTGACCGAGTAGAGGTCGATCACGCGCACCTCGATGCCCTCGGCGGCGAGCGTCTCGGCCGCGGCGAGCGCCTCGTGCACGGTCTGTCCGGCCGCGACGATCGTGAGCCGGTCCGCCGTGCCGGAGCGCAGCACCTTGGAGCCGCCGACGGGGAAGGTCTCCTCGGGGCCGTAGAGCACGGCGTTCTTGCCGCGCGAGGTGCGCAGGTAGGAGACGCCGGGCAGGTCCGCCATGGCGGCGGTGAGCCGCGCCGTCTGGTTGGCGTCGCACGGGTAGAGCACGGTCGAGCCGTGCACGGCCCGCAGCATCGCGAGGTCTTCGAGGCCCATCTGCGAGGGGCCGTCCTCCCCGATGGCCACGCCCGCGTGCGAGCCGGCCAGACACAGCCGGACGTCGCTGACGGCCGCCATCCGGATGAAGTCGTGGGCGCGGGTGAGGAAGGCGGCGAAGGTGGCCGCGTACGGGGTCCAGCCACGGGCCGACATCCCGGCCGCGGCGGCGATCAGCTGCTGTTCGGCGATGTACAACTCGAAGTAGCGCTCGGGGTGTTCCTTGGCGAAGAACTCGGCGCGCGTCGAGTCGCCGACCTCCCCGTCGAGCACCACGACGTCCTTGCGGGCCCCGCCGAGGGCGGCCAGCGCCTCTCCGAAGGCGTTACGGGTCGCGACCTCGTCACCGCCCTTGGGGTAGCGGGGCAGATCGGGCTTGCCGTTCTCGCGCTCGGGGGCCTGCTTCGTGTCCTCGGGGGACGCGACCTGGATGCGCAGATCGCGGACGCCGCCCAGCTCCTCGATGGCCTCCTCGGGGTCCGCGAGCGGCTTCCCGTGCAGGCCCTCACGGTCGGCGGCGGCCTCGACGCCCTTGCCCTTGAGGGTGCGCGCCAGGATCACCGTGGGCTTCCCGGCCGTGGACGCGGCCTCGTGGTACGCCGCGTCGATCTGCTCGATGTCGTGACCGTCGATCTCGACCGTGTGCCAGCCGAAGGCGTGGAAACGGCGGGCGTAGGCGTCGAGGTCGTGGCCGTGCCGGGTGGGCCCGCGCTGGCCCAGCCGGTTGACGTCCACGATCGCGGTGAGGTGGTCGAGGTGGGCGGCGCCCGCCGCCTCGGCGGCCTCCCACACCGAGCCCTCGGCGATCTCGCTGTCCCCGCACAGCACCCAGACCCGGTTGTCGACCCGGTCGAGGTCCTTGGCGGCCAGCGCCATGCCGACGCCGACCGGCAGTCCCTGGCCGAGGGAGCCGGTAGCCACGTCGACCCACGGGATGCGGGGGGTGGGGTGGCCGTCGAGCCTGCTGTCCTTCTTGCGGAAGGTGAGCAGTTCCTCGTCGCTGACCACCCCGGCGGCCTTGAACGCGGAGTACAGCACCGGGGAGGCGTGCCCCTTGGACAGGATGAAACGGTCGTTGGCGGGCAGGTCCGGCTGGTCGAAGTCGTAACGCAGATGGCGCGCGAACAGGACCGCCACGAGGTCGGCGGCGGACATCGAGGACGTCGCGTGCCCCGAACCGGCCGCGTCGGTCGCACGGATCGAGTCGACCCGCAACTGCTGGCCCAGTTCGGCCAGCTCGGTCAGGTCGTCCGGGTTCATGGTGACGCTCCGCATGGTCACTTCTTTCGTTCGATTGCGCGTTCGATTAGGTTCCACTCGGCGGCAGCGCCGGTACCTCGCACCGACGGGCCTGCCGCGCGGAAGGCCCGTCGAGGCGACCACCGGCACGAGACGGGGCGGGGACTGTTCGAGTCCCCGCCCCCTTGGTGCCCAAACATCCCGGAACCGTCCGCTCCTCCCAGTATGGGCAGCTACGGCCTGGGCGGCACGGCGGGCGCCTCCCGCGGCGGCGGCGGAACGGCCACCGGGCCGGGCGCCGTCTCGGGGCGGCGCCCTGGTCGCGGTCGGCGCCGTCCTTCTCCCTTTCGGGCCGCGACGGGAGGTGCGGCGGGTTTCCCCCGCGCCCCCGAGCGGACGCCGGCTTCAGTGCCCGCCTGCCGCCCCGCGCTGCGGGCGGCGTCTGGGACGGGTTCGGTGGCGGTCATGCCCTGCGGGTACCCGCAGGGCGGCGGGCGACGCCCGGCAGGCGTTGGCGCGAAACGATCACGGCCGGCGGCCGGGCCAACTAGGCTCGTGGGCATGGAGATTCTCGGCACCACGCTGCGCGTCTGCGTGGACAACCTGGAGGTCATGGTCCCGTTCTACGAACGCCTCGCGGGCCGGCCCGCGCAGCGTTTCGAGCGCGGGGGCGTGTCGGTCGCGGCGGTGGGATGTTTCCTGCTGATGAGCGGGCCCGAGGCGGAGCTGGAAGTGCTGCGCCGGGTCGCGGCGACGATCGCGGTGCGGGACGTGGAGGAGGCCGCCCAGGTCCTCACCGCCTCGGGCGCACGGGTCATCGCCGGCCCGGTCGGCACCCCGGCGGGCCGCAACCTGATCGCGATGCACCCGGACGGCACCGTGTTCGAGTACGCCGACCAGGGCGGGAGCGCCACCGGCTGACCGGGGAGGGGTCCGGGGCCGGGACGGGTGCCGCCGCCGCGACGCTCGTGCGCCGGCCCGAAATCCCGAGGCGCGGCAGGCGGCCCGTCTTCTACGGTGGGTCCCGACCCCGCACCGGCCCTCAGCCCAGAACGGCACCCCATGAGCGAGCGTTCCCCTCTCGGCCCCGGCACCCCGGCGACCGGCCCCGCCGACCAGGAGCAGCACACGTACCGCGTCATCGTCCGGGGCGTCTGGGACGGGCTGACCGAGGCCGCGCGCGCCGAACTGCTCGCCGGGGCGGAACAGGCGCGGGATCTGGCCGCGATGCGGTTCACGCCGGAGGGCTCACTCAGCTACGACCGGACGCTCAAGCCGTTCTCCTACCGGTTCGAGCTGCGTTCGGCGGCCGGGGACGGCGAGGAGATGGCGGCGGCGCTCGCCGAGGACCGGGTGGAGACGGAGCTGCGGCGACGCGGTTTCGGCTTCCGCGATCTGCGCTCCACCGTCACCGACCTCGACACCATGAAGATCAACCGGAAGCACGGCCGCTGACCTCCCCCGCACGGGCGGTCAAGCCCGCGGCTCTGTCTCTCCCTACGCCCCTTCCGCCCCCTCACGCCCCTCGCGTCACGCCCTGAGGTCCGTCATCTCCGCCGTGAGCGCGAACCGTTCGTGGTCGCGCCACGCGCCGTCGATGAACAGGAAGTCGGGAGAGAAGCCCTCGTGCCGGAAGCCGAGCCGGCGCGCGAGGGCGATCGAGGCCGTGTTTCCGGGCTGCGCGTTGATCTCCAGCCGGTGCAGTCCGAGCGCGGTGAAGGCGTGCCGCACGACGAGGCCGAGGCCCTCCGTCATGAGCCCGCGACCGGCGGAGTGCGCGAAGGCGCCGTAGCCGAGCGCCCCGCAGCGGAACGCTCCGTGCACGATGTTGTTGACGGCCACGTATCCGGCGAGGGCGTCGTCCTCGCGCGTGCACACGAGGAAACCGGCCCGGCCGGGCTCCTCGACGAGGCGTCCGGCCCAGGCCGCGAAAGCGGCCGCGTCCCGGGGCGGCTGGAGCCAGGGGTGGTGGAGGGACACGCTCTCGCGCGCCCGCGCGGTGAACTCGTCCGCGTCGTCCAGGGTGAGGGGGCGCACGGCGACGCGCCCGCCCACCGCGAGGTAGGTGGCAGGTTCAGGCATCGGCCCAGGGTAATGCGCCGTCACCGGCCGCCGCTCAGCGCCCGGACGTCGTGGGCAGCCGCAGCACCCCTTCCCTGACGCGCACCGTGTACGTGGTCCTGTTGCCGTAGTGCGCGTCGTCGCTGCCCGCCACCACGAGCCGCAGCCGGTGACCGGGGGCGAAGCGGTGCACGATGCCGGGCAGTCGCACCGTGAAAGGGCGGTCCACGTCCGGCACCCGGACCGGGGCGACGAGCCGGCGGACCGGCCGCGCGGTGCCGTCCGGGGCGACGTCGAGCACCTTGACGAACAGGACGAGCCGGCGCGCGAGGTCCGCCGCCTTCTGGGCGCGGGCCGCCCGGGGCGCTTCGACGCGGAAGGTGGCCCCGGGGCTGCCGACGACGTCGAGTGGCGCGGTCAACGGCGCGGTGCTCCAGCCGAGATGGCCGCCGGGCAGGTCGTACGGCGGCGGGTCGGGGACGTGTTCGGAGAGCTGGGCGAAGGGGTTCTCGGTGTGGCTCGTGGGGAGGGGACCGCCCCGGTAGGTCCGGGTGTCCGGGCGGACCGCGTCGGCGTCCGCGACCAGACTGCCGTTCCCCGTCCCGTCGGGGGCGCCCGACACGTACAGGACGCGGCTGGGGGCGGGCGGGGCCGGGGCCGTGGCGTAACCGGGCGCCCAGTCGCGGAAGTAGGCGAAGGCGGGCCCCGGCGCGGCGGACCGCGGGCCCCGGCCGCGCCGCAGGTAGTGGTCGAACCAGTCCAGGACGCGCCGCCCGGTCCAGCTCGCGCCGAGGTCGGTGCCCGTGAGGTCCAGTTCGCCGGGCAGCGGTGAGCGCAGCCCGCCGCTGTGCCCCCAGGACTGCCAGATCAACGCCGACGGCACCCCCTGGGCGCGCAGCCGCCGCCAGGTCGCCTCGGCCTCGTCCAGGGTGAACAGGCTGTCCTCCTGCCCCTGTACCAGCAGTGTCGGGGCGCGGACGGTGCCGAGGTACGAGGCCGGGGACACCTCGCGGGCGTAGCGCAGGGCCTCGGCGGTGGGCCCTGGCAGGTAGCGCCCGGAGTCGAGCAGCCCTTTGAGGGCGCAGGCACCCGCGGCCATGTGCACGCAGCCGCCCCCGCCGGTCCTGGACGGGTCGAGGCGGGGGTGCAGCAGCCCCTGGGCCTCGCCGATGGCGTAGAAGCCGCTCGTCCAGCGCCACTTGTGCACGCCGGCCCCGGCGCCCGCGAGATCGGGGAAGAGGGAGTGCGCGAGGTCGTGCCAGGTGATGAGCGGGACGAGGGCGTCGACGCGGTGGTCACGGGAGGCGGTCGCGAACTGCACGGCCCCGCCGTAACTGCCGCCGATCATGCCGACCCTGGGGTCGCCGGGGCCGTCGAGGGTCACGAAACCGACGCGGGTCCCGTCGTCGGCGGTGCGCAGGCCCGCGAGGAAGTCCACGAGAGCGGAGGCGGCCCGGCCGTCCACCGCGGGGTCGTCGAGCGTGACCGGGCAGCCGCTGCGGCCGAACCCGAGGCCCGAGTAGGCGAGTACCGCGTACCCCTGGGCGGACACGGAGCGCGCGAGGGCGTCGGTCGTGCCGTCCCGCTTGCTGCCGCCGAAGCCGTTGGTGGTGAGCACGGCGGGCACCGGAGCGGTGGCGGAGGCGCCCGCGGGCCGGTACAGGTCGGCGTCGACGACGCACGTGCGCCCGCCCGCCCGCACGGTCAGGCGCAGCGCCGTCACCTCGGCCCGGACCGCCGCCTCCACGGTTCCCGCGGGCAGCAGGACGGTGAGCAGGGCCAGCAGGATCAGGACGGGGAGCGGGGGACGGCGGGGGCGGCGCACACGTACTCCGGCGGGCGAGGGGACGGAAGGGACCGGGGAGGCGCGGTCCGCACTGGTGACGGCGTATCAGGAATACGCCGGTACGGGGGATATGCCCACCCGAATCGGGACGTACGCGTGTGGGAGGGGCGGAAGTTGTCGCGGTACGCGGAAGGGGCGCCGAGGTGGCCGCGGCCGTCCTGGGCGCCCGGGACCTGCCGCGCCGAGCGGGGCGGGCCCGGGGTTCACACGAGGGCCGGTTCCTCCAGAGTCAGCGTGCCGGCGTCCGCGTCGAGGGTGGCGCGTACGCCGAGCGGCAGGGTCTGCGCGCCCTCGTCGTGGCCGAAGCCGAAGTGTTCGAGGACCGGGACGCCGAGCGGGGCGAGCCGGTCGCGCAGGACGGCGCGCACCTCCGCGTAGGGACCGCAGTCCTGCCACGAGCCGAGGACCACGCCGCGCACCCCGTCCAGGACGCCGGAGCGCAGCAGTTGGGTGAGGACGCGGTCGAGACGGTAGGGCTCCTCCCCCACGTCCTCCAGGAGCAGCAGTCCGCCCGCGCCGCTCGTGCGGGCGTGCGGGGTGCCGATCTCGGCGGCGAGCAGGCTCGCGCAGCCGCCGAAGGTGATGCCCCGCGCGCTCCCGGGCACGAGGGCGCCGCCTCGCGCCGCTTCGAGGACCCGCACGGTCTGCGGGGCGAAGAGCGTCGCGCGCAGGTGGTCCTGGGTCCGCTGGTTCTTCAGGAAGTCGGCCCCGGCGGTCATCGGCCCGTGCAGCGTCGCGAGGCCCAGGCGCCGGGCGAGGTTCTCGTGCAGGGCGGTGATGTCGCTGTAGCCGAGGAAGACCTTGGGGCCGGCCGCGCGCAGCGCCTCCCAGTCGAGGAGGTCGGCCATCCGCTGGGCGCCGTACCCGCCGCGCGCGCAGAACACCGCGTCGACGGCCGGGTCGCACCAGGCCGACTGGAGGTCGGCGGCCCGGTCGGCGTCGCCGCCCGCGAGGTAGCCGAACTCGGGGTGGCGGTCCAGGACGTGGGGTGCGGCCACCGGGTCGAGGCCCCAGCCGCGCAGCAGGTCGAGGCCGGACTGGAGGCGGTCCTCGGGGACGGGCCCGCTCGGGGCGACGACCGCGACCCGGGCGCCGGGACGCAGTCGCGCGGGCCGGGTGAGCGGGGTGAGCGGGGTGAGGGGCCCGGTCACGGGCGCAGTTCCAGGTGCGGGACCTCGGCGGCGGGGAACCCGAAGGTCTGGGCGTACAGGGAGAGTTCGGCCTCCAGGACGCGGATCAGGGTGTCCACGCGGCGGAAGCCGTGGCTCTCGCCCTCGAAGGTGACGTAGGCGTGCGGGACGCCGCGTCCGGAGATCCGGTCGAGGAAGCGTTCGCACTGGCGCGGCGGGCAGATCGGGTCGTCGAGGCCCTGGAGGATCAGGAAGGGCGCGGTGATGTCCTCGGGGTGCTGGGCGGGTGAGCGCTCGGCGTACCGCTCGGGGACCTCGGCGAGCGGGCCGACGAGGCTCTCCAGGTACTGGGACTCGAAGTCGTGGGTCTCGCCCTCGGCCCAGCCCGCGAGGTCGAGGATGGGGTAGAGGATCGTGCCGCAGGCGTACAGGTCGGTCGCGGTCAGGGAGGCGGCCGTGGTCCAGCCACCGGCTGAGCCGCCGCGGATCGCGAGGCGGGCCCGGTCGGCGAGGCCCTCGTCGGCCAGCGCGCGGGCCACGGCGGCGCAGTCCTCGACGTCCACGACGCCCCACTGCTCGCGCAGCCGTTCGCGGTAGGCCCTGCCATGGCGCACGGAGCCGCCGTAGTTGACCTCGGCGACGCCGATGCCCCGGGAGGTGAAGTAGGCGATCTCCAGGTCGAGGACGAGCGGCGCGTGCCCGGTGGGCCCGCCGTGCGCCCACACCACGTAGGGCGGGGCGGTGCCCTCGGGGCCGGTGGCCTCGGGGTGGTGCGGCGGGTAGAGATGGGCGTGCACCTCTCGGCCGCCGGGCCCGGTGAAGGTGCGGGCCTCGGCGGGCGGGTAGTAGGCGGGGTCGACGGCGTCCTCGTGGCGGGCGGCGACGACGCGGGCGTGTCCGGTGCCGGTGTCGAGTTCGACGATCTCGTAGCCGCTGCGCGGGCTCGCGGCGATGCCGACGACGCGCGTCCCGTCGCTGCCGAGGGAGGGGGCCCACTCGGTCCAGTCGCCCGCCGTGTCGACGAGTCCGCCGGTCGCGGGATCGAGCACGCCGAGCGCGGTGGTGCCCTCGCCGTGGATGACGGCGACCAGTCCGCCCGCGAGCGGCGCGAACCAGCGCAGCCCGATCTTCCAGAGCGGTCCGCCGAACTCCTCATCGCGCGGGCACAGGTTGACGGCGGCGCCGCTCTCGGGATCGACCCGGTGCAGGTTCCACCAGTCGCCGCGTTCGGTGGCGGCGAGGAGGCTGCCGTCGGGCGCCCACTCGGCCTGGGCGACGGCCTCTCGGGGTCCGCCGATGAGGGTGCGGGCCGGGCCGAGGACACCGTCCGGGCCGATCTCGGCGATCTTGAGTTCGGTGCCGTCCCAGGGCATCCGGGGGTGGTCCCAGGCGAGCCACACGGCGCGGTCGCCGTCCGGGGAGAGCCGGGGCCCGGTGACGAAGCGGTGGCTGTCGTCGCTCAGTGCACGGATCGCGGTGCGGTCCTCGGCGGCGGAGCCGTCGAGCGGGACGGCGGCGAGGACGCGGCGTACGTCGCTGGGGCCCTCGCCGGTGAACTCCTCCAGGACGCACCACACCTCGTCGCCGGCCGGGACGAGGACGGGGTCGCACCAGCGCAGCCCCTCGCCGACGGTGGAGAGCGGGGTGAGCGGGCGGGGCGCGGCGTCGGGCGCGTCCGGCTCGACCGCGTACAGCCGCTGGTCGCCGTGGTGGGAGAAGACGAGGAGGGGGCCGTCCGGTCCGGGGCGCGCGGCCCAGGGGGCGCCGCCGTACTCGATGACGCGGTTGCGCACGTTCCACGGCAGGGGCAGCACCGTCTCCTCGGTGCCGTCGGCCCGCCGCCGTACGAGTGCGCGACGGCCGCCCTCCGCGGGGCGGGGCGCGGTCCACCACAGTTCCGCGCCGACGTAGGCGGCGTACTCGGGGCGGCCGTCGTGGCTCGCCGCGGTCCTGGCGTCGATCGGCGAGGGCCAGGTGCCGTACGGCAGCGGGGTGACTCCCATGGTGCTCTTCCTCTTCGTCGTCTCTCCCGTACGGCGCTGTCGTACGGTGGCGTGGCACGGGCTCGGGCGGGGGGGGGCCGGTCAGGCGGTGCGCAGGAAGCGGTCGAGGACCCGGACCCCGAAGTGCAGGGCGTCGACGGGGACGCGTTCGTCCACGCCGTGGAACAGCTTCTGGTAGTCGAAGCCCACGGGGAGCCGGAGCGGGGAGAAGCCGTACCCGGTGATGCCGAGCCGGGAGAACTGCTTGGCGTCGGTGCCGCCGGACATGCAGTAGGGAAGGGTGCGGCCCTCGGGGGCGAACTCCTCTACGGCCGCGCGCATCCGGGCGAAGGTCGGGGAGTCGACGGGTGCCTGGAGGGCCTTCTCGCGGTGGTGGAAGGCCCAGTCGACGTCCGGTCCGGTCAGTTCGTCGAGGGTCGCGCGGAACACGTCCTCGGCGCCCGGCAGGAAACGTCCGTCGATCAAGGCGCGGGCCTCGCCGGGGATGACGTTGACCTTGTAACCGGCGTTCAGCATCGTCGGGTTGCTGCTGTTGCGCACGGTGGGCTCGACGAGGGCGGCGGCCGGTCCGAGCTTGCCGAGCAGCTGGTCCACGTCGAGGTCGGGGGCGTCGACGTCGACGGCGACCCCGTACAGCTCGGCGAGTTCGGCGAGGGCGGCCCGCACCGTCGGGGTGAGCCGCACCGGCCACTCGTGCTCGCCGATGCGGGTGACGGCGGCGGCGAGGCGGCTGACGGCGTTGGCCCGGTTGACCTTCGAGCCGTGCCCGGCGCGGCCCCGCGCGGTCAGCTCCAGCCAGCCCGTGCCGCGCTCCCCCGCCGCGATCGGGTAGAGCTGGTTGCCCGCCCCGTCGTGGAAGGTGAAGGCCCCGGACTCGCCGACCCCCTCGGTGACGCCCTCGAAGAGGCCGGCGTGGTGCTCGGCGAGGAACTCGGAGCCGTCGGCGGCGCTCGCCTCCTCGTCGGCGGTGAAGGCGACCACGACGTCCCGGCGGGGCCGGGCCCCGGTGCGCTGCCAGGAGCGCAGGACCGCGAGGATCATCGCGTCCATGTTCTTCATGTCGATCGCGCCGCGGCCCCATACGACGCCCTCGCGCACCTCGCCGGAGAACGGGTCGACGCTCCACTCGGCGGGGTCGGCGGGCACCACGTCGAGGTGGCCGTGCACGAGCAGGCCCTCGGCCGAGGGGTCGGTGCCGGGGACGCGCAGGACGAGGTTGGCGCGGCCGGGGGTGCGCTCCAGCAGCACGGGATCGAAGCCGGCGTCGGCGAGGCGTTCGGCGCAGTACTCGGCGGCCGGGCGTTCCCGGCAGTCGCCGCCGCCCCGGTTGGTGGTGTCGATGCGGATCAGCTCGGAGGTGTACGTGACGACCTCGTCGAGGGCGCGGGCGTCGGCCCCCTCGGGGTGCTGTCGGGGCGCGGTGCGGTCAGCCATACTGCTCCTCCACGGCCGAGGAGGCGACCGTGCACACCGTCTTGAAGGTGCGGTACGCCTCGTACATCGTCGGGCTTTGGAAACGCACGCGGCGCTCCCCCGAGCGTGCGACGCCGGGGACGGCGCTGACGGTCTGCGGGAGATGGTCGGCGTCGAACTCGACCTCGATGGTGAACGGCCCCCCGCGCACCGGTTCGTACCGTCCGGCGAGCTCCACGGCCTCCTTGGCGGCCGCGCGGATGTCGGCGGCGGTACGGGAGGGGGTGCGGCAGATCGCGGCGTACCGGGAGACGTGGTCCTTGACGGCGACCTTCCGCGCCTCGGGCGCGTAGCCCTCGGCGTCCTCGCAGGTCCGGTCGTCGCCGGTGACGAGGACGACGGGGATGCCGTACTCGGCGACGAGGTGGGCGTTGAGCAGTCCCTCGCTCGCGCGCACCCCGTTGAGCCACACCCCGGTGAGCTGGTTGGCGAGGAAGGTGTGGGCGAGGACCCCCTCCATCCCGGCGCCCGCGTGGTAGCCGACGAAGGCGATGGCGTCGGCCTGCCGGGCGCCGGTGTACTGGGCGCCCTCGACCATGCTGAGGTCCTTGTGCTTGCCGGTGAGCATCTCGACGCGCTCGTCCATGCGCTCCAGCAGCAGGTTCCGCATGGTCGAGTGGGCCTCGTTGACGAGGACGGAGTCGGCGCCACCGTCGTAGAAGCCCTTGACGGCGGCGTCCACGTCGGAGGTGAACAGGGGCCTGCACCGTTCCCACAGGGGGGTGCCGGGCAGCACGTCACCCGGCCAGGTGACCCCCGTCGCGCCCTCCATGTCGGCACTGATCAGAATCCGCACACCGTTCTCCCTCCGTCGGTCACCGTTCCTCGGCCGTCCGAGTAGATCTTGCGGCACCCGCCCAGGTCAATGGTGGGGCCACGCGGTGCTCGGGGCGCGCGGAGGGCGGCTCCCCCCGGTGGGGAAGCCGCCCTCGCGGTGGCGCGCGCGGGACCGGGCGCTCAGGCGCCCGTCATCTCCCGCAGCGCCACGTTGAGTTCGAGGACGTTGACGCGAGGCTCGCCGAGGAAACCCAGGACGCGGCCGTCCGTGTGACGTTCGACGAGTTCCGCCACCCGGCCCACCGGCAGTCCGTTGCGTTCGGCGACGCGGTGCACCTGGAGCCGGGCGTAGGCGGGCGAGATGTCGGGGTCGAGCCCGGACCCGGAGGAGGTGACGGCGTCGGCGGGCACCCGGGCCGGGTCGACGCGGTAGTGGGGCGTCGAGTTGTCCCTGACCACGGCGTCCTTGGCCTCCTCGACCCACCGGATCAGTTCCGGGTTGTCGCCGGAGCGGTTGGTGGCCCCGGAGAGGAGCAGCCGGTAGCGGGTGTTGACGCTGTTGGTGCCGAGCCCGTTGGAGGGCCGGGGCTGGAACCACCTGAGATCGGGTCGCGGGGTCTTCTCCCCTTTTCCGGCCGGGAGTTCGTAGCGCTGGCCGATGAGCCGGGAGCCGACCACGTGGCCGTCCTCCTCGATCTGCGAGCCGTTCGCCCGGCCGGGGAAGAGCCCTTGGGCGATACCGGTGACGGCCAGGGGATAGACCACCCCGGTCAGCAGGGTCAGGACGAGAAGGGCGCGCAGAGCGGCCCACAGGAGGCGGCTCGTGGTTGCGAGGGACGTGTGCATGAGGTTCACCCGATGCCGGGGACGAGGGAGACGAGCAGGTCGATGAGTTTGATGCCGAGGAAGGGGGCGAGCAGACCGCCGAGGCCGTAGACCGCGAGGTTGCGGCGCAGCAGGGCGTCGGCTCCGGCGGCGCGGTGGCGCACGCCCCGCAGGGCGAGCGGGACCAGCGCGACGATGATCAGCGCGTTGAAGATCACGGCCGAGAGGATCGCCGACCGCGGCGAGTCCAGGCGCATGATGTTGAGCTTGTCGAGCCCGGGATACGCGACGGCGAACATCGCGGGGATGATCGCGAAGTACTTCGCGACGTCGTTGGCGAGGGAGAAGGTGGTCAGGGCGCCGCGCGTGACGAGCAGTTGCTTGCCGATCGCGACGATCTCGATGAGTTTGGTCGGGTCGGAGTCCAGGTCGACCATGTTCCCGGCCTCCTTGGCGGCCGAGGTGCCGGTGTTCATGGCCACGCCGACGTCGGCCTGGGCGAGGGCGGGGGCGTCGTTGGTCCCGTCACCGGTCATCGCGACGAGCTTCCCGCCGGACTGTTCCCGGATGATCAGGGCCATCTTGTCCTCGGGCGTGGCCTCCGCGAGGTAGTCGTCCACGCCGGCCTCCGCGGCGACCGCCTGTGCGGTGACCGGGTTGTCCCCGGTGATCATGACGGTCCTGATGCCCATGCGGCGCAGCTCCTCGAAGCGCTGGCGCATGCCGGGCTTGACCACGTCCTTGAGGTGGACGACGCCCAGGACCCGGGCCCCGGCCGCGTCCCGCACGGCGACGAGCAGCGGGGTGCCGCCCGCGCGGGCGATCTCCTCGCTGATCCCGGCCGCGTCGGGGGACGGGCGGCCCCCGTGGTCCCGGACCCAGGCGAGGACGGCGGCGGTGGCGCCCTTGCGGACCTGCCGCAAGCCGTCCGGGCCGCCGCCCGGGAGGTCGGCGCCCGACATGCGCGTGCGGGCCGAGAAGCCGGTCCACGCGGCGTCGGGCAGGTCCTCGCGCCGCCGCTCGGGCAGCCCGTGGCGCTCCCGGACGAGGACGAGGACGGAACGGCCCTCCGGGGTCTCGTCGGCGAGCGAGGAGAGCTGGGCGGCTTGTGCGAGTTCGCCCGCGTCGACGCCTTCGACGGGCAGGAGGGCGACGGCCTGCCGGTCGCCGAGGGTGATGGTGCCGGTCTTGTCGAGCAGCAGCGTCGAGACGTCGCCGGCCGCCTCGACCGCGCGCCCCGAGGTCGCCAGGACGTTGCGCCGTACGAGCCGGTCCATTCCGGCGATGCCGATCGCGGACAGCAGGGCCCCGATGGTCGTGGGGATCAGGCACACCAGGAGGGCGGTGAGCACGGCCGTCGGCTGTTCGGCACCGGCGTAGCGCGCGAAGGGCTGGAGGGTGACGACCGCCAGCAGGAAGACGACGGTCAGCGAGGCCAGCAGGACGTTGAGGGCGATCTCGTTGGGCGTCTTCTGCCGGGCCGCCCCCTCGACGAGGGCGATCATGCGGTCGGCGAAGGTCTCGCCGGGCCGGGTGGTGATCCTCACGACGATCCGGTCGGACAGGACGCGCGTACCGCCGGTGACGGCCGAGCGGTCGCCCCCGGACTCGCGCAGGACGGGGGCGGACTCACCGGTGACGGCCGACTCGTCCACCGACGCGACGCCCTCGATCACGTCGCCGTCGCCGGGCACGAGGTCGCCCGCCTCGCACACCACGAGGTCGCCGACGTTCAGCCGCTCGCCGGGCACCCGCTCCTCGGCGCGGCCCACGATCCGCCGCGCGACGGCCTCGCCGCGGGCCTGGCGCAGCGCCTGGGCCTGCGCTCTGCCCCGGCCCTCGGCGACGGCCTCCGCGAGGTTGGCGAAGACCGTGGTGAGCCACAGCCAGGCGGCGACGGCCCAGCCGAAGCCGTCCCCGGGGTGCAGGCAGGCGAGGACCGTGGTGAGGACCGAGCCGGCCTCGACCACGAACATGACGGGCGAGCGGACCATGACGCGCGGGTCGAGCTTGCGCAGCGCCTGGGGGAGGTAGCGCAGCAGTCGGGCCGGGCCGAGCGGCCCTCCGCCCGCCCCGCCGGGCTCCGGGGAATCGCCCCGGGCCCGGTCCGGGACGGGAGCCCGGGTGGGGGTCGTGGTGCTCATGAGGCGAGCCCTTCGGCGAGCGGTCCCAGCGCGAGGGCCGGGAAGTAGGTGAGTGCGGTGATGATGAGCAGCGTGCCGAGCAGCAGACCGGTGAACAGGGGTTTCCCGGTGCGCAGCGTCCCGGCCGTCTCCGGAACCGGCCGCTGCCCGGCGAGGGAGCCGGCGAGCGCGAGCACGAGCACCATCGGCAGGAAGCGGCCGAGGAGCATCGCGAGGCCGGTCGTCGTGTTGAACCACTGGGTGTCGGCGTTGAGCCCGGCGAAGGCGGAACCGTTGTTGTTGGCGCCCGAGGTGTAGGCGTAGAGGATCTCCGAGAATCCGTGCGCGCCCGGGTTCGCCATGGAGTGCGCGGGCGTCGGCAGGGCCAGCGCGAAGGCGGTGAACCCGAGGACGAGAGCGGGTGTGACGAGAAGGGAGAGCGCCGCGAGCTTGATCTCCCTGGCGCCGATCTTCTTGCCGAGGTATTCGGGGGTGCGGCCGACCATGAGCCCGGCGACGAACACCGCGATCACGGCGATCACCAGCATTCCGTAGAGCCCCGAGCCCACGCCGCCCGGGGCGATCTCGCCGAGCTGCATACCGAGCATCGTGATTCCGCCGCCGAGCCCGGTGAAGGAGGAGTGGAAGGAGTTCACCGCGCCGGTGGAGGTGAGCGTCGTGGCGACCGCGAAGATGGAGGAACCGCTCACCCCGAAGCGGTTCTCCTTCCCCTCCATGGCCCCGCCCGCGAGATCGAACGCCGGGCCGTGGTGGGAGAACTCGGCCCACATCATGAGGGCCGTGAAGCCGAGCCAGACGCAGGCCATGGTGGCGAGGATCGCGTAGCCCTGGCGCGGCGAGCCGACCATGCGGCCGAAAGCGCGGGGCAGGGCGAACGGGATGAGGAGGATCAGGAAGACCTCCAGCAGGTTGGAGAGCGGATTCGGGTTCTCGAAGGGGTGGGCGGAGTTCGCGTTGAAATACCCGCCGCCGTTGGTGCCGAGCTCCTTCACGGCCTCCTGCGAGGCGACGGCCCCGCCGTTCCACTGCTGGGCGCCCGTGGTGAACTGCCCCACCTCGTGGATGCCGGAGAAGTTCTGTATCACCCCGCAGGCGACGAGGAGCACGGCCGCGACGAGGGAGACCGGCAGCAGGACGCGTACGGTGCCACGCACCAGATCGGACCAGAAGTTGCCCAGTTCCCCGGTGCGGGAGCGGGCGAAGCCGCGCACCAGGGCGACGGCCACCGCCATGCCGACGGCGGCCGAGACGAAGTTCTGCACCGCGAGCCCGCCGGTCTGCACGAGGTGCCCCATCGCCTGTTCCCCGTAGTAGGACTGCCAGTTGGTGTTGGCGACGAAGGAGGCGGCGGTGTTGAACGCCTGGTCGGGGTCGATCGAGGCGAATCCGAGGGAGCCGGGGAGGACCCCCTGGAGCCGCTGGAGCAGGTAGAGGAGGAGAAGCGAGACGAGGGAGAAGGCGAGGACCGCGCGCAGATAGGCGGGCCAGCGCATCTCGGTGTCGGGGTCGACGCCGAAGGAACGGTAGATCCCTCTCTCGACACGCAGATGCGTGCGCGCCGAGTAGACGCGCGCCAGATAGTCGCCGAGCGGGCGATGAGCGAGCCCCAGCGCCACCACGAGGGCGAGCAACTGGAGCGCACCGGAAAGGGCTGGGCTCATGACGGCGTCCTCAGAACCTCTCCGGACGCACCAGTGCCAGGACGAGATATCCCAGCAGGGCCACGGCCACGACGAGACCCGCGGCGTTCTCGGCGCTCACAGTTTCGCCACCCCTTGGGCGACGAGGGCCACCAGCGCGAATACCGCGCACGTGGTGACCACGAAGGCCAGATCGGCCATCGCGCACTCCTGAATTCATCCGCCCGCACGGGGAGGTGCGGGCGGAACGGTTGTTCGGACAGAGTGAGCAAACCCCCTTTCCGCACCCGCCGGGACCCGCGTTGACGGGTCCGATACGGCACCGGCCCCGCTCTTGACGGCTCCCGTACGGCGGTCTTGACGGCTCCCGTACGGCGGTCTTGACGGCTCCCGTACGGCGCGGGGCGCGGACACGCGGCGGGGCCCCGGCGTCCTGACGCCGGGGCCCCGCGGGAGGAGGAGCGGTACCGCTCAGTCCTCGTGGCCGAGTTGCAGGTCGCGTTCGGTGCGGCCGCCGCCCGCGACCTGGAGGACGGTGGCGACCGGCGGGTAGCCGGCCGCGATGACGGTGTACTCGCCGGAGGAGAGGTCCACGAAGCGGAAGGTGCCGTCCGCCTCGGTCGTCAGGGTGTCGACGACGTTGCCTGCGGCGTCCAGCAGGGTGACGCGCGCGTCCTCCACGGGGCGTCCGCCGCGCGCCCGTACGGTCCCGCGCAGCACGGCCCCGCCGGCCAGTTCGATGTCCTGCCGGGTCTCGCGCGACGCCTGCACGGACAGCGGGAGCGCGGCCGGGCGGAAGGCCGTGGCGCTGGCCGCGAGGGTGTACTCCCCCGCCACCAGATCGCTGATGACGTACCGGCCGTCCCGTCCCGAACGGGTCGCGGAGACGACCTCGCCGCGTACGTCCGTCAGGGTCACGGAGGCCCCCGCGACCGGGGTGCCGTCGGCGGTCGTGACGGTACCGGCGAGGCTGCCGGCGCCGCCGAGGACGACGTCCAGTTCCACGGGGCGCTCCGCGACGGTGACCGTGACGGCCTGCGGCTGGTGGCCGCCGGCCGCGGCGATCAGCACGTAGGAGCCGGCGCCCGGCGTGGCCAGCGCGTACCGGCCGTCCTCGCCGCTCGCGCCCCGGCCGACCTGCTGCCCGGACACGTCGATGAGGGTGAGCGCGGCGCGCGGCACCGCGCTGCCGTCGGGGTGCTGCACGCTCCCGCAGACCGGGACGCCCGCGCCGAAGGGGGAGCGCGTCGCGGGCAGCCGCACGGTGTCGACGGCCTCCTCGGGCACCCGCTCCGGCTCGGGCTCGGCGGCGGGCGTCTGGTGTGCGGCACTGGACACGAGGGGGGTCTCCTTCAGGAAGCAGGCGATCAGCAGCCCGAGGGCGAGCACCGGCACGAGGTAGAGGAAGATCCTCGGCATCGCGTCGACGTACGCCTGGATGTAGCCGTCCCGTACGGCCTCGGGCAGCCGGTGGACGAGTTGCGGGGTGACCGACTCGGGGTCGGGCAGGGCCGCCGAGGCGGGCAGCCGGTCGGCGAGGGCGTCGGCGAGCCGGCCCGCGAACAGGGTGCCGAAGACGGCGGCGCCGACGCTGCCGCCGATCTGCCGGAAGTAGTTGTTGGCGCTGGTCGCGGTGCCGAGGTCGCGCGGGCGGACGGCGTTCTGCACGGCGAGCACCAGCACCGGCATGACCAGCCCGATCCCGGCGCCGAGCACCGCCATCCACACGCTGTACGTGAACCGCGAGGTGTCGATCTCCAGCCGGGAGAGCAGCCACATGCCGACCACCGACAGCGCGCCGCCCAGGATCGGGTAGATCCGGTAGTGGCCGGTGCGGCTGATGAGCTGCCCGGCGAGGATCGAGGCGAGGACGACGCCGCCCATCATGGGCAGCATCAGCAGCCCCGACTCGGTGGCGCTCGCCCCGTCGACCATCTGCAGGTAGCTCGGCAGGTAGCTCGACGCGCCGAACAGCGCGACACCGACGACGGCGCCGACCAGCCCGGTGATGTTGAAGGCCCGGTCACGGAACAGCCGCAGCGGGATCAGCGGCTCCTCGGCGAAGTGCTCGGCGAGCAGGAACAGGGCGGTGGAGACGAGCGCCCCCGCGGCCAGGCCGATGATGACCCCGGAGCCCCACGCGTACTCGGTGCCGCCCCAGCTCGTCAGCAGCACCACGCACGCGGAGGCCGCGGCGAGCAGCAGCGCGCCGGGCACGTCGAGCCTGGCCTTGCTGCGCGGCCTGGGCAGTTTGAGGACGACGGTGATGACGGCGAGGGTCAGCAGGCCGAAGGGCACGTTGAAGTAGAAGCACCAGCGCCAGGAGACGTGGTCGGTGAAGAAGCCGCCGAGCAGGGGCCCGGCGACCGAGGCCAGACCGAACCCGGCCCCGATCAGGCCCATGTAGCGGCCGCGCTCACGCGGCGGGACGATGTCGGCGATGATCGCCTGCACACCGATCATGAGGCCGCCCGCACCGACGCCCTGAACGGCGCGGAAGGCGATGAGCTGGTCCATCGAACGCGACCAGCCGGCCAGCGCGGAACCGATGACGAACACGATGATGGCGAACTGGAAGACGCCTTTGCGCCCGAAGAGGTCGCCGAGCTTGCCGTAGATCGGCAGGCCCACCGTGGAGGTCAGCAGATAGGCGGTGATCGCCCAGGACATGCGGTCCAGCCCGTGGAGTTCACCGACGATCTTCGGCAGGGCCGTCGCGACGATCATCTGCTCCAGCGCGGCGAGCAGCAGCGCGAGCATGAGGCCGATGAAGACGGTGCGGACCTGGGAGCGGGTCAGCTCCGGACGGGCGGCCGGCTCCGTCTCTCCGGGCGGCGCGGGCGGCCGTTCGGAGCCCGGGGCAACGAAATGGCCTTCGGCGGGCGGTGGTTCCAGCCCCGGCCCCCGTCCGTCCTGCTCGGCCAGCCGCGGCCAGTTCTCCGCCAGCGTCGTCCCGCTCACCCAGTGCTCCCCTCGTCACGCTTGCGCCGTCCCTTTTCTCGCATCGTGTGACAAGGGGGAGCAAGCGCGGAAAGTCACCGGAGTACTACGGTGCGTGCGCCGCGGTGGGCGTTACGGCCGGTGAGAGCCCTACGGCGTACAACGGCCGGATGCGGGAAACCACCCGAACCGGTGAGGAGGAGTCCGGGCTTTTTCGGGCGGCAGGTTGACCCCCGGAGTTGCCGGGCGACCCGCCGTTGCCAGAACAGCGGCCCGCCGGGGGCGAAGCGCCGGCGGGCCCGCCCCTCGACGAGGGCCGGGCCCGGTGGAACACGCCCGCCGCTCGGCGGTCAGGAGGCGGCGCTCTCCCCGTCCCCGGCGGACGGCGCGGCGGGCCTGCCCTCCGGCTCGGCGGAGGAGGCCGCGGACTTCTTCTCCGTCTCGGCGGCCAGGTTCGCGAGGAGCGCGTCGTAGATCCGGGCGAGCCCCTTGGGCGCGAAGGTCCTCTCGAAGAAGCCGCCGATCCCGCCGGCGCCGTTCCACACGCTCGTGACGACGACGCGGGACCGGCCCTCGCCCGCCGGGGTCACCGTCCAGGTCGTGACCATCGAGGAGTTGCGGTCCTTCTCGACCAGTTCGCCGTCGGTGGGCTCGGTGACGTCCAGGAGGCAGTCCCGAACACGCTTGCTGGTGGCCTGGAGCTTCCAGTGCACGAGGGTGCCCTCGCCGTCCCCGCCCTCCCGCACCTCGTACTCGCTGAAGTGCTCGGGCTGGAGCCTGGCCCGGGTGCCGCTGTAGTCGGCCAGGGCGTCGAAGACGTCCTCGGGACCGGCGGCGACGATCCGCTGCGTCGTGGCTTCGACCTGCGCCATTGCACTTCCTCCAGAGACCTAGGGGACTCACTTCCGCCCGCTTCACGGACGGCGGACCCCAGCCAACCACCGAGGCGCACCGGCACCAAAATCGGGTCCGCAGCGATCAAGGGAACAAATGTTCTATTGTTCGGGAGCAGCCGGTCCGCTACCCCGAGGAGGCCGCCATGCGCTGGGAGAACCTCGCAGACGACACGACCGCGAACGGCGCGCTCTTCGGCGCCGACGCGGTCGTCACCCGCACCTTCGACACCCCGGAGTTCCGGGGAATCACCTTTCACGAGGTCCGCGCCCGCTCGATCCTCAACCGCGTACCGGGCGCCTCGCGCATGCCGTTCGAATGGACGGTCAACCCCTACCGGGGCTGCTCGCACGCGTGCGTCTACTGCTTCGCCCGCAAGACGCACAGCTATCTCGACCTCGACACCGGGCTCGGTTTCGACAGCCAGATCGTCGTCAAGGTGAACGCGCCCGAACTGCTGCGCCGGCAGCTGGCCTCCTCGCGCTGGCAGGGCCAGCACGTCGCGATGGGCACCAATGTGGACTGCTACCAGCGGGCCGAGGGGCGGTACGCGCTCATGCCCGGGATCATCGAGGCGCTGAGCAAGCGCGCGAACCCCTTCAGCATCCTGACCAAGGGGACGCTGATCCTGCGCGATCTCGGCCTGCTGGAGCGGGCGGCGCGGATGACCGAGGTGGGGGTCTCCGTCTCGGTCGGCTTCGTCGACGAGGAGCTGTGGCGCACGGTCGAGCCGGGCACGCCCGCGCCCCGGCGCCGGCTCGACGTCGTACGGACCCTGAGCGAGCGCGGCATCGGCTGCGGCGTGCTGATGGCGCCCGTGATCCCCTTCCTCGGCGACCGCCCCGAGCAGTTGCGGGCCACCGTCCGCGCCGTCGCCGAGGCGGGCGCGACCTCGGTCACCCCGCTCGTCCTGCACCTGCGCCCGGGGGCCCGGGAGTGGTTCATGGCCTGGCTGGAGCGCGAACACCCCGCCCTCGTGCCGCGCTACGCGCGGATGTACGCGGACGGGGCCTACGCGCCGACGTGGTACCAGCGCCGGATCACCCGTCAGGTGCACGAGTTCGCGCGGGAGTACGGCATCGGCCCGGACCGCCCCGGGGCGGCGCGCAGGATCACCCCGAGCGCCCCCGCGCACGCGCCCGGGGGCGATCCGGCGGAGCCGACACAACTGACGCTCCTGTGAGCCGGGCGCGCGGGGCGTGAACCGCTCAGCTCTGCGACTCCGCCCGCCGCTGCGCGGGCGCCCTGCGCCGGGGCTCCGGGATACGGGCCAGGGCCGCCGCGGCGGCCGCGCCCAGTGCGGGGTGGCGCTGCGCGGACTGGAGCACCCGGCGGGCCCGCCGGTCGCCGAGGACGCCGAGCCCGGCGACGCAGGCGAGGGCGACGGTGCGGTAGGGGTCGTTGCGCCCGAGGCGGCGTTCGAGCGTCGCGATGAGCGCGGGCACGGACTCCGGGGCGCGCAGGGCGGTCAGCAGTCTGACGGCGTGCAGGGCGTAGGCGACGCGCAGTTCGTTGGTCACGAGCGAGGCGGCGGCGCGGGCCGTGCGGGGGTCCCCGAGCGCGGCGAGGGCGCGTGCCGCGGCCTCGCAGCGCTGCGGGTCACGGTGGTTGAGGAAGAGCACCAGGGTCTCGAAGGCCCGCGGGTCCTTCGCCGTTCCGAGCCGGTAGGCGGCCAGTTCGCGTGCCCACAGCGGACGGCCGGGGGCGGTGAGGAGTTCGACCAGCTCCTCGTGGCCGGCTTTCCGGGCGAGCCGTTCGCACTCCTCGGCCGCCTGCTCCCCGTCGATGACGGCCTCACGCCGTAAGCGGTCGGTGAGCGAGCGCAACTCTTTGTTCATGGAAGCCGAGGGTAGTACCTGCCGAAGGGCGGGGTCAGCGGACCGGAGGGCCCGAACGGGAGCCGTGCGGGGCGCGGTTCGGCGGACACGGGGGCTGGCGCGCTCATTACTTGCGAGTTAAGCTCAGACGAGCGGGTATCCCCCGCGCCTCTCTTCCGCCACGGCCTGGTGACGCAGCCGTGCGGGGAGGGCTTGCCGCCCCCGGCACGGTCTCCCGACCGCCGCCGCGGGCACATCGGTTCGGCGTGCGGCTCTCGTGCCGTGCGCGCGGTGCGTGGTGCTCCGTACGCGGTACGGCTGGGCTCAGGGACAGGGCCGGGCCGGTTCCTCTCCTCGTTTCCCCGTTCCCCCTTTCCGGGTGCGCTCTCCGGGGCGGTGTACGCCCCGGCGTGTGTCCCGTGACCGGCGCACACCGGTACGGCCCACCGCGCCGATGGCGCCCTCGCGGGGCCCGTGCGCGACGCGCGCCCCCTCCCCCGCGTTCCGAACCCGTGCCAGTCGTCACCTCTCTTCTCCTGGAGTCCGCGATGGACCGTCCTTCGCCCGTGTCCCCCTCCTCCCTCTCCTCCGCGTCCCCCCGTGCGTCCACGATCGGCACGGTGGCCGTCGTCGGGCTCGGCACCATGGGCACCGGAATCGCCGAACTGCTCGTGTGCGCCGGTCACGAGGTCATCGGTGTCGACATCGACCCGGCCGCCGTCGGCCGCGCCCGCAGGGCCGTCGAGGAGGCGACCGCACGGGCCGTGCGGCGCGGCCGGACGAGCGAGCGGGAACGCACCGCGGCCCTGTCCCGGCTGCGCACCTTCACCGAGATCGGCGCCGCCGCCGACGCCGATCTCGTCATCGAGGTGACCACGGAGTCGTACGCGGTCAAGCAGGAGGTCTTCCGCGCGCTGGACGCCGTCGTGCGGCCGGAGACCATCCTCGCGACGGGCACCAACGCGCTGTCGGTGACCCGGCTGGCCAGCGAGTCGGCGCACCCGGAGCGGGTCCTCGGTCTGCACTTCTTCCATCCGGCGCCCGCGATGGGGCTCGTGGAGGTCGTGTCCTCGGTGCTGACCTCGCCGGCTGCGGTCGGCGCGGCCACGGATCTGGCGACCGGCCTCGGCAAGGAACCGGTGGCGGTCGGCGACCGGCCCGGTTTCGTCGCGGACGGGCTGCTGTTCGGCTACCTGAACCAGGCGGCGGCGATGTACGAGTCGCGGTACGCCTCGCGGGAGGACATCGACGCGGCGATGCGGCTGGGCTGCGGTCTGCCGATGGGCCCGCTCGCCCTGCTGGACCTGATCGGCGTGGACACCGCGCACACCGTGCTGGAGGCGATGTACGCCTCCTCCCAGGACCGCCTGCACGCTCCGGCGCCGATTCTCGGCCAGCTCACCGAGGCGGGCCTGACGGGACGCAAGGCGGGGCGCGGCTTCTACAGCTACGCGGCGCCCGGCTCGGCGCGGACGGTTCCCGACGCGCTGACGCCCCCGCCCGGCCCGGGGCTCGGCACGGAGCCGCGGGTGCGTACGGTCGGGGTGGCCGGCTCGGGCACGATGGCCTCGGGGATCGCGGAGGTGTTCGCGCGGTCGGGTTTCGAGGTGGTGCTCGCGGCCAGGACCACCGGGAAGGCCGAGGCGGCCGTGGAGCGGATCGCCGCCTCGCTGGAGCGCGCGGTGCGGCGCGGGCGGATGACGGCCGGGGAACGGGAGGGCACGCTCGCGCGCCTGAGCCCGGCCGGCTCCTACGAGGGCTTCGCCGCGGTCGATCTGGCCGTCGAGGCGGTGGCCGAGGATCTGGAGGTCAAGCGCGAGCTGTTCGCGACCCTGGACAAGGTGTGCCGGCCGGGGGCGGTGCTCGCGACGACGACCTCGTCGCTGCCGGTGATCGCGCTGGCCCGGGTCACCCGGCGGCCGGAGTCGGTCGTGGGGATGCACTTCTTCAACCCGGCGCCCGCGATGAAGCTCGTGGAGGTGGTGCGCACGGTGCTCACCGCGGACGCGGCGCACGCCGCGGTCCGGTCGGTGTGCGGCGCGCTCGGCAAGCATCCGGTGGACTGCGGCGACCGCGCCGGGTTCATCGTGAACGCGCTGCTCTTCCCGTACCTGAACAACGCGGTCAAGATGGTGCAGGAGCACTACGCCTCGCCGGACGAGATCGACCTGGCGATGCGGCTGGGCGGGGGCTACCCGATGGGGCCCTTCGAACTCCTCGACACCGTGGGCCTGGACGTCTCCCTGGCGATCGAGCGGGTGTTGCACCGGGCCTTCCGCGACCCGGGGCTCGCGCCCGCCCCGCTGCTGGAACATCTGGTCGCGGCGGGCTGCCTGGGCCGCAAGAGCGGACGGGGCTTCCGTGAGCACGCGCGGCGCTGAGACGACCGGGGCACGCGGGGGCGGGTCCATGCAGTACGTTCGGGGCATGTCCGAGCCCGCCACGCCCCCGCGCACCCCCTCCGCCCGCTCCCGGTCGTCGAGCAGCCAGGCGGGGAGCGCCCCGGAATCCACGGCGGGCAGCCGTGCGGCGGCGCAGCGGCTCAAGATCCGCAGGGAGCTGGCGGCCGCGGCGATGGAGCTGTTCGCCACCAACGGGTACGAGGCGACGACGGTCGACGAGATCGCCGCGACCGCCGGGGTGGCGCGGCGGACCTTCTTCCGGCACTTCCGCTCCAAGGAAGAGGCCATCTTCCCCGACCACGACGACACCCTGGTGCGGGCCGAGGCGGTGCTGAACGCGGCCCCGCCGCACGAGCACCCGCTCGACACGGTGTGCCGGGGCATCAAAGAGGTCATGAAGATGTACGCCGCCTCGCCCGCGGTCTCGGTGGAGCGGTACCGCCTCACCCGCGAGGTGCCGACCCTGCGGGAGCGCGAGATCGCCTCGGTGGCCCGGTACGAACGGCTGTTCACGCGGTACCTGCTGGGGCACTTCGACGAGCACGACCAGAGCGGGAACGACGATCCGCTGCTCGCCGAGGTCGCCGCCTCGGCCGTGGTGACGGCCCACAACCACGTGCTGCGGCGCTGGTTGCGGGCGGGCGGCGAGGGTGACGTGATGGCGCAGCTCGACCGGGCCTTCGCGATCGTCCGCGCGACCTTCGGGGCCGGTTTCGGGGTCGGGACCGGCGAGCCGGCCGGCGGGGCCGTCCGCACCTCGGCCGAGACGCGGGGCGAAGTACTGGTGACGGTGGCGCGGACGGACGCGCCGCTGGACGAGGTGATGCGGACCATCCAGCAGGCGCTGGACGCGCGCCGCTGACGCGGGCGCGGCCCGCGGCGCACGTCCCGGGGAGGCCCCAGAGCCCCCCGGCGCACGGAGAGTGACCGACCACCGGAACGGGGTCGGTCACTCTCCGTTCTGGTTTCCGGTCCCGGCGGGTAGCCGTCGGCGGCGCGCCGGATGTGGCGACGCACCTTACGCCGCCACCGGTCACGAACGATCGATCATCGCTCATCTGAGCAGGTTCTTTGCCCAATTGAGATGTGCGTTTGACACCCGGTGCCTTGTCGCTTGGCACGCAGTGCCATACGTTGAAGTGGTCCGGGCGGCCGGTCCGGGGAACACCTCCCCACCGCCGGCTGTCCCCACGGGGCCCGAGCCCCGTGCGCCCGGACGCCTGCGTCACAGGCACTTCTTCGCGCACACCCGCGCTCTCGTGCACCCGCACCACGCACCACCACCGCCGAACCGACGGCACACCTCCACAGCACTACCAAAGCCTTCCTCCCGCGGGAGCCGGTCCGGCTCCCGCGGGCAGGAGACCCACCCGCCGGAGGCACCACCGTGAAGGACATCCTGGACGCGATCCAGTCGCCGGAGGCCACAGCCGACGACTTCGCCGCTCTGCCGCTCCCCGAGGCGTACCGCGCCGTGACCGTCCACAAGGACGAGACCGAGATGTTCGCGGGGCTCGACACCCGCGACAAGGACCCGCGCGACTCCCTGCACCTCGACGAGGTCCCGGTCCCCGAACTGGGCCCGGGGGAAGCCCTGGTGGCCGTCATGGCCTCTTCGGTGAACTACAACTCCGTGTGGACCTCGATCTTCGAGCCGCTGTCCACCTTCGGCTTCCTGGAGCGGTACGGCAGGGTCAGCGAGCTGACCAGGCGCCACGACCTGCCGTACCACGTGATCGGCTCCGACCTCGCGGGCGTCGTCCTGCGCACCGGCCCCGGGGTCAACGCCTGGCGTCCGGGCGACGAGGTGGTCGCCCACTGCCTCTCCGTCGAACTGGAGTCCGCGGACGGCCACAACGACACCATGCTCGACCCCGAGCAGCGCATCTGGGGCTTCGAGACCAACTTCGGCGGCCTGGCCGAGATCGCGCTCGTGAAGTCGAACCAGCTCATGCCCAAGCCCCAGCACCTGACCTGGGAGGAGGCCGCCTCGCCCGGACTGGTCAACTCCACCGCCTACCGCCAGCTCGTCTCGCGCAACGGGGCCGGCATGAAGCAGGGCGACAACGTCCTGATCTGGGGCGCCAGCGGCGGACTGGGCTCCTACGCCACGCAGTTCGCGCTCGCCGGGGGCGCCACCCCGATCTGTGTCGTCTCCAGCCCGCGGAAGGCCGAGATCTGCCGCCGCATGGGCGCCGAGGCGGTCATCGACCGCACCGCGGAGGGGTACCGCTTCTGGAAGGACGAGCGCACCCAGGACCCCCGGGAGTGGAAGCGCTTCGGCAAGCGCATCCGGGAGCTGACCGGGGGCGAGGACGTCGACATCGTCTTCGAGCACCCCGGGCGCGAGACCTTCGGCGCGAGCGTCTACGTCACCCGCAAGGGCGGCACCATCGTCACCTGCGCCTCCACCTCCGGCTTCACCCACGAGTACGACAACCGCTACCTGTGGATGTCGCTCAAGAGGATCGTCGGCTCGCACTTCGCCAACTACCGCGAGGCGTGGGAGGCCAACCGCCTCATCGCCAAGGGCAGGATCCACCCCACCCTCTCGAAGGTCTACCCGCTGGCACAGACCGGGCAGGCCGCGCACGACGTGCACCGCAACCGGCACCAGGGGAAGGTCGGCGTCCTCGCGCTCGCGCCCGAGGAGGGGCTCGGCGTCCGGGACCACGAACTGCGCTCCCGCCACCTCGACTCCATCAACCTCTTCCGGAACGTCTGAGGTGCCCGATGAGTGAACGCGCGAAGGACCGCCCGTGGCTCATGCGCACCTACGCGGGCCACTCGACGGCGGAGGCGTCCAACGAGCTGTACCGCCGCAACCTCGCCAAGGGGCAGACGGGGCTCTCGGTCGCCTTCGACCTGCCGACCCAGACCGGCTACGACCCCGACCACGTCCTGGCGCGCGGCGAGGTCGGGCGGGTGGGGGTGCCGGTGTCCCATCTCGGGGACATGCGGCGCTTGTTCGAGGGCATCCCGCTGGAGCGGATGAACACCTCGATGACCATCAACGCGACCGCGATGTGGCTGCTGGCGCTCTATCAGGTGGTGGCCGAGGAACAGGGCGCCGACCTCGCCGCCCTGACGGGCACGACGCAGAACGACATCGTGAAGGAGTACCTCTCGCGCGGGACGCACGTGTTCCCGCCGGGCCCCTCGATGCGGCTGACGACCGACATGATCGCCTACACGGTCGCGCACCTGCCGAAGTGGAACCCGATCAACATCTGCAGCTACCACCTCCAGGAGGCCGGGGCCACCCCGGTCCAGGAGATCGCCTACGCGATGAGCACGGCCCTCGCCGTCCTCGACGCGGTGCGCGACGCGGGACAGGTGCCGCCCGAGCGGTTCGGGGCGGTCGTGGGCCGGATCTCGTTCTTCGTGAACGCCGGGGTCCGGTTCGTCGAGGAGATGTGCAAGATGCGCGCCTTCACCCGCATCTGGGACCGCGTCACCCGGGAGCGCTACGGCGTCACCGACGAGCGGCAGCGCCGGTTCCGCTACGGGGTCCAGGTCAACTCGCTGGGCCTGACCGAGGCGCAGCCGGAGAACAACGTGCAGCGGATCGTGCTGGAGATGCTCGCGGTGACGCTCTCCAAGGACGCCCGCGCCCGCGCGGTGCAGCTTCCCGCGTGGAACGAGGCGCTGGGCCTGCCCCGGCCCTGGGACCAGCAGTGGTCGCTGCGCATCCAGCAGGTCCTGGCCCACGAGTCGGACCTGCTGGAGTACGGGGACCTGTTCGCCGGCTCGCACGTCGTGGAGGCCGAGACGGTGAAGCTCGCCGACGCGGCGGAGGCTGAGATGGCCCGGATCGAGGACGTGGGCGGGCTGCTCGCCGCGGTGGAGTCCGGCTATCTCAAGGCGCAGCTCGTGGCCTCGCACGCCGAACGGCGGTCCAGGATCGAGTCCGGCGAGGACAAGGTGGTCGGCGTCAACTGCCACACCGAGGCCGAGCCGAGCCCGCTCACCGCCGACCTGGACACGGCCGTGTTCAGCGTGGACCCCGGTATCGAGGACGAGGCGGTGCGGGCCCTGGGGCGCTGGCGCGCCTCACGCGAGGAGTCCACCGACCGGCAGGGCCTGGCCGATCCCTACCTGTACCCGGGCGTGCGCCAGGTGCTGGACGAGCTGAAGGAGGCGGCCCGCACGGACGCGAACCTGATGGACGCCACCCTGGAGTGCGTGCGCGCCGGGGTGACCACCGGCGAGTGGGCCGACGCCCTGCGCGAGGTCTTCGGCGAGTACCGCGCCCCGACGGGGGTGGGCGGCGCTCCCGTCGCGGTGAGCGTCGAGGAGGGCTCGGACCTGGCCGAGGTACGCCGCAGGGTCGCCCTGACCGCCGAGGAGCTGGGCCGGGGGCGGCTGAGGCTGCTGGTGGGCAAACCGGGGCTCGACGGCCACTCCAACGGCGCGGAGCAGATCGCGGTGCGCGCCAGGGACGCCGGCTTCGAAGTCGTCTACCAGGGCATCCGGCTGACCCCCGAGCAGATCGTCGACGCGGCCCTGGCCGAGGACGTGGACTGCGTGGGGCTGTCGATCCTGTCCGGCTCGCACGCCCAGCTCGTCCCCGACGTGCTGGAGCGGCTGCGCCGGGCGGGCGCCGCCGAACTGCCCGTCGTCGTCGGCGGCATCATCCCGGGCAAGGACGCCGCGCTGCTGCGGCGGGCCGGGGTGGCCGCCGTCTTCACCCCCAAGGACTTCGGTATCACGGAGATCATCGGCCGTATCGTCGACGAGATCCGCTCCGCGCACACGCTCGACCCCCTGGAGGTTCCCGCATGACCGACACCACCGCCGTGAGCGGCGCCACCCCGGGCGCCACGTCCCCCGTGAACCGGCTGCGCCCGCGCCGTTCCTGTCTCGCCGTCCCCGGCAGCAACCCGCGGTTCCTGGAGAAGGCCCAGGGCCTCCCGGCCGATCAGGTCTTCCTCGACCTGGAGGACGCGTGCGCGCCGCTCGCGAAGCCGGAGGCACGGCACACGATCGTCAAGTTCCTCAACGAGGGCGACTGGAGCGGGAAGACCCGGGTGGTACGGGTCAACGACTGGACGACCGAGTGGACCTACCGGGACGTCGTGACCGTCGTCGAGGGCGCGGGCCACAACCTGGACTGCCTGATGCTGCCCAAGGTGCAGGACGCGCGGCAGATCGTCGCCCTGGACATGCTGCTGACGCAGATCGAGAAGACGATGGGCCTGGAGGTCGGCCGGATCGGCATCGAGGCGCAGATCGAGAACGCCAGGGGCCTGGTCAACGTCGAGGAGATCGCGGCCGCCTCCGCGCGTACCGAGACCATCGTCTTCGGGCCCGCCGACTTCATGGCCTCGATCAACATGCGCACCCTCGTCGTCGGGGAGCAGCCGCCCGGTTACGGGGCGGACGCCTACCACTACATCCTCATGAAGATCCTGATGGCGGCGCGTACGCACGATCTGCAGGCGATCGACGGGCCCTACCTCCAGATCCGGGACGTGGACGCGTTCCGCGAGGTCGCCGGGCGCTCCGCGGCCCTGGGCTTCGACGGCAAGTGGGTGCTGCACCCGGGCCAGGTCGAGGCGGCCAACGAGGTGTACTCCCCCTCGCAGGAGGACTACGACCACGCGGAGATGATCCTCGACGCCTACGCGTACTGCACGTCGGAGGCCGGCGGGAAGAAGGGCTCGGCGATGCTGGGCGACGAGATGATCGACGAGGCGAGCCGCAAGATGGCCCTGGTCGTGGCGGGCAAGGGGCGGGCGGCCGGTCTGCGGCGCACGACCTCCTTCGAGATCCCGGAGGACTGAGCGATGCAGTTCGGCCGCACGTTCGAGGAGTTCGAGGTGGGCGCGGTCTACCGGCACTGGCCGGGCAAGACCGTCACGGAGTACGACGACCACCTGTTCTGCCTGCTGACGATGAACCACCACCCCTTGCACATGGACAGCAACTACGCGGAGTCGACGACCGACTTCGGCCGGAACGTGGTGGTGGGCAATTACGTGTACTCCCTGCTGCTGGGCATGTCGGTGCCGGACGTCTCGGGCAAGGCGATCGCCAACCTGGAGGTCGAGTCGCTGCGGCACGTGGCGCCGACCTTCCACGGCGACACGCTGTACGGCCAGACGGAGGTGCTCGGCAAGCGGCCCTCGCGGTCCAGGAGCGACCGGGGGGTCGTGCACGTCGAGACCAAGGGCCACAACCAGGACGGCACGCTGGTGTGCGTCTTCCGCCGCAAGGTCATGGTGCCGACCGCCGAGTACGTCGACCGGCGGGGCGGGGAGCAGCCCGGCCGCCCGAGCCTGAGGGAGGACCAGTCATGAGCCGGCTCGCGCACACGCACGGCCTGACGGAGGTGCAGGAGGAGATCCTGTCGACGGTGCGGGACTTCGTCGACAAGGAGATCCTGCCGGTCGCCACGGAGCTGGAGCACCGGGACGAGTACCCGCAGGCCATCGTCGACGGGCTGCGGGAGCTGGGCCTGTTCGGGCTGACGATCCCCGAGGAGTACGGCGGACTCGGGGAGTCGCTGCTCACCTACGCGCTGTGCGTGGAGGAGATCGCCCGGGGCTGGATGTCGGTGTCCGGCATCGTGAACACGCACTTCATCGTGGCGTACCTGCTCCAGCGGCACGGCACGCCGGAGCAGAGGGAGCACTTCCTGCCCCGGATGGCGCTGGGCGAGGTGCGCGGCGCGTTCTCCATGTCCGAGCCGGGCCTCGGTTCGGACGTGTCGGCCATCACGTCGAAGGGTGTGCGGGACGGCGAGGAGTACGTGCTCAACGGCCGCAAGATGTGGCTGACCAACGGGGGGACCTCCTCGCTCGTGGCGGTGCTGTGCCGCACCGACGAGGGGCTGCCCGAGGGCACCGCGCCGCACCGCTCGATGACGACCTTCCTGGTGGAGAAGGAGCCCGGGTTCGGCGAGGTCCGGCCCGGTCTGACCATCCCGGGGAAGATCGAGAAGATGGGCTACAAGGGCGTCGACACGACCGAGCTGCTCATGGACGACCTACGCATTCCGGCCAATTGTGTACTCGGCGGGAGCAGCGGCCGAGGGTTTTACCAAATGATGGACGGCGTGGAGGTGGGGCGGGTGAACGTGGCCGCCCGGGGCTGCGGAGTGGCCCGGCGCGCCTTTGAGCTGGGGATCGGCTACGCGCAGCAGCGCCACACCTTCGGCAAGCCCATCGCGCAGCACCAGGCGGTGCAGTTCAAGTTGGCCGAGATGGCGACCAAGGTCGAGGCCGCCCATGCGATGATGGTAAACGCAGCACGCAAAAAGGACTCCGGGGAGCGAAACGACCTGGAGGCGGGGATGGCCAAGTACCTCGCGTCCGAGTACTGCAAGGAAGTCGTCGAGGATGCGTTCCGTATCCATGGGGGGTACGGGTTCTCGAAGGAGTACGAGATCGAGCGTCTGTACCGCGAGGCGCCCATGCTGCTGATCGGTGAAGGTACCGCCGAGATCCAGAAAATGATCATCGGCCGGAGGTTGCTGGAGGAGTACCGGGTCCAGGGTTGACATATCGCGTATGGGGCGTTTTCTCCGAGAAGAAGATCACACTCCGTAGGTGTAGTTCGGCCTCCGACTCGCTTCCTGGCTTGCTCAGTTGCGGGCCGCAACCGATACCATCCCGGGAAAGCCGCCGTCCCCCGTTACCCGCGCGGCATTCATCCGCTACGAAGGTCATCCATGCCCGACAGCCAAAACTCCGCGCCTCGCGCCCGGGTCCGCCTGGCGCGCGGAGCATCGCCGTGGCTCCTGCCGACCGTCGCCACCGCAGCCGTCAGCCTCGTCCGCTCCCGCCGCTCCGGGCGCGCCGCGGCGCTGGCCGTGCCCACCACCGCGCTCGCGGCGGGCATGCTGTGGTTCTTCCGCGATCCCGAGCGTGAGATCACGCAGGGCCGGGTCGTCTCCCCGGCCGACGGTGTGGTGCAGAGCATCATGCCGTGGAAGGACGGACGTACCCGCGTCGCGATCTTCATGAGCCCGCTCAACGTCCACGTGAACCGCGCTCCGCTGGCGGGGACGGTGACGTCGGTGGAGCACATCCCCGGCGGCTACGTCCCGGCTTTCAACAAGGAGAGCGAGAACAACGAGCGGGTCGTGTGGCACTTCGACACCGAGCTGGGCGACATCGAGATGATCCAGATCGCCGGGGCCGTGGCGCGTCGCATCGTGCCCTACGTGCCGAGCGGTACGAAGGTGGAGCAGGGCGAGCGCATCGGCCTGATCCGCTTCGGCTCGCGTGTGGACCTCTACCTCCCCGAAGGCGTGGAGGCCGACGTCGAGGTCGGTCAGCCGACCGTGGCAGGGGTGACTCGCATTGACCGTGATTGATCCCGAGACACAGGCCGGCTGGGTGCCGGAGGCCGAGCCGCTGACGGCCGAGGGCGACGAGGCGGCGGAGCTGCCCCTCTCGATGCGGCTGTCGATAGCGGACACCCTCACACTCGGTAACGCCACGTGCGGGTTCATGGCGGTGTACTTCACCACCACCGGCATCCTGATCCCGCACCTCACCGGCAGCGACGAGTCGGGCATGGCCCGCCACTCGGCGGCCACCGCCGTGATCCTCATGCTGTGCGCGGCGGTCTTCGACCTGTTCGACGGTCTGGTCGCGCGCAAGCTGCGCAGCTCCCCGATGGGGGCCGAGCTGGACAACCTCTCGGACCTCATCAGCTTCGGCCTGGCGCCCGCCTACTTCGTGCTCGTCTACGGCCTGGTCGCCGACGACGCGCATCAGCGGGTCGCCGCGGTGGGGGCGATCGTGGTGCTGCTCGCGGTCGTGCTGCGGCTGGCCAGATTCTCCTGCGTGACGCTGCGCGACGGGGTGTTCCAGGGGATGCCGAGCCCGTTCGGGGCGCTGACGGTCGTCTCGGTCGTCCTGCTGGAGCTGCCGTTCGTGGCGACGGTGCTGGCCATCGTCGGCACCGCCTGGCTGATGGTGAGCCGGGTCGAGTACCCGAAGCCGCGTGGTCCGCTGGCGGTCGCGATGCTGAGCTGGATCGTCGCCGCGATGGGCCTGCTGGCCGCGTGGGCCTTCGACGCCCCCGGCGGTCAGCTGCTGCTCCAGACCGGCTGTGCGCTCCAGCTCGTGCTGGCCGCCGTGATCCCGCTGTTCGCCACGTTCCGCCGGGTGAACACCTTCCGGGGCAACCGCCGGGAGGCGCGCGCGGCGCAGCTTCCGTAGCGCTGCCGGGCAGATATACGGGTGTGGGCCCCCGCCCCCGGGGCCCCCGGCGGGGGGGCCCCCCCCGGCGGGGGGCCCCGGGGGGGCGCCCGCGCGGGGGGCCCGGGGGGGCCCCGCGGCCCCGGGGGGGGCCCGCCCCGCCCGCGCCCCGCCCCACCCCC
>NZ_JBIAFO010000024.1:0-89064 GCF_042869355.1 Streptomyces sp. NPDC007088
GGGGGGCCGGGGGGGCCCCGGCGGGGGGGGGGCGGGGGGGGGGGGGGGGGGGGGGGGGGCCCGGGGGGGGGGGGGGGGGGGGGGCCCCCCCCCGCCCCGCCCCCCCCCCACCGCCGTGTCGTCCTGCTTGCCGCGGCCCGCGTTCAGCTGCCCGGGACCGGCCAGTGCTGTCCGGCCGCCCAGTCGGCGAACGAGTTCCACCCGACGTCGGGGAACTCGGCGTGCAGCGCCGGGATGTCCACCTGATAGCCGACCTCGGTGAGATACGTGTACATCGCCCCCATGTCGGGGCTCGCGCGCACGACGGACTCCAGGGGGATCTGCCGGAAGCTGACGGGCCCGCCGGCCGCCCGGCCGATGGCACGGGCCATCTGCGCGGGGGTCGGGTCGTCGCCGGCGATCTCGATGCGCCTCCCCCGGTAACGCTCGGGGTCGGCGAGCACGGCGGCCACGACCCGCCCCAGGTCGCGTCGGGCGACCTGCTGGAGCGGGAGATCGGGCGGCAGCGCCATGGTGATCTCGCCGTCCGCGATCTCCTGGACCTCACCGAAGACGTTGTCGAAGAAGTAGGTGGGGGCGACGACGGTGGCGGACAGGCCGGAGGCCGCGAGGACGCGCTCGGTGTGCGCCTTGCTGTCGAAGTGCGGGATGCCGGTGTCACGGTCGGCGCTCGCGACGGAGGCCATGACGAGGTGCGGGAGCGCGGAGCGCGCCGCGGCGTCGACGATGGCGACGCCCTGGGCCTTCTCCGCCTCGAAACCCGACTCGAAGGGGGTGGTGACGGCGAAGGCGGCGGCGGCGCCCTGGAAGGCGGCGGCCAGCGAGTCGGTGTCGGAGAGGTCGGCGCGCACCACCTCGACGCCGGAGGAGGCGAGTCCCCGGGCGCGGGCCTCCCCGGGGTCGCGTACGACGGCGCGTACGGACCGTCCGGCCTCGCGCAGGGCGTTGAGCACGGCGCCCCCCTGACCTCCGGTGGCCCCCAGAACCGCGATCTTCATGTGGTCGTCCTCCCTGGTGCGGATCGTCCGCCCGGTGGCGCCAGGCGCGCGCTGCACCACTCTCCGACGGGCGGTGGGGCCGGGCCAGGGGACCCGGGCCGAACGGATGAGCGGCCCGCGAGGAGCAACCCGTCAGTGCTCGGCCTCCCGCCGCGCGGGCCCCGGGCGCCCCTGCGTCCGGCTCAGGCGAACGGCGCCGTCCGGCTCGCGCGGTGCGCCCGCGCGGGTCAGGCTGGTGCCCGTCAGCGCCGCCTCGTGCGGCGGGCTGCGACAGTGAGGCGGGCCGATGGGTGAGCGCGGTACGCGGCCGGTGGAGGTCACCGACGACCCCGGGACAAGCAGGTACAAGGCGCGGCTGGGCCAGGAACTCGCGGGCTTCGCGCAGTACGTCGACTCGGAGGGGCTGATCGCCTTCGTGCACACCGTGGTGGACCCGGCGTACGAGGGGCAGGGCGTGGGCAGCGCCCTCGTGCGGACCTCACTGGACGCGGCGCGCGCCTCGGGCACACCGGTCCTCGCGGTGTGCCCGTTCTACGCGGGGTGGATCGCCCGCCATCCCGCGTACCAGGACCTGCTGTACCGCGAGGAGAGCCGGGTCCGCGACTGACGGTGGCCTGCCGGGCGGGCGGACGCCTGGTCAGGAAAGGTTTGCACGGGGGCGCGGGAGGCGGTGCGCGCGGGCCCACCGCACATCCCCCGTCGCACGTCCGCGGCGGCCGGTGCGGGAAACACGGAGGCTGGACGATGGGCGGCGGGCCTGTCGGGGTACCGGGGGTGGGAAGTGCGGTCCGCGCCGTCGCGGGCCGAGGCGGCCGGGGTTCCCGCCGCCGGCCGATTCCAGTGGTAGACGTGCCGGAAGGCTTGCGATGCAGGAGTTCACGTACGAGACACCGACCGCCCTCGCGCCCGAGCTGCCGGAGGACGAACTCCGCTCGCTGCTCGCGCACTGGCGGGCGGCCAACTACCTGGCGGTCGGCCAGATCTATCTCATGGCCAACCCGCTGCTGCGCGAGGAGCTGCGGCCCGAGCACGTCAAGCCGCGCCTGCTGGGCCACTGGGGCACCGTCCCGGGCCTGAACCTCGTGTACACCCACCTGAACCGGCTGATCCGGCTGCGCCGGCAGAACGCGCTGTGCGTGTGGGGGCCCGGACACGGCGGGCCCGGGGTGCTGGCCAACTGCTGGCTGGAGGGCAGTTACTCCGAGATCTACCCGGACGTGAGCCGGGACGAGCCGGGCATGCGACGGCTGTTCAAGCAGTTCTCCTTCCCCGGCGGGGTGCCCAGTCACGTGGCCCCGGACGTGCCCGGCTCCATCCACGAGGGTGGTGAGCTGGGCTACTCGCTGCTGCACGCGTACGGGGCCGCCTTCGACCGTCCCGACCTGCTGGTGACCTGTGTGGTGGGCGACGGGGAGGCGGAGACGGGCCCGCTGGCGGCCTCCTGGCACTCCAACAAGTTCCTCGACCCGGCACACGACGGCGCGGTGCTGCCGGTCCTGCACCTCAACGGGTACAAGATCGCCAATCCGACGATCCTCGCCCGGCTCCCGCAGACCGAGCTCTACGACCTGATGCGGGGGCTCGGCTACCGGCCCATCGAGGTCGCGGGCGACGATCCGGAGGAGGTGCACCGGCTGATGGCGGGCGCGCTGGCGCAGGCGGTCGGCCGGATCGACGAGATCCAGGCCGAGGCGCGCCGGGGCCGTTCCACGGAGCGCGCCCACTGGCCGATGATCATCCTGCGCACGCCGAAGGGCTGGACCGGGCCCGCCGAGGTGGACGGGCTGCCGGTCGAGGGCACGTGGCGCGCCCATCAGGTCCCGCTCTCCCAGGTGCGTGAGAACCCGGAGCACCTGCGGATGCTGGAGCGGTGGATGCGCTCGTACGGGCCCGAGGACCTGTTCGACGCGGAGGGCCGGCCGCGCCCGCAGGTGCTGGAGTGCCTCCCGGAGGGCGATCTGCGGCTGGGCGCGAACCCGGTGGCCAACGGCGGCCGGCTCCTCAGGTCGCTGCCCACTCCCCCGCTGGAGCGGCACGCGGCACACTTCGACGGCCCCGGCACGACGACCCACGAGGCGACGCGGGTGCTCGGCCACTATCTCGCCGACATCATGCGGGAGACGGCCGGCCGCCGCGACTTCCGGCTCGTGGGCCCGGACGAGACGGCCTCCAACCGGCTCGAAGGGGTGTACGAGGAGACCGGGAAGACCTGGCAGGAGGAGATCCTGCCGGTCGACGAGCACCTGACGCGGGACGGCCGGGTCATGGAGGTCCTGTCGGAGCACCTGTGCCAGGGCTGGCTGGAGGGGTATCTGCTGACCGGCCGGCACGGGGTGTTCTCCACCTACGAGGCGTTCGCGCACATCGTGGACTCGATGGCCAACCAGCACATCAAGTGGCTGCGCACGAGCCGCGCACTGCCGTGGCGGGCCCCGCTCGCCTCGCTCAACTACCTGCTGACCTCGCACGTGTGGCGGCAGGACCACAACGGTTTCTCGCACCAGGACCCCGGCTTCATCGACCATGTGCTCAACAAGAGCCCCGAGGTCGTCCGGGTCTACCTGCCGCCGGACGCGAACACGACCCTGGTGACCGCCGAACAGGCGCTCGCGAGCCGCGACAACGTCAACGTGATCGTCGCGGGGAAGAACCCGCGGTTCGACTGGCTGACCCTCGACGAGGCGCGTGGGCACTGCGCGCGGGGCGCCGGTATCTGGGAGTGGGCCGGGACCGAGGGCGGCCGGGTGCCGGAGGTGGTGCTCGCGTGCGCCGGGGACGCGCCGACCCTGGAGATCCTGGCCGCCGCGCAACTGCTGCGGCAGCGGCTGCCGGAGCTGGCCGTGCGGGTCGTCAACGTCGTGGACCTCGCGCGGCTCATGACGGAGAAGGAACACCCGCACGGCATGCCGGACTTCGACTTCGACGGGCTGTTCACCCGCGACCGGCCGGTGATCTTCGCGTACCACGGGTACCCCTGGCTCGTGCACCGGCTGGCCTACCGCCGGTCCGTCCACCCGCACCTGCACGTACGCGGCTACCGGGAGCGCGGGACGACGACGACCCCCTTCGACATGGTGGTCCTCAACGACATGGACCGCTACCGGCTGGTCATGGACGTGATCGACCGGGTTCCGGGGCTGGCCCAGCGGGCGGCGGGCCTGCGGCAGGAGATGGCGGACACCCGTACCCGCCACCGCGCCTACGTACGGGAGCACGGCGAGGACCTGCCCGAGGTCACCGACTGGCGATGGGAGGGCTGAGCGGCGTGCCGGCGAGGGAGAGCACAGGAGCGGTTTGGCGGGGAGCCGGCCGGTGGACCGGGTGAACGGCCCGCCGGACGCCGGGGGCGGGCGGCTCGCCCTGGCCTCGGCGCGGGGCCGCTGGGTACTGGCCTGTGCGGTGCTCGCGTCGGGGATGGCGATGCTCGACGGCACCGTCGTCAATGTGGCGTTGCCGCGTATCGGCGCGGACCTCGGCACCTCCCTGTCGACCCTCCAGTGGGTCGTCAACGCCTACATGCTGACGCTGTCGGCGCTGCTGCTGCTCGGCGGGGCGCTCGGCGACCGGCTCGGGCGGCGGCGGACGCTGCTGGTGGGGGTCGTGTGGTTCGCGGCGGCCTCGGTACTGTGCGGAATCGCGCGGGACGGGACCCTGCTCATCGCGGCGCGCGCCCTCCAGGGCATCGGGGGCGCGCTGCTGACGCCGGGCTCGCTGGCGCTCGTGCGCTCGTCCTTCCGCACGGAGGACCAGGCGAAGGCGGTCGGCGCCTGGTCGGGGCTGACCGGTGTCGCGGGGGCGGTGGGGCCCTTCCTCGGCGGCTGGCTCATCGACGGCCCCGGCTGGCGGTGGATCTTCCTGATCAACGTGCCGCTGGGCGCGGTGGTCCTGGCGATCGCCCTGCGCCACGTGCCCGAGAGCCGGGACCCGTCGACGGCCGGCCGGCGTTTCGACGTGCTCGGCGCGGCTCTCGGGGCGGCCTTCCTCGCGGGCATCAGCTACGCCCTGATCACGGCGCCGGGCGCGGCGGTGTCCGAGGTCGCGCTCCCCGCGCTGTTCGGGCTCGCGGCGGGGGTGGCCTTCCTGGTGGTGGAACGGCGCGGCCGCAATCCGATGCTGCCGCTCGGCCTGTTCTCCTCACGGCTGTTCAGCGTGACGAACCTGATGACGCTGTGCCTGTACGCGGCGATCGGCGGGGTGCTGTTCCTGCTGCCCGTCCAGTTGCAGAACGGCCTCGGCTACGACGCCCTGGAGGCCGGGGTCGCGACGTTGCCGATCACCGTGCTCATGCTCGTGCTGTCGGCCTGGTCGGGGGATCTGGCGCGGCGTGTGGGGCCGGGGGTGCCGCTCGTGGCGGGTCCGCTGATCGGCGCGGTGGGGGCGCTGCTGATGCTGCGGATCAGCCCCGGTTCCTCGTACTTCTCCGGTGTCCTGCCCGCCGTCGCGGTGCTCGGCCTCGGGATGAGCACCTTCGTCGCCCCGCTGACGGCGACGGTGCTGGCCTCGGTGGAGGAGGAGCGGGCGGGGCTGGCGAGCGGGGTCAACAACACGGCGGCGCGGATCGCCCAGTTGCTGGTCGTCGCGGCGCTGCCGCTCGCGGTGGGGCTGTCCGACAACGCCTACCGGGACGCGTCGGCGGTGAACACGGCCTTCCACCGGGCCGCGTTCGGCATGGCGGGCCTGCTGGTCCTCGCGGCGGTACTCGCGGCGCTGTTCGTGCGCCGGCCCGCCCCGGAGGGCGGAAAGCGGCCCGCCGGCCCGCAGTGCCGTACGCACGCCGGGCTGTCCGCCCCGCCCCTGGAGCCGGGCGGGCGGGAGGGCAGCCGCTGAGCGGCCTCGCCCGGCGCAGCGGGGAAACCGGTTGGCGCCTTCGGCGCGGGTGTCTAGCGTGGCGCCCATGACCTCCGTCCTGCTCCTGATCGACCTCCAGCGCTCGGTGTTCGCCCCGCCCGACCCGGTACCCGACGCGGCCGGGCTGCGGGAGGCGGTGGCCGCGCTGCTGGCCGGGGCGCGGGCCTCGGGCACGCGGGTGATCCACGTACGGCACAACGATCCGCGTCAGGCGGGGTGTGTGCCCGGCAGCCACGGCTGGCACCTGGAGCATGCGGCGCGCGAGGACGAGCCGGTGGTCGACAAGAGGCGGGCGGACGCCTTCGAGGAGACGGGGCTCGCGGGCCTGCTGCCCGCCGGGGTCACGGTGACGGTCGCGGGCGTCGCGAGCGGCCTCTGTGTCCGGGCGACGGTTCTCTCGGCCCTGCGCCGGGGCCATCCGGTCCGCCTCGTGCGGGGCGCGCACGCGGACTGGGACGGCGAGGTGCCCGCCGCGCTCACGCGGCGCGCCGTGGAGCGGGAGTTGTCGGCGGCCGGAGCGCGTCTCGTACCGCTCGCCCAGGCCGTCGTGCCGGTCCGCGAGGCCCTCTCTAGTCGCCCTCGCCGTCGCTGAGCTGCGGGTCGAGGTCGTCGCGTACCAGATCGCGGGAGCCGGTCTGCGCGGTGCGGTAGGCGGAGCGGGCGACGAGGTGCGAGGCGACGGGGCTGGTGAGGAACTGGAAGAACACGACGAGCGCGAGGGTGCCGATGTCGATGCCGTTGCGCAGCCGCAGCGCGACACCGACCAGGACGAGCAGCATCCCGAGGGTCTGGGGTTTGGTCGCGGCGTGGCTGCGGGCGAGCACGTCCGGCAGCCGGAGCATGCCGATGACTCCCAGGAGGCACTGGAAGCAGCCGGAGAACAGCAGCAGGGCCCCCGCCAGGTCGGCGACCTGTGCTCCCACGCTCATCGCTCGTCCTTTCGCGTCGTGGTCGTGGACCGGCGCGCCGCCGCGGCGCCGCGCCTCACCGGGTCACGTCCTTGCCGTCCCCGCGCCGTGGCGGCCGGTCGCGGACGGCGATGAAGCGGGCGATGCCCACGGAGCCGGTGAAGCCGAGGAAGGCGAGCACGAGCATCACCGGGAAGTAGAAGGGGTCCATGTCCAGCGCGGACTTGGCGCCGATCCCGGCGATGATGAGGGCCGCGACGACGTCGAGGGCGACGGCGCGGTCGAGCATCGAGGGGCCGCGCCAGATACGGATCACGATGAGGGCCCCGGCCAGCAGGATCATGCAGCCCGCGGCGATGATCAGGCCCCTCTCGACGGAGTGCAGCGCGCTCACGGTGACGGGTTGCCTTCCGGTCGGGGCGGGTTGCTGACGGCCTCGATGTCCTCGGCGGTGCCGAAGGCGCGGGCGGTGAGTTCCTCCATGCGCCATACGGAGCGCCGCGCCCGTTCGATCTGCTCGGGGTCGTCGGCGTCCAGGACGTGCAGGAACAGGGTGGCCGTCGCACGCCGTACCTCGACGACGGAGCCGCCGGGCACGTTGGAGACGGCCACGGCGGTGGCGGCGAGCATGAGATCGCTGCGGCAGCGCAGCGGGACGGCGACGACGGCCGCGTGGAAGGGGCCCCGGGAGAAGATCTTCCCGGTCACCTCGACGCTGGAGGAGAACATGTCGTACAGCAGGTAGCCGAGGAAGCGCAGGATGCCCAGGGGCCGCAGTCGCAGCCCGAGATCGACGGCGGGCAGCGGGAACGCGAGGCACAGCAGGAAGCCGACGACGAGCCCGTTGATCAGGTTGGCCCAGGACAGGGTGCCCCACAGCAGTACCCAGATGACGGTGAGCCAGGCGATGAGGGGCAGGTCCAGGACGCGGCGGCTGGTGCCCCCGCCGATGGTCCAGCTGTAGGGCGAGCGTCTGCGGCCCCGGAACAGGATGCTCATGGTCCGAGCACCGCCTCGATGTAGGGGGAACGGGTGAGCAGTTCACCGGCGGCGCGGTCGGCGAGACTGGTGAGCGGGCCGCCGAGGACGGTGTAGAGCAGGCCGAGGCAGACGGCCCCGGCGGTCGCGACAGTCATGGTGCGCGGCAGCCGGCTGGTGGTGGTGACGGCCCGTCCGCTCAGGGTCGCGGCGACCGCGCGGCCCGCCGGTTCGGGGCGGGTCGTCTCGTCGTCGCCCTCGTCGTCGTCCTCGTCGGACTCCAGGAGGACGCCCTCGGCGATCTGGCCGGGCGGGGCCTCGCGCCAGAACGCGAGGTTCCAGATCTTCGCCATGACGTAGAGGGTGAGCAGGCTGGTGGCGGCGGAACCGGCGACGAGGACCCACGCCCAGGCGCCACCGTTCTCGACGCCGGCCCGCATGAGCCCGAGCTTGCCGATGAAGCCGGACAGCGGCGGGATGCCGGCGAGGTTCATCGCGGGGACGAAGAACAGCACGGCGAGCAGCGGTGCCGAGCGCGCGAGGCCGCCGAGCCGGGTGAGTTCGGTGGTGCCGCCGCGCCGTTCGATGAGGCCGGTGACGAGGAACAGCGTCGTCTGCACGGTGATGTGGTGGGCGACGTAGACGATGGCGCCGCCGAGCCCGGCCCGGGAGGCGAGGCCGATGCCGAAGACCATGTACCCGATGTGGCTGATGAGGGTGAAGGACAGCAGCCGTTTCAGGTCGGTCTGGGCGACGGCGCCGAGGACGCCGATCACCATCGAGGCGAGCGCGGCGAGCAGCAGCAGGTCGCCGAGGCGGTGTCCGGGGAACAGCAGGGTCTGGGTGCGCAGCATCGAGTAGACGCCGACCTTGGTGAGCAGCCCGGCGAACACGGCGGTCACGGGCGCGGGCGCCGTCGGGTAGGAGTCGGGCAGCCACGCGGCGAGCGGGAAGACGGCGGCCTTGATGGCGAAGACGGTGAGCAGCATCGCCTCCAGCAGGGTGCGCACCCCGACGGGCACGTCCTGCAAGCGCAGGGCGAGCTGTGCCAGGTTCACCGTGCCCCCCGCCGAGTAGGCCATGGCGATCGCGATGAGGAAGAGCACCGAGGAGAACAGCGAGATGATCACGTACGTGGAACCGGCGCGGATGCGGGGCGCGGTGCCGCCGACGGTGAGCAGGACGAAACTCGCGACGAGCATGATCTCGAAGCCGACGTAGAGGTTGACGAGGTCCCCGGCGAGGAAGGTGCAGGAGACTCCGGCGACGAGGATGAGGTAGGCGGGGTGGAACACGCCGAGCGGCGTCTCGTCGTCCCGGTCGGCCATGCCCTGCCCGAGCGAGTACACGAGGACCAGCAACGTCACGGCCGAGGACACGGTGAGCATGAGGCCGGAGAGCCGGTCGGCGACGAGGGTGATGCCGAGCGGCGGGGCGAAGTCGCCGAGGTTGACGGCGAGGGGGCCCGTGCGGTCCGCCTCGACCAGGAGGACCACGGCCAGTACGAGGACGGCGCCGAGCACGGCGACGCTGATGAGGCGCTGGAGGCGGTGCAGCCGGGGCCCGATGGCGAGTTTGAGTCCGGTGACGCACAGCGGCAGCAGCACGGGCAGGGGGACGAGGGCGTTCACCGTGCACCTTCCTGTCCGGGTCCTGCGGGGTGGTCGGGCGGGCGGGGGCGCCCGGGGTCGCGGTCGTGCTCGTCCGGGTCGTCGGCGGGACCGGGCCCCGAGGGGCCCTCCCCCGGTGCGGGCGGCTCCTGCGGGCCCGGGTCGTCGCCGTCCGTGTAGTCCTCCGGATCGGCGCCGAGCACGTCGTTCCACAGGTCGCCCGAGGCGTCGCGGGCACGGGCCTGATAGGCGCGGTCGGCGCGCAGCCGGGCACGCAGTCGTTTGCGCTCCGCGCGGTAGCGGGCGCGCTGTCCTGGGGTCCTGCCGCGTTCGGCGCGGGCCTCGCGGTAGCGGGCGCGCAGTTGGCTGCGCGCGTCGAGGACCTCGGCGCGCAGCGCGACGAGCCGGTCCTCGGTGTCGTCGCTGATCTCGTCGGTGCCGCTGACCTGTTGGCTGCGGTAGGCCATGGCGAGCAGGAAGGCGGTGGTGGCGAGGGTGATGACGATCGCGGTGAGGGCGATGGCCTGCGGCAGCGGGTCGGTGACGCGGTTGCGGATGACGTCGGGGTAGAGCAGCGGGGCGGCGCCGGCCGCGCCCGTCGAGGTGAGGATCAGCAGGTTGACGCCGTTGCCGAGGACGACGGTGCCGAGCAGGATGCGGGTCAGGGAGCGGGTGAGGACGAGGATTCCGCCGACCGCGCACAGGACGGCGGCGGCGACGAGCAGGCTGAGGCTGACCGTCATCGGCCGCCCCCGTGGCCCTCTGCGGCACGCAGCGCGGCGAGCCGTTCGATCTGCCGGTCGACCTTGCCGCCGAGGGCGCGCACGATGTCGAGGACGACGCCGAGGACGAGGAGGTAGACCCCGCAGTCGAACAGGAGCGCCGTGGACGCGTGGACCTCTCCGAAGAGCGGGACGTGGCCGTGCCAGGTCCCGCCGTGCAGGACGGTGCCCTCGGCGAGTCCGCCCAGCGCGACCCCGGTCGAGACGACCAGGCCGAGGCCGGTGAAGAGCCCGGGGCCGAAGGGCGCGGCCTCGGCGAGTTCGTAGCGTCCGCCCGCGAGGTAGCGGGTGATGAAGGCGAGCCCGGCCACGAGTCCGGCGACGAAGCCGCCGCCCGGCATGTTCTCGGCGCAGAACAGCAGGTAGACGGAGAGCACGAGGATCGGGTGGTAGACGAGGCGGGCGACGACCTCGAAGACGACGGACCGGTGTTCGGGCGCGAGGGTCCTGCCCGCGGCCAGCCAGGTGCGTCCGGGAGCGCCCTCGTCGCCCTCGGGGAGCCCGGCGAGGTCACCGTGCGACTGGGTCCAGGCGGTGCGCAGTCCGGTGCCGGCCGTCTCACGGGGGGCGGGTTCGGGCAGCGGATCGTCACGGTCGGTGCGCCGGTGCAGGTAGATGAGGCTGGTGACGCCGATCGCGGCGGCGGCCAGGACGCTGGACTCGCCCATGGTGTCCCAGGAGCGGAGGTCGACGAGAATGGTGGCGACGACGTCCTTGAGCCCGTGGTGGTCGGTCTCCTCGACCATGGCGGCACCGGCGAAGTCGCCGCGGCGGGCCCCGGCCATGATCCACACGACGACGGCGACGGCGGCGGCCCCGCCGAGGGCGACCGGCATCCGCACGGTCCGGCGCCAGCGGGTGAAGTTCTCCTCGAAGTACACGGGCATCCGGCGCAGGACGAGGACGAACACGAGCATCGACACGGTCTCGACGCAGAACTGGGTCAGGGCGAGGTCGGGGGCGCCCTGGACGACGAACAGCAGGGCGGTGCCGTAGCCGGTCAGCCCGGCGAGTACGACGGCCTTCATCCGGCGCCGCACGCCCAGAGACAGCAGGGCGACCGTGCAGGTCAGGACAGTGACCGCGGCCTGGGCGGGGTTGTCCCACAGGCGGGGGGCGGGGGCACCGCGCCACGGGGAGTCGACGGCGAGCACGGCGATCTGCCCGGCGAGCACCACGGCGAGGGTAGTGGCGAGGTACACGGACAGGGAGCCGCGCTGGACGAATCCGGTGCACTGGAGGGCGGTGCGTTCCAGGCCCAGCAGAATCCGGCCGAACTCGCGGTCGGCGGAACGCCAGGCGAGGAGCCGGCCGAGGCGGGCGACGGGCCGGCCGGCCAGGAACAGGCCGAGTCCGCCGGCCCAGGCGAGGGCGGAGAGCAGCAGCGCGGGGCCCCAGCCGTGCCAGAGAGCCAGGTGGTAGGGGTGGGCCGGGGCCGGGAAGCCGGCGGCGTAGGCGCTGAGGAGGTGGTCCGTCCAGCCCACACCGGGCCCGAGCACGAGGCAGAGGCAGGCGAGGAGGGCGGGGGCGGCGAGGAAGGCCCGGGGGACGGGGTGCGTCGCGGTGTCGTGGTGTCCCGGTTTACGGGCGAAGGCACCCCACAGGTAGCGCAGCGTGTAGGCGGTGGTGAGCGCGGAGCCGACGACGGCCGCCGCCAGCGCCCACCGGTCGGCCGCCGAGCCGTCGAGCAGCGTCTGGAACGCCGCCTCCTTCGCGGCGAAGCCGAGCATCGGCGGCACGGCGGCCATCGACAGCCCGGCGACGAGGGCGACGGCGCACACGGCGGGCAGCCGCCGGGCCAGTCCGGACAGGCCGCGCAGGTCCCGGGTACCTGCCGCGTGGTCGATGATCCCGGTCACCAGGAACAGCGGCGCCTTGAACAGGGCGTGCGCGAGGATCATCACGACGGCGGCGACCCCGGTGTCGTAGTGGCCCGCCCCGGCCAGCACGGTGAGGAAGCCGAGCTGGCTCACGGTCCCGTAGGCGAGGACGAGCTTCAGGTCGTGCAGGCGCAGCGCCCGCCAGCCGCCGAGCAGCATGGTCGCGGAGCCGAGGATCAGCAGCAGCGGCCGCCAGGGCGTGACGTCGGCGAAGGCGGGGGCGAGCCGCGCGACGAGGTACACACCGCCCTTGACCATCGCGGCGGCGTGCAGGTAGGCGCTGACCGGGGTGGGCGCGGCCATGGCGTTGGGCAGCCACAGGCTGAACGGCCAGATCGCGGACTTCGACAGGGCGCCGCACAGGACCAGGACGACGGCGGTGGAGACGGCGGCGGAGGACGCCGGGGGGTGGGCGATCAGCTCGGACAGCCGGTAGGTGTGGGCGGCCTGTCCCAGGATCAGGAAGCCGACGAGCATGGCGAGCCCGCCCATGGTGGTGACCGTGAGGGCCTGGAGCGCGGAGCGCCGGTTCTGTTTCACGCCGCTGTGCTGGCCGATGAGCAGGAACGAGAAGACGGTCGTCAGTTCCCAGAAGACGTACAGCAGGATCAGGTCGTCGGCGAGGACGAGACCGAGCATGGCGCCCGCGAAGGCGAGCAGGTTGCCGGCGAACCGGCCGAGCTGCGGGGTGCGGTCCGGGAAGTACGAGGCGCAGTACAGCAGGACGAGAGCGCCGACGCCGCCCACGAGCAGCACCATGAGTTCGCCGAGCGCGTCGAGGCGCAGCGCGAACTCGACGCCGTAGTCGGGCAGCCACCGCCACGAGCTGCCGCGGGCCTCTCCGTCCGCGGTGCCCCGCCACTGCGCCCCGGCCCAGATCGCGGCGGCGGCCGGCGGCAGCGCGAGCACCACGAAGGCACGGGTGCCGAGCCGGCGCACCAGCGGCGAGGCGAACAGGGCCAGCGCGAAGTGGCAGGCGATGAGCGCGGTCATACGGCTTCGGCACGGGGGCCGAGCGGTGCGGCGGGGGCAGGACGAACGGACGGAAAAGCCACGCGACAGTGATATATCGGCCGGGCCCCCAGGGGCGGACCGGCACGCCGCTCGGCGGCCCGCCGTCCACGCTCCCGCACCCGCGCGCCCGCCGCCGCCTGCCCTTCGGCGCCGTTTCGGCGCCTCGCCCGGCACCCGTTCGGCGGCACGGTCCGGCCGGAGCGGAGGGCGCCGGGGCGGAGGGCGTCCGGGCCCGCCGCCTGGCCGTGTGGCGCCTGGTCCAGGCCGTCCGCTCCCCCACGTCGAACGCGACGGTCCGCTCCGTGCCCGCGCCACCGGCCACGCGGCGCCCTCTCCACGCTTCGGCGGGCGCCGACTGCGCTCCGCGGCCCGGTGTCCTGGCACGCGCGTGAACGGAAAGGCATTGACCATGGGAGGAGCGGACAGCGGTACAGAGCGGGCTCACGCGCGCTCCCCGCACAGGACCGACCGAAAGGACAGCACCACCATGCAGGTCACTCTCGAAGGCAGGACCGCTCTGGTCACCGGCTCGACCCAGGGCATCGGCGCGGCCATCGCCTCCTCGCTCGCGGCAGCCGGGGCGCGGGTGGCGGTCAACGGACGGGACCCCGAGCGCACCGGGGAGGCGGTGGAGCGGCTGCGCGGAGAGCTGCCGGGCGCCGAACTGCTCTCCGTGCCCGGCGACCTCGCGAGCGACGAGGGACTGGCCGAGGTCCTGGACCGGCTGCCGGAGACCGACATCCTCGTGAACAACCTCGGTGTCTTCGGGGCCAAACCGGCGCTGGAGATCGAGGACGCGGAGTGGCGCCGCTACTTCGAGGTGAACGTCCTGACCGCGGTCCGGCTGATCCGCGCCTACCTGCCGCGTATGAAGGAGCGGGGCTGGGGCCGGGTGCTGAACATCGCGAGCGACTCCGCCGTGGTCGTCCCGGCCGAGATGATCCACTACGGGATGACCAAGACGGCGCTGCTCTCGGTGACGCGCGGCTTCGCCAAGGAGGCGGCGGGCACGGGAGTCACCGTGAACTCGGTGATCGCGGGCCCGACGCACACCGGAGGCGTCGAGGACTTCGTGTACGAACTCGTGGACAAGGACCTGCCGTGGGAGGAGGCGCAGCGGGTGTTCATGCGCGAGCACCGGCCGCAGTCGCTGCTGCAGCGCCTCATCGAGCCGGAGGAGATCGCCCACATGGTCACGTACCTGAGTTCGCCGTTCGCCTCTGCGACCACCGGGGGCGCGCTGCGGGTGGACGGGGGCTACGTGGACTCGATCCTCCCGTAGGCCGGCCCTCGCGCGCGAGGAGACCGCCGGGACGCCCGGCCGCGCACCACGGGAGCCGGTCGGGACGGCGGGGCCGGCCGCCCCCGTACGATGAACATGTGGTGACGGAAGGGGAGTCGAGAGGTACGGACGGCGGGCGCGGCGCCGCCCGGCCCGCCCGCACCGTCCGACGACCCCCGGTGGCCGCACGGGTCGACTCCCGCTCCCCCGCCCCGGCCCACGGCGCGCAGTCGCCCGCGCCGTCGGCGGCTCCGTCGTTCTCCCTCGCCGCGCGGGTCTTCGCCCAGCTCGGCGATCCCACCCGGCTGCGCCTGCTGTGGCTGCTGCGGGAGGGTGAGTGGAGCGTCGGGGAACTCAGTTCGGCCTGCGGGACGGCCCGGCCCTCGGTCAGCCAGCACCTGGCGCGGCTGCGGGCGGCGGGGCTGGTACGCGTGCGCAAGGACGGCCGGCGCGCCCTCTACTCGCTGCCCGGCGGGGCGTGCGGCGCCCTGGTCGCGGACGCCCTGCGGCACGCCGAACGCCTGCCTCTCTCCCCTCCCCGTCACACCCGGTGACGAAAAACACCCCTCTTACGGGCGAACTGCCCCGTAATGCACGGGATACCGCCGTCCGGGCTATACGCTCAGGCAACATCGTTCGACGCGCGGTCAGTTGCGCGGGCCCTCGTCCGCGACGCGCCAGGACAGGTGCGCGCAGGCCGCTTCCGGGCAGCCCGCGCTCGGCCGCGCACGCGAGCGCGGCGTCGACGGACACGGGCAGAGGGAGGGCGGCGGGCCGATGCGGCTGAACAGGGCGATAGGCAGGGGTGCGGCGGACGGGTCGCGCACCGGCGGCTGATCCCGGCCACCGGGCACACCCACGGCCGGCCCGGTCGGGTCCGAGGCCCGGCTCCGGCTCCGGCCGAGTACCGGCGAGCGAAGATGAATATCGCGTTGTCGACATGTCATTCTCGCTCCCTCCTCCGCACCCGCCCACGCGCGCAGCGCGCCCCCTGTCCGCCACGCGTCGTTCCTGTCGAAGGTGCTCCATGCCCCGTCCCCCTTCCCCGCCTTCCTCCGTGCCCGTCCCGGCGCCCTCCCGCGCGGCCGGTGTGCTGTGGCCCGCCACGCTCACCGTGACCCTCGGCACGTTCGGGGGCACCCTGTTCCTGATGGCGGCACACCGGCTGGCCACCGCCGTGCTGCTCGGCACGCTGATGGCCCTGGCGCTGTGCGGCTTCGAGGCCCTGCGCAGACACCACCGCGCCGCGCTGGCCGAGACCGAGCGGCTGTCCGTCGAACTCGCCCGCCGTGAGGCGCACGCCGAACGCAGGGACGCCGACTGGCACAGCTACCTCGCCGAGCAGGCCGAACTGATGCGTCTGGAGCTGGAACACCTCGTCAAGCAGCGGCTGCCCGCGGCTGTCCGTGGCCTGGAGGTCCCGCCGCCCCGTCCCGAGAGCGCCGCTCTCGCGAACGTGGCCTCCGATCTGTTCGAACGGGTCCTGCGGGAGGTCGCGGAGGAGACCGAGTACCAGGAGGAGTGCCGCAGGCTGGTGCTCGTGGAGCTCGCGGGACGGGTGCAGAGTTCCGCACACCGCATCCAGGCGACCGTGACCGGCCTGACGGACCGCTACCCCGACGATCCGGATCTGCTGGAGGCCACGATGCAGGTCGACCACGCGGCGACGCAGCAGGCCCGGCACGCGCAGAGCCTGAAGGTGCTGTGCGGGGAATGGCCGGGGCAGCAGTGGCAGAAGCCGCTGGCCCTGGTGGACGTGGCGCGCGCCGCCTCCGGGCGCATCGTCGACTTCCAGCGGATCGAGGTGTCGGGCGCCCCCGATCTCGCGGTGACCGCGCCGCTCGCCGAGCCCCTCATCCATCTCGTCGCGGAACTCCTCGCGAACGCCACCGAGTACTCGCCGGCCCGGACCTCGGTCCCGGTGACGGTGCGTGCCGTGCAGAAGGGAGCCGTGATCGAGGTGGACGACGGAGGGCTCGGTCTCGACGCGTTCCGGCTGGGCAAGGCGAAGGAGATCGTCTCGGGGCGCCGGCCGATCGGCCTGCGGGACGTCGGTGAGATCCCGCAGACGGGACTCGCCGTGGTCGGCCGGTTCGCGCGCCGGCACGGTTTCCAGGTGGACCTGAGCCCGTCGCCGTACGGGGGTCTGCGGGCCGTCGTCCTGGTACCGGTCGAGGCACTGGACCGGCCGGTGGAGCCCGGACGGGCGGAACCCGGCGCGGTCGCGGCGCGAGTCGGCGCGGACCTCGCGGAGGGCGTCAGGGAACTCGTGGAGGGGGTGGAGGGCGTGGTGCTCGACGAGGGTGCGCCGGAGGGTGTGCCCGGACAGCTCGGGCACGCGGTCGTCCTCCCCCGGCCTTCGAGGTCGGTATGAGTACGGCCACGGGAGGCGCCGGGGGCGCGCTGCGTCCGTACGTGATCACGCGCGGACGGGCCAGGGCGGCGCACGCGCGGCTGGGACTGGACACCTTGCTGACCGCTCTGGCCGGCGAGCACGAACTGCCGGTCTCGGCGACCCGGGAGGAACGAACCCTCGTCCGTCTGTGCGCGAGGCCCACCGCTCTCGCGGAGGCGGCGGCCCGGCTCGGGCTCGCGGTGGGGCTGGTCCGGGTGCTGGTGTCGGATCTCATCGGCTCGGGCCGGATGACGGCCCGGGACGGGGACCGTTCCCGGCCGGACACCCAGTTGCTCCAGGAGGTGCTGAACGGGCTGCGGCGCATGCGCTGAGCGGGTGTCCCGGGCCTCGGCCGGCCGGGGACGTGCGGGGCCGGTGCCGTGCACGCCCCCGGCCGGGGACCGCCGCCGGGCCCGTCAGATCTCCGGTACGGGCCTGGGGCGTTCGCAGCCCTGGGCCACCGGCAGGGACACCCCCTGGTGGGCCGAGTCGAGCAGGCTCAGCATGACGTCGAGGACGTGCTGGGCGAGCTCGGCCGAGGCGCGGTGCTCGGTGCCCTCGCGCAGGGACTCGGCGAGATCGGCGAGCCCGACACCCCGGCCGCCCTCCCGTACACCGGCGCTGACGGGCAGTTCCTCCCAGGCGCCGGCCCGGTGGAGCAGTACGGTGCCGCCGAAGCCGTTCGGGTCGGGTACCGACAGGGAGCCCGCGGTGCCGTGCACCTCGATGCAGGGCAGGTGGGCGGCCTGGACGTCGAAGCTCATGACGAGCGTGGTGAGCGCCCCGCCCGCGTGGTGCAGGACTCCGGTGACGTGCGTGTCCACCTCGACGGGGAACCTCGTCCCGGCGCGGGGCCCGCTGCCGATCTCCCGCTCGGTGCGCGGGGCCGAGGCGGCGCCGGTGACCCGGACCACCGGGCCGAGCAGGTGCACGAGCGCGGACAGGTAGTAGGGGCCCATGTCGAGCAGGGGGCCGCCGCCGGGCCGGTAGTAGAACTCCGGGTCGGGGTGCCAGCGCTCGTGGCCGGGGCAGGCCATGAAGGCGGTCGCGGCGACCGGGGTGCCGACGAGTCCGTCGTCCACGGCCTTGCGGGCCGTCTGGACGCCGGTGCCCAGGACCGTGTCGGGCGCGCAGCCGACGCGTACGCCGCCGGCGCGGGCCGCGGTGAGGATCTCGGCGGCCTCCGCACGCGTGGTGGCGAGCGGCTTCTCCCCGTAGACGTGCTTGCCCGCGGCGACGGCGGCGAGCGCGACCTCGGTGTGCACGGCGGGAACGGTCAGGTTCAGGACGGCGTCGACGTCCTCGCGCGCGACGAGGGCGGCCACGGAACCGAGCGCGGCCACGCCCTGCCCGGCACGGGCCGCGGCCTGCTGGGCCCGGACCCGGTTCACGTCGGCGACCGCGGTGATCCGCAAGGTGTCCCTGAGCCGTTCCAGGGTGTCGAGGTAGGCGCCGCTGATGGCGCCGGCGCCGACGACGCCTATCCTCAGCGGCTCGCCCACAGCAGCCCCCGTTCGGTGAGTGTGCGGACCTCCGGCACGTCGAAGTCGTCGGCCTTGTGGCCGATGGTGGAGACGAAGACCCGCCCCGCGCCGAACCGCCGGGTCCACACGGCCGGCATGACGACCTCCCGGTCGCGGTCCGCGCCCGGTGGGAACACGGTTGTGGCGTGCACCTCGACGAGCGGGTCGGTCGCCGTCCAGTACTGCTCGGTGTGCACCTGGAAGTCGTCCAGGCCGGCGACGACGGGGTGGCCGGAGCCGATGTGCACGGTGTGGTCGTGGAAGCCCTCGGGGTGCATGAGGAACTGACCGCCGACGAGCAACTGGTAGTCGAGGTCGCCGCGGAAGGCGTCCACGATGCCGCCGTGCCAGCCGGCCAGTCCGGTGCCCGCCCGCACGGCGGCGGCCAGCCCCCTGCTCTGCTCGGGGGTGATGGTGCCCATCGTCCAGCACTGCACCACGAGATCGGTGCCGGCCAGTCGCGCTTCGTCCGTGTACACGTCGAGGGAGTCGGTCGTCTCCACCGCGTAGCCCGCGTCCTTGAGGAAGGGCAGGAACAGGTCGGTGATCCCCACCGGCGAGTGCCCCTCCCATCCTCCCCGGACGACGAGTGCCTGTCGCTGCGGTTTCGCGTCGCTCACGGTGCTCGTAACTCCCCTCTGCGGTGCTCGCCCAGGCAGACGCCCGGGATTTGTCAATCGCATTGACTAAAGCTAGCAGCGGGCGCTTTCCCCGCCTAGGGGTCGTACGGCTCCGGGGAACTCCGAGGTCCGGCGGGGCCTCCGGGCCGCTCCGGGCGGGGGTTCGCGGCCGTGCGCGCGGGGGCTCACCGCCCTCACGGCCGGTACACACACGGGCGCGCCGCCCCCGCCGGGTGGCGGGGACGGCGCGCCCTGGACGGCGCCGGACCCGCGGCGCCCGGTCGTGCCGGAGATCAGGAACGGCGCCCCCAGGACTCGCGGTCCGCGACGCGACCGCGGGTGTCGCTCAGGGTCGCGGTGTCGCGGCGGTTGTCCCAGAAGTAGTCCCGCTTGCCCTGGAAGAGGTCCCGCCAGGTGTTCTTGCCGTAGCCGGTGTGCACACGGACCGAGGAGTTGCCGCGCAGCCGGACGTCGCCGAAGCGGTAGCGCTCGTGGTCGCTGTTGGTCAGCGTCCAGCCGCGCAGGTTGACCGGGTGGCGCCCGAGGTTCTTGACCGTCACCCATTCCGCGTTGCGGCTGCGGTTGGAGTTGTTGTCGGGCCCCGGGCTGTCGTACTGGACGGGACCGAGCACGACCGACGAGCGGGGGGCCTGGGGCCGTCCGTGGTCGCGGCCGTGGTCACGCCCGTGGTGACGTCCCTGGTCGCGCCCGTGCTCACGCCCCTGGTCGCGTCCGCGGTCGTGGTCGGCGGCCACGGCCGGGAGGGCGGCGGCGCCCAGGAGGCTTCCGGTGACGAGCAGGGTCGCGGCGATCCGCCGGCCGGTACGGGATGTAGCCATGTGGATGGTTCCTCCAAGTGCTGTGCGCGTACGGCTCCTCGCGGGAGCCGCACGGTCTTGCGGGTCCCCCGGCTGTCCGGGGAGCCCCACTGTGATCCACAGAGGGCGCTTTCCACCAGATATCCCGATTGGTATGACGGAGTGCCGACATGTCGGTGAAGCAGTCATGTATCACTCGATAGTTGACATGCTGACATGCACACTCGGCGCCGCCACCGTCGCGACCTGCACCGATGTACCGCGCGCCGACGGGCCTGCCGGCCGGGGCCCATCGGAGCGCCGGACGCGCGCCCCGGTCGTACGCCTCCCGGCAGGCAACGACGGGCTTACGGATCATGACGACAGCGCCTCGTACGTCGGGCGGAGAGGTTCTGCGCACAACGACGGACGCGGAGGCACCCCGCGCCCCGCGCCCCGGCCCGGGAGGGCCGGGAGCCGCGGAGACCCAGGCCGGATTGGGGCGGCGAGCGGTGCCCCCGGACAGCCGGGCCGGCGCGGCCAGCCGTGCCTCCGGACGGGGGCCACCGCCCACCGCCCGTCGGCCGCGACGGGACGGGACGGGCACGGGCCGTGGCGGCAGGCGCCCCGGCCACGGGCCGGCGCACCACGGTTCAGCAGGCCAGGCCCTCCAGCGCCGTGCGCCAGGCCGCGCGTACGGCCAGTCCGTGGGCATCGGGGTCTCGGTTCCCGGAGCGCGCCCACTCCTCCGCGCCCACCCGCATCGCGCCGTTCATGATGACGGCCTGGACGCGCACGGCCAGATCGTCGGCGTGGCGGCCGGTGCGCTGGGCCACGAAGTCGGCGAAGACCGCCTCGGCGTCGTGGTGCACCTCCAGCCACACCGCGTGCAGGCCCGGCTCGCGCGCCGCCAGGCGGATCAGCTCCTGCGTGAGGCCCGCCTCCTCGGGGGTGACTCCGCGCCACTGCTCCCCGATCGCCTCCGACAGCGGCCGGTCCCTCGGCCAGGCCCGCAGGTGGGCGATGACGGAGTCGAGACCGCCGGTGAGCAAGGGGCGCACGCACTGTTCCTTCGAGGGGAAGTAGCGCCACAGGGTGCGCACGGAGACGCCCACGGCCCGAGCGATGTCCTCCCCCGAGGTCTCGGCCACGCCCTGGGCACCGAAGAGCCGGACGGCCTCCCGGGCGATCTCCAGGCGGGTGGCCGCCTTGCGTCGCTCGGTCAGCGGCGGGCGGCCGACCCGCGCGGACCGGTTGCCGTGCCCCGAATCGACGCTTCCCGGCTGCTCCCGGTCCCGTGCGCTCGCCGTCATGGCCCTCGTCCTCCGCCTCGTCCCGTGCCGCTTCCCATTCTCTCCCGTACCCGAATTAATGACACTGGATGCCTTTATGGCACTGCGCGACATAAAAGCGTAGGCTCACAGGTGCCGGTGGGCACCGGGAAGCGGGGCGGTCCCGGCTCCGGCCGCCGGCGTCTTTTCTGCGAGGGAGCACCACATGAGCATCACCACGGGCCTTGAGGGCCGCAGCGTCGTCGTCACGGGGGCCGGCTCCGGGATAGGCAGGGCCACGGCGCTGCGATTCGCCGCCGAGGGCGCGAAGGTCCTCGTCGCCGACCTCGACGCGCGGGGCGCGCGCGACGTCGTCGCCGAGATCGGGAAGTCGGGCGGCACGGCGGTCGCCGTGGTCGGTGACCTGAGTGAGCAGAGCGTGGTCGACGAGGTCGTGGCCACCGCCGTGAACTCCTTCGGGGGCGTCGACGTCCTCGTGAACAACGCGGGCGTCATGGACCGCATGTCCGCCGTGGCCGACACCGACGACGGCGAGTGGGAGCGGGTACTGCGCGTCAACCTGACCGCGCCCTTCCTGCTGACCCGCGCGGCGCTGCCGCACATGCTCGCGGCCGGGCGCGGCGCGATCGTCTCGACCGCCTCCGAGGCCTCGCTGCGCGGCAGCGCGGCGGGGGCGGCGTACACCGCCTCCAAGCACGGGGTGGTGGGCCTGACCAAGTCCCTCGCGGTGATGTACCGGGACAAGGGCATCCGGGCCAACGCGATCGCGCCCGGCGGCACGGCGACGAACATCAGGGTCGACGCCGAGCAGGGAGCGCACGGCCCGGCGACCGTCGGCTCGTATCTGCACAACATGGGCCGCCCGGCCGCCGCCGAGGAGCAGGCCGCGGCGATCCTCTTCCTCGCGTCGGACGCGGCGAGCAACATCAGCGGCGCGGTCCTCCCCGTCGACGACGGGTGGTCGGCCGTCTGACCGGTTCGCCGGTGGCAGGTGCGGCCACGAGTTCGCCCGGACTGCCACGACGGCGTCACCTCACGCGTCAGAGGGGCGAAAAACCGGTGGTCACCGGTTCCTCGCCCCTCTGACGCGTACGCGCCTGGCGGGGGGCTCTTCCGGCGCACTGCCCGCCCCCCGGCCCGCCCGAAGCCGGTCAGGTGTCTCCGGGAACCACTCAGGACTCCGCGCGGCAGGCCGGGTGGCCCCAGCCCTTGCCGACCTTGGTGATCGACTCGCCGGCGGCGTAGGACTGGCCGCACGCGCAGCGCCCGGGGAACTTGGCCTTGATGGTGGGGGCGGACCCGGAGGCACGGGCCGTCTTCTTGCGGGCGGCGCCCGTGCCGCCGTTTTCCCAGGTGCGCGCGGGTTCGGTGCGGGAGACGCTCGGGACGGGGGGCGCGGCCGCGCCGTGGGCGGTGCCCGCCGGTTCCTGGCTGACGGCGGCCTCGCTGGCCGCCTGGTCGGCGATCGCGTTGAGCGGGTCGCCTCCGACCTGATGGGCGGGAACGTAGCGGAACTCGACGGGGCGCCCGCCGAGCAGGGCGTCGATGCTCTCGACCAGCTCCCGGTTGGCGACGGGCTTGCCGCCGGCCGTCTTCCAGCCCCGCCGCTTCCAGCCGGGCAGCCATTCGGTGACGGCCTTCATGGCGTACTGGGAGTCCATGCGGACCTCCAGCGGCCGGGCGGGGTCGGTGGTCTCCAGGAGCCGCAGCAGCGCCGTCAGCTCCGCCACGTTGTTGGTGGCCACGCCGAGCGGTCCGGCCTCCCAGCGCTCCGGGGTGCCCTCCGCGTCGGCGGCGACCCACGCCCAGGCGGCGGGGCCCGGGTTTCCCTTCGACGCCCCGTCACACGCGGCGATGATGCGATCTGACATCCCTCGATCATGCCAGGGCCCCGGAGGTGCCCGCGCCGCGCGGGCCCCGTACCGCGCGCGGACCCGTACCGCGCGCGGACCCGGCCGGTCTACGTCTCGGGGTGGGTGCCGCGCCCCTGGCCGCCGGGGGCGAGCGGGGTGGGCGAGAGACTGGCGCTCTCCTCCCCGGCCTCCAGCAGGGTGTCGGCGGGCCCGACGATCCTGGAGTCGGGGGTACCCACCGCCTTGTGGTCCTTGGCCGGGTAGTCGAGCCGGTCGAGCAGACTGCGCATGGCCTCCAGCCGGCCGCGCCGTTTGTCGTTGTTCTTGACGACGGTCCAGGGCGCGGCGTCGGTGTCGGTGGCGCGGAACATGTCGATCTTCGCCTCGGTGTAGTCGTCCCAGCGATCCAGGGAGGCGAGGTCGATCGGGGACAGTTTCCACTGCCGTACGGGGTCGATCTGGCGGATCGCGAACCGGGTGCGCTGTTCGGCGCGGGAGACCGAGAACCAGAACTTGACGAGGATGACGCCGTCGTCGGTGAGCATGCGCTCGAAGTCGGGGGTCTGGCGCAGGAAGTGCTCGTACTCCTCGGTGGTGCAGAAGCCCATGACCCGCTCGACCCCCGCGCGGTTGTACCAGGAGCGGTCGAAGAACACGATCTCCCCTGCGGAGGGGAGCTGGCTGACGTAGCGCTGGAAGTACCACTGCCCGGCCTCGCGTTCGGTCGGTTTCTCCAGGGCGACGACGCGGGCGCCACGCGGGTTGAGGCGTTCGGTGAACCGCTGGATGGTGCCGCCCTTCCCGGCCGCGTCCCGCCCCTCGCACACCACGACGAGGCGCTGACCGGTGTCCTTGACCCAGCGCTGCACCTTCAGCATCTCGATCTGGAGGACGCGTTTGCGCTTGTCGTAGGCGCCTCGGCCCATCTTCCGCTCGTAGGGGTAGTTCTCGCGCCAGGTGCGCAGCGACCGGCCCTCGGCGTCGAGCAGAAGGGGGCGCTCCGGGCGCCGGTCGTCGACGGTGAGTCCGTCGAGCAGCGAGGCGCCGGGGTCCTCGTCCGTTCCGTCCTGCGGCTGTGGTGGGGTCGGCATGCGGCTGTCGGTCCTCGCTGCTGGGCTGAGTGGTGAACCAGATGGTGAGCCGGGTGCCCCGCGGCGCCCCTCCCAGTCCTAACCCCGGCGGGGGCGGGTCCGCACGGCGGCTGCTCCACTCGGAGGCCGCGTCCCCGCCGGACAGGCCCCCGCACTCCTGACGCCGGCACCGAGGGCTCCCTGACGCACGCGCCGCAGCGCTCTCTGACGCCGCCACCGGAGGGCTCCGTGACGCCGGCACCGGAGGCGGACGCGGCGGGCGCACGGCGGGCGCCCGCGGCCCGATACCCGCGCGCGAACCCCTTGACACCCCGCCCACGCCGTTCCTACTGTCTAGCCCACCCCCTGGTATATCGATTAACCCTCCTGGTTGGAGAGAGTTCGCTGTGCGCTCCCCCTTGAGTCGGCGGGGCCTGTTCGCCGCCGGTGCCGGACTTGCCACTGCTGCCGCCGTACCCACCCTCGGTGGGTGCTCCTCGGACGCCGATCCCGGCACCCTCGTGGTCCACACCCAGCTGGGGACGACCGCGCCCGGATCGCCCACCTATCTCGCGGCCTGCCGGCTGTTCGAGAAGGAGCATCCGGGGCTGCGGATCAAGAATCTGGTCAACGGCGACGACCTCGCGCAGGTCTACGAGACCTCCCGGCTGGCCCGCAAGGAGCCGGACGTCGTCATGGTCAACCTGTACGACAAGACGCTGGCCTGGACCGGGGTGGGAGCCACGGTCGACGTGCGCGAACACCTCGACGACTGGGGCTTGCGCGAGCGCGTGCTGCCCCAGGCGCTGCGGGCCTGGACGGACGGCGAGGGCAGGCTGCGCGCCTTCCCGTACTTCGCGACCAACTGGCCCGTCGCCTACAACACGGCACTGCTGGAGCGGGCCGGTGTCGACGGCCCGCCGCGGACCGGGGACGCGCTGATCGGCGCCGCACGCAGACTGCGCGCCAAGGGGATCGCCCCGGTCACCGTGGGCGGCAACGACTGGACCGGGCAGAAGCTGCTGGCCCAGGTCATCCAGACCTTCCTGAGCGCAGGTGAGGCCGAACACCTCTACCGCACGGGCGACTTCAGCGGCAGTCGAGGGGCGCGGCGGGGCATCGAGTACTTCGTGCACCTGCGGGAGGCGGGGGTCTTCGCCGACAAGGCGCAGGGCCTCACCTCGGACACGATGACCACCCAGTTCAACACCGGGCGCGCGGCGATCCAGTCCGCGATGTCCTCGGCGCTCGCGAAGGTACCGGCGCGGATCGCGGCGCACACCGAGGTGGGCGGCTGGCCGCTCGCCCCGGGCGCCGCGCACAAGCTGCCGACGATCCTGCGCACCTACACGCTGATCGGCCTGTGGATCAGCCCGAACGGGCGCAAGAAGCTCGACGCGGTCGAGAAGTTCGTGCGCTTCCTGTACCGGGACGACATCGTGTCCCGCTTCGTGACGGAGAGCGGGCGGGACATGGCGCTGCGGACCACCACGACCAGCCGGGACTTTCCGCTGGTGGCCGCCGCCCAGCGGCTGGGGGACTCGGTGAGCCAGGCGGTGGTGCCCGACGTGTACGTCCCGCCGGTCGCCAACCAGCCGCTCATCACGGCCACCAGTACGGCCTTCACCCGCGGCACCAGCGCGGCGGCGGTGCGCCGGGCCCTCGAAGCCGCCTACCGCTCGGCATGAGCGGCAACCGGCCCGTGGCCCCCGCTCCCCCGGCCGCGCCGCGCGCCGCCCGCCCGTCCGCTCCCTCGCCCGTACGGCTTCTCGCCGCTCCCGTCCCCGTGCGCCCTTTCGCCCTGACGTCCTGGAAGTGACCCATGACCCTGTTGTCCCCCGGCGGCGCCCCGGCGGTGCTGCCCGCCGACCCCGCGCCCGAGCCGGAGCGCCGCGCGCGCCGCAAGCAGCAGGGCGGCACGATCCTCGCGGTGCCCGCACTCGTGTGGTATCTGGTCTTCATGGTCGGGCCGATGGTCGCGATCTTCGTGATCGCCGCCCTGCGCTGGCCGGGGATGCTCCAGCCCGTGTCCTTCGCGGGCCTCGGCAACTTCCGTACGGTGTTCGACGATCCGACGTTCTGGGACGCCGTGCGCAACACGGCGGTGCAGATGGTGATCGCCCTGCCGGTGATGATCGGCTGCGCCTACATGCTCGGCTACTACGTCGCCCAGCGTCCGCCCGGTCACCGGGCACTGCGGTACCTGCTGTTCGTCCCGGGGCTCATCTCGACGCCCGCGAAGGCGATGGTGTTCTACGCGGCACTGTCCCCGGACGGCCTGGTCAACGGGGTGCTCAAGGCGGCCGGCCTGGGCTCGCTCACCGATGCCTGGCTCGCCTCGCCCTCCTCCGCGCTGGCCTGCGTGATCGCGCTGGACGTGTGGAGCGGGATCGGTTTCACCGCCGTCCTGTTCGCGGCGCGGCTCGCCAGTGTGCCCGAGGAGGTCGGCGAGGCGGCGCAGCTGGACGGGGCCGGGCACTGGCGCGCGATGTGGCGCATCCACTTCCCGGTGATCCGGGACTACGTGGGCGTGGTGACCATGCTCCAGTTCCTGTGGACGCTGTTCGGTTCGGCGCAGCAGGTGCTGCTGCTGACCCAGGGCGGTCCGGGCACCTCCTCGACCACCCTGTCCTTCCTCGTCTACCAGAAGGCGTTCATCGCGGCCGATCTCGGCTACAGCCAGGCGGTGGGCGTGATCCTGTTCCTGGTGGGGCTCGTGGGCCTGCTGAGCATCCGCCGGGTCTTCCGGCAGAGCTACTGACCTCTGGCACACGGCCCGCCCGCGAACCGCCCTCGGTGTCCTCCCCCGTGCGCGCTGTTCCGCGGGCCCCCTCCCGAACCGTGTGCCCTTTCCCGAAACGGAGCTGCTCCCGTGAAGCACGGCAAGTCCTGGCTGCCCGCGCACATCCTCGCCTGGGCGTACGCGGCCCTGCTGCTCGTCCCGCTGTACTACCTGCTGGTGTCGTCGTTCAAGACGAACGACCAGATCTTCTCGAACGCCTTCTCGCTGCCCTCCTCCCTGTCCCCGCGCAACTTCACCTCCTCCTTCGGCGATGCCGACCTGGGCCTGGCGATCCTCAACTCAGGAGTGGTGACGGCGGGTTCCCTGGTCCTGACGGTGGCGCTCGCGCTGCCGGCCGCGTTCGCGCTGGCGCGGGCCACGGGGCGGCTGGGCGCGGTGATCGAGGGGGTCTTCTCGCTGGGTTTCCTCATCCCGACCTTCGCCGCGCTGTTCCCGACCTTCCTGCTCGCGGCGGCCACCGGCCTGTTCCACACGCAGGTCTTCATGGTGCTGTTCCTGCCCGCCACGGCGATGCCGCTGTCGGTGGTGATTCTCGTGCAGTTCATGCGCACCATCCCGCCCGAGATGGAGGAGGCGGCGCGCATCGACGGCGCCTCGACCTTCGCCGTGCTGCGCCACGTGTACACGCCGATGTGCCTGCCGGGCATCGCGACGATCCTGCTGATGAACTTCCTGACCTTCTGGAACGAGTACCTGTACTCACTGGTGATCATCGGCCCGGACCCGGCGCGGCGCACGGTCCAGGTGGCGCTGCCCACGCTCAAGTCGATCACCGGCACCGACTACGGTGTGCTCACGGCGGGCACGGTGCTGACCCTGGTTCCGGTCTGGGTCGTCTACACCGTGCTCCAGAAGCGGATGCAACAGGCCCTCGTGGCCGGGGCGGTGAAGATGTGAGCGGGCGGCCGACGATCAAGCGGGTGGCGGAGCTGGCCGGGGTCTCCACGGCCGCCGTGTCCCAGGCGCTCAACGGGACCGGGCGGCTCTCCGAGGCCACCCGCCGACGGGTCCTCGACACCGCGCGTGAGCTGGGCTGGTCGCCCTCGGCCTCGGCGGCGGCGCTGCGCCGCTCGCGTACCAGGACACTCGCCCTGGTGGTGCGCCGGCCCACCGACGTACTGGGAGCGGACCCCCACTTCAGCGAGCTGATCACGGGTCTGGAGGGCGAGTTGTCGCCGCGCGGCTACGGGCTGCTGCTGCACCTCGTGGACGACGTGCGCGAGGAGAGCGCGCTGTACGAGCGGCTGGCGGCCGGGAGCCGGGTCGACGGGGCGGTACTGACCGACGCGCGCGCCGACGATCCCCGGCCCCCGCTGCTGCGCCGGCTGGGCCTGCCCGCCGTGCTGCTGGGCGCCGGTGGTCAGGAGTCGCAGGTGCCCTCGGTGGGCCTGGCCGAGCAGGAGGCGGGGGTGCGGGAGGCGGTACGTCATCTGCTGGCCCTCGGGCACCGCCGGATCGCCTGCGTGACGGGCCCCGGGGAACTGCTGCACACCCGGTCGCGCGGTGCGGCCGTGCTCGCCGAGCTGGCGGGCGCGGGGCTGCGTCCGGTCCGGGTCGTGCACACCGACTTCACCGAGGCGGCCGCCGTCCGGGCCACCGAGGACCTGCTCGCGCTCGCGCAGCCGCCGACCGCCGTCGTGTACGCCAACGACTCGATGGCGGTGTGCGGCATCGGCACGGCGCAGCGCCGGGGGCTGCGGGTGCCGCAGGACCTCGCCGTCGTCGGGTACGACAACCTGCCCCTCGGCCGGTGGCTGCACCCGCGGCTGACCACCGTCGACCAGCAGGTGCGGCAGGTCGGCGCGGCCGCCGCCCGTGAACTGCTGCGTCAGGTCGGCGAGTCGCAGGTGCCCGACGCCCCGCTGACCGGCCGCCCGCGCCTGGTGGTCCGTGAGTCGACGGGCCCGCACACACCCCGCTGATCCCCGACCGGGTGGCGCCGCACCGACCGGGCGGCGCCCCGTCATCCCTCCACGACACGAAGGACCCGCACAGCCTCATGCGACGTCACAGCGTTCAGCTCACCCACGATTCCGCGCTCCTGCCGTGGCTCGGCGCCAACTTCTGGTCGCGTACCGGAGGTCCGCTGATGTGGCGCTCCTATGATCCGGTAACGGTCCGCGAGGAGCTGTCCGTCCTGCGCGAGCACGGCCTGAACATGACCCGTTCCTTCTTCTACTGGCCCGACTTCCACCCCGAGCCGCACCGGGTGGACGAGGAACTGTGCGCGCGTTTCGGGGACTTCCTCGACGCGCACACGGAGCTGGGCATGGGCACGGTGCCCACCTTCATCGTGGGCCACATGTCCGGGGAGAACTGGGACCCGGCCTGGCGCGGGGACCGCGACCTGTACGAGGACGTGTGGCTGCTGGGGCGGCAGGCGTGGTTCGTGTCGCAGATGACGCGTCGCTTCAAGGACCACCCCGCGGTGACCGGCTGGCTCATCACCAACGAGATGCCCGGTTACGGCCGCGTCTATCAGGTGGATCCGCCCTCCAGCGACGTCGTCACGGCCTGGGCGCAGTTCATGTGCGACGCGGTGCGCGCGGCGGGCGGGACACAGCCGGTGTCGCTGGGCGACGGGGCCTGGGGCATCGAGGTCACCGGGCGCGACAACGGTTTCTCGCTGCGGCAGACCGCCGAGTACGTCGACTTCGTGGGCCCGCACGTCTACCGCTCGGACACCGACCGCACGCGTCAGCACTACCGGGCGGCCTTCGAGTGCGAACTGGCCGCGGTGACCGGGCAGCCGGTGGTGCTGGAGGAGTTCGGCCTGTCCACGGACACCGTGTCGGCGGGCGCGGCCGGTGTCTACTACCGGCAGACCCTGCACAACTCGCTGCTGGGCGGGGCGAGCGGCTGGATGGCGTGGAACAACACGGACTATGACGCGCTGTGGGACCAGTCGCCCTACGACCACCACCCCTTCGAGATGCACTTCGGCGTCACCGACGCCCTTGGCCGCCCCAAGCCGCCCCTGCTGGAGCTGGCCTCCTTCGCCGCGACCCTCAAGGCGGTGGACTTCCCGAACTGCCGCCGCTGCGACGCGGACGCGGCCCTCGTGGTGCCGGCCTTCCTGGAGCGCGGCTACCCCTACAGCCGGCCCGCCGACCGGCCGCTCATCTTCTCCTCGCTGCACCAGGCGTACGTGTCGGCCCACGCCGCCGACCTGCCGGTGGGACTGACCAGGGAGGCGGACGGCATCGCCCCGGACGCCCTGCTGTACCTGCTGCCCGCCACCCGGCAGCTGACGACGCGGGGGCGGCGCACGCTGGAGGAGCGGGCGCGGGCGGGCGCCACGGTGTACCTGTCCTTCTGCTCGGGTGAGTACCCGACGACCCGGGGCCCCTGGTTCCACGGCCTGGACGGGCTGTTCGGCGTCGAGCAGCAACTGACGTACGGGGTGGCCGAGCCCATCGAGGACGAGGTCCTGGAGATGACCTTCACCGAGGACTTCGGCCCGCTCGCGGCCGGTGAGGTGCTGCGGTTCGCGGTGGCGGGCAACGAGGACAGCAGGGCGTACCTGCCGGTGGTGCCCGCCGGGGCCCGGGTGGTCGCCGTCGACGCGCACGGCCGCCCGGCCCTGCTGGTGCACGAACTGGGCGCGGGCCGGACCGTGTTGGCGACGTACCCGCTGGAGCACATGGCGGCGCGGACGGCACGGGTCAACCCCGAGGCGACGCACCGCCTCTACGCGGCGCTCGCACAACTCGCGGGCGCCCGGCGGCCGGTGACCACGGGGATGCCCGAGGTGGCCGCCGACGTCCTGGAGCACGAGGACGGCCGCCGCTTCGTGTGGCTGGTCAGTCAGAGCGCCGAGGAGACGCGGGTGCGTCCGGACTGCGGAGGGAGGCAGTTGCGGGACGTGGACTCGGGGGAAGCGGTGGCGGAGGTGCGGCTCGCCCCGTACGGGGTGCGGGTGTTGCGGCTGGGCTGAGCCGGCCGGGCAGCAAGGCGGCCGGGAACAGCCCGAGAATCGCGAGGGCGGCGAGCAGCGGTCCGGCGAAACCGTGTGCGGCGGGCCCGCCCGAGGCCAGGGCGATACCGAGGACCGGTCCGACGGTGGCGGCGCTCTGTTTGAGCCCGCCGACGGTCCCGGCGTACCCGGCGGGCACCTCGGCCACGACGGTGCCGGTGGCGGTGACCATGACGGCGGCGAAGCCGGCACCGAGCAGCGCCGCCCCGCCGCCCAGGACGAGGCCCCTCCCGCCGGGCCCCGCGCCACCGGTCACGGCCGCCACGCCGAGGACCAGCAGGAGGCTTCCGCCGAGCGCCGTACGACGCGGGCCCGCGCGGCGCAGCAGCGCGGCGGCGGCCGGCGCGCCGAGCACCATCAGCACGGTGAGCGGTGCCATGCGCAGGGCGGCGTCGAGCGGACCGAGGCCGCGGCTGTCCTGAAGGACGAACGTGGCCTGGAACAGCGTGCCCTGGAGGGCGGCCGACGAGGTCAGGAGCAGGGCGAGACAGGCCACGACCGGACGCGAGCGGGCCACGGCGGAGGGCAGCAGGGGCGCCGTGGTCCGGCGTTCACGCGCCAGGAGCAGGGCACCCAGCACCGCCGTCCCGCCCAGTCCGGGCAGCACGGCGGCGCCGCCCCAGCCGGCGCGCGGCACGGTGGACAGCGTGTACACGACGGCGGCGAGCAGGCCCACCAGGAGAGCGGGGCCGGACAGTCGGGCGCGCGGGCCGGCCGGGCGGGCCCCGGTGGACGCCGGTATCCGTACGAGGGTCGTCGCGAGCAGGACGGCGAGGGCCACGGGCACGTTGAGGACGAACACCGCGCGCCAGCCGTGGGAGGCGACGAGCGCCCCGCCGAGCAGCGGGCCCGCCGCCGAGGCGGTCCCGATGCCGGCCGTGCGCAGCGCGACCGCGCGGGGGACCCGGTCCTGGGGGTAGGCGGTGCGCAGCAGGGCGAGGGTCGCGGGTTGCAGCAGCGCGCCGCACACGCCCTGGGCGGCACGCAGCGCCACGACCCAGCCGAGTCCGGGCGCGAGGGCGATACCGGCGGAGGCGGCGGCGAAGCCGGCACAGCCCACCCGCAGCAGCCGCACGTGCCCGTAGCGGTCGCCGAGCCCGCCCGCGAGGACGAGGAACGCGGCGACGGCGAGCAGGTAGGCGGTGCTCGTCCACTGCACCTGCGCGGCCGTCGCGCCGAACTCGGCGGCGAGCCGGGGCTGGGCGATCAGCAGGACCGTGCCGTCGAGTGCGACGAGCGCGGCGCCGGTGACGCTCGCGGCGAGTACCGGCCGGGCGGGGGGCCCGGCGTCCCCTTTCACGCGGGCCCGGCCAGGTGGGCGTCGAGTACGGCGGTCAGCAGCCGCGCTTCCTCACTCGTCCCGTCGGCGCCCGTCCCGAGGGCGAGGCCGAGGCTGCCCCAGCCGCTCAGTTGGGCGAGTCCGTGCAGGTTGGACCAGAGCGCCACCGCCGTCACCTCGGGTGCGGGTGTCCCGGGAAGCCCGTGCTCGGCGCGGTGCCGGGCGATGAGCGCGGCGAGTCCGCGCAGGAGGGGCAGGCTGGCCGCGCGCAGCGGCGGGAGCGCCGCCGCCTCGGTCCGCGCGCTTCCCGAGGAGATCTCGGGGTCTGTGCCCGCCCGCGTGCCCCCTTCGAGCAGTTCGTGGCGGAACATCAGCTCGAACATGCCGCGCCGCTCCCGGGCGTACGCGAGGTGGACCCGGGCCAGGGCCTCGATCTGTTCGCGGGCGCTCGCGGGCGAGTCGCGCGGGGCGGCGCGCTCCAGGCGCCCGGCCAGGTCGGTGAAGCCGCGGCGGGCGATCGCCGAGAGCAGCGCGCGGTGGGTGGGGAACCAGCGGCGCGGGGCGCCGTGCGAGACACCCGCCCGGCGGGCGATCTCGCGCAGGCCGAGCGCCTCCGCGCCCCTGTCCAGCACGAGTTCGACGCCCACGTCCACCAGCCGCTCCCGCAAGGGGACTTCGGCTCCCGCCCGTTCCGTCGGCTGTTCCCCCTCGGTACGCATGGACACTGTCTACCAGAAGCTCGTAGACAGTGTCTATGCGTAGCGGGGCGGCGGCCGGGACGGCAACCGGGTGGGTCAGCGCTTGACGCGGACCAGCTTCTTGTTGGCGAACTCCTCCATGCCGTACTTGCCCAGTTCCCGGCCGATGCCGGAGCGCTTGACCCCGCCGAAGGGAAGTTCCGCGGCGGTGCCGCCGGCCTCGTTGATGTAGACCATGCCGGTGTCGAGCTGCTCCGCGACGCGCAGCGCCCGCTCCTCGTCGGCGGCGGCGATGGAGGCGCCGAGGCCGTAGGGGGTGTTGTTGGCCAGTGCGACGGCCTCTTCCTCGGTGTCCACCTTGTAGATCACGGCGGCCGGGCCGAACAGCTCCTCCTGGAAGGCGCGCATCCCGGGGCGCACGCCGGTCAGGACGGTCGGCTCGTACCAGGCGCCCGCACGGTCGACGCGCTTGCCGCCGGTGAGGACCGTCGCGCCGTTCTCGACCGCGTCCTCGATCTGCGCGGCGAGGTTGCGCACCGCCTGCTCGGAGGAGAGCGGGCCCATGAAGGTCTCGGGGTCACCGGGATCGCCGGGGGTCACGGCCTTGACCGTCTCGGCGAACTTGGCGGTGAACTCCTCGTACTGGTCGGCCAGGACGATGATGCGCTTGGCGGCGTTGCACGCCTGGCCCGCGTTGCCGAAGCGGCCGACGAAGGCGGTCTTGACGGCGCGGTCGAGGCTGGCGGGTTCCAGGACCAGGAAGGGGTCCGATCCGCCCAGTTCGAGCACGACCTTCTTGAGGTGGCGCCCCGCCTGCTCGGCGACGGCCGCCCCGGCCCGCTCGGAACCGGTGAGGGACACGCCCTGCACGCGCGGGTCGGCGATGATGTCGGATACCTGCTCGTTGCTCGCGAACAGGTTGATGTACGCGCCCTCGGCCAGGCCCGCGTCCTGGAAGACCTTCTCCATGGCGAGTGCCGACTCGGGGCACTGCGGGGCGTGCTTGAGCAGGATCGTGTTGCCGAGCATCAGGTTGGGGGCCGCGAACCGGGCCACCTGATAGTACGGGAAGTTCCACGGCATGATCCCGAGCAGCGGGCCGATGCCCTCCTTGCGGACCACGGCGCTGCCGCCGGCGACGACGTCGAGTTCCTCGTCCTTGAGGAAGCCGGGGCCGTTCTTCGCGTAGTAGCGGTAGATGGAGGCGACGATGTCGATCTCGCCCCGGGCCTGGGCGACCGGTTTGCCCATCTCCCGCGTGATGATCGCGGCCAGTTCCTCCTTGCGCTCGGTGTAGAGGGCGGCGACCCGTTCCAGGACGGCCGCCCTGTCCTTCACCTCGCTGTCGCGCCGGGCGAGGAAGGCCCGGTGGGAGCGGTCCAGGGCGTCCTGGATCTCGGCGTCGGTGGCCTCGGGGTACTCACGCTCGGTGACTCCCGTGGCGGGGTTGACGACCTTGTACGCGGTCATGGTGTCCCTCCAGGTTCGGTGCTCGTACGGCTCTCCAGCCACCGTCTCACCGTTACCCGGGGCCGTGTCCAGCAGGGGCCCGCCCGGTGGGTCAGTCGAGGGGCACGGTGTCGGCCGCCGCGGGTGTCCGGTCGCGCAGGAGCAGCGAGAGATCGCCCTTGACGTTGAAGAAGGGGCGCACGCGGGTCGTGGTGTCGCGCTCCGGGTGGCTCAGGAGTGTCTGGGGCAGGATGTCGGTCCTCTTGCGGTCCACGATGTCGCCGAGGACCCTGCCCACGGGTATCGGTGCGGAGTCCGGTTCGGGCAGCAGGCTGAAGTCCCACACGTCCTCGGCGGCGCGCCGGCCGGTGAGCGGCACGACGTAGGGGAACGAGAAGGAGAAGGAGCCGCCGCCGTGGTCGCGGGCGGTCAGGGTGAAGCTCTCCGTCCTCGGGTCCCGGGCCTGTGCCCGGACGGTCGCGCCCTCGGCGGGCAGCCGCGCCGCCCCGTAGAGCCGTGCGCTCACCAGCAGGCCGGACTCGCCGCTCTCCACGGCCCGGATCTCGGCGTGCGCGGGGCGCTGCCAGGCGCGTACGGCGAGGTAGCCGTCGGCCGTGCGGTAGGGGACCCAGGAGGACAGCCCCTCGGCGTCGACGACCGGTTCGAGTTCGAGCAGCGCGGCCTGTTCGACGAGCAGGGCGCGCAGCCGGCGCCGCTTGCCGGTGTCCCGGCGTATGAGATAGGTGTCCCAGCGCCCCTCGGCGAGGCGGTTCGCGCGCCGCTCCAGCACCACGCGGGGCTCGCCCTCACCGGGCAGCCGCAGGCGCAGCTCCCGGCCCTCGGGGTCGTGGCGCAGGCGGGCCAGGAAGTCGAGCGGGCCCGCGGGGACGGTGTCCGGGTCGAGGGAGATCTCCAGCGCGCCGTCGAAGACGATCCTGGCGCGGGCGGCGGGCGGCCCCGCGGGGCGCGGGACGGCGGGCGTGGCCCCGGTCCCCGCGGCGCCCCGGCGGGGCCGGAGGCGCGGGCGCCGGGCGGCGGCCGGTTCCCTGGGGGCGGCGACGGCTCTGGCGGCGCGGCCCCGGCCCGGGGTGAGGGCGTCGAGTTCGGCGCGCTCGCGGGCGCGGCGCTCCTGGACGGACCGGAAGATCTCCTCGTAGCGTCCGGCGGCGACGGCCGGGTCGAACTGGGCGGCGCGCGGGACGGCGGCCCGGCCCAGGCGGTGGCGCAGGGCACGGTCGTCCATGAGGGAGGCGAGCGCCTGGGCGAAGGCGTCGGTGCCGCCGGCCCGCGGGACGAGCAGCCCGTTGCGGTCGTGCTCGATGATCGTCGCGGGGCCGTGCGGGCAGTCGGTCGCGAGGACGGGCACCGCGCAGCGCATGGCCTCCACGATGCCCAGGCCGAAGGGCTCCTCGTCGGAGCTGACGGCGGCCACGGCGGCCTTGGCCCACTCCGTCTCCATGGAGGTGACCGCGCCCATGAGGAACACGCGGTCGTACAGGCCGAGGCTGTCGATGCGGCGGCGCAGCGCCCCGTGCTCGGGGCCACGGCCGTAGATGCGCAGGGTCCAGCCGGGGCGCTCCCCGCTGACCTTGGCGAAGGCGTCGATCAGCCGGTCGTAGCGCTTTCCGGGCACCAGCCGGCCGGCCGCCACGACGGTCCTGGACTCTCGGGTGGACTCGTGTGCGGCGGTGGCGGGGACGCCGTGCGGGACGGCGTGCACGCGGTCGGCCGCGGAGGGGAGGGCGGCACGGTAGGCGCGGGCGTCGGCCTCGGTCAGGGTGACGAAGGCGTCCAGGGAGCCGATCGCGCTGTTCTGGTCGGCGCGCAGCCGCTCCCCGTACGCGTCGAGGAAGCGGTGTTCCTGGCCGATGCGCAGGTAGCGGTCGCTGCCGTGCCGGGCGAGGTAGCCGTTGAGCAGGGGGCGGGTGGCGATCACGGCCTCGGCGTCGGTCCAGGCCAGCCACTCGGTCAGGCGCAGGTCGTGCAGGGTGCGGTAGCGCAGCCTGCCGTGTTCCACGGCGGGGTCGGGGAACATGCGGTGGGTGCCGGTGTTCAGGACGTGGTCGCCCTCGTAGCCGGGGGTGCCCTCGCGCATGTCGATGAGGGAGCCGACGCGGACCCGGGGGTCGAAGGGCAGGGCGGGGACGTCGGCGACGCGGTGCACGCTGACCACCTCGACCTCGTGCCGCTCGGCGAGCGCGGCCGAGAGATGGGTGGTGCCCCGGATGGTGGCGCCGATCCCATAGGCGTTGTGGATCAGGAAAGAGATCTTCACTCGGCGGCCTCCCCCAGCTCGACGTCCGGCACACGCATATCCGGTTGTCAGACAAACAGAGGTGCGAAAGGTTGCCCCGCGAAGGCCAGGAGTAAGACAGGTCACACCATAAAACCGTGAGCGCGGCCGTCCGGGTCGGTCACCCGGGGCCCGGCGGCCGTCCCGGTCAGTCACCGCGGGCCCGGCGGCCGTCCCGTCAGTCGCCTCGGGCCCGGCGGCCGTCCCGCAGCGCCGTCACGGCCGCCACGGGACGGCGCCGCAGCCGGTCAGTCCTTGTCGCGCGCGTCGATGACGCGGCGGATCTTGCCGACCGAGCGCTCCAGGGTGTCGGGGTCGACCACGTCGACGGCGACGCTGACGCCGATGACGTCCTTGACGCGCTTCGTCACGGCGGCGGCCGCGCTCTCGCGCGCCGGGGCGGAGGCGTCGTGGCGGGCCTCGACGCGGACCGTGAGGTGGTCCATGCGGCCCCGGCGGCTCAGTCTGACCTGGAAGTGCGGAGCGAGCGCGGGGGTCTGGAGGACGATCTCCTCGATCTGGCTCGGGAAGAGGTTGACCCCGCGCAGGATGATCATGTCGTCGCAGCGCCCGGTGATCTTCTCCATCCGGCGCATCCCGGGCCGCGCGGTGCCCGGCAGCAGCCGGGTCAGGTCGCGGGTGCGGTAGCGGATGACCGGCAGCGCCTCCTTGGTCAGCGAGGTGAAGACCAGTTCGCCCGGGGCGCCGTCGGGGAGCGCCTCGTCCGTGACCGGGTCGACGACCTCCGGCAGGAAGTGGTCCTCCCAGACATGCAGACCGTCCTTGGTCTCCACGCACTCCTGGGCGACGCCGGGCCCCATGACCTCGGAGAGGCCGTAGATGTCGACCGCGTGGATGTCCATGCGCTCCTCGATCTCGCGGCGCATCTCCTCCGTCCACGGCTCGGCCCCGAAGACGCCCACGCGCAGCGAGGTGGACCGGGGGTCCACACCCTGGCGCTCGAACTCGTCGAGCAGCGTCAGCAGGTAGGAGGGGGTGACCATGATGACGGCGGGCTCGAAGTCCTGGATGAGCTGCACCTGGCGGGCGGTCATGCCGCCGGAGGCCGGGATCACGGTACAGCCGGCCCGTTCGGCTCCGTAGTGCGCGCCGAGTCCGCCGGTGAACAGCCCGTAGCCGTAGGCGTTGTGGAGTTTGTCACCGGGCCGGGCCCCGGCAGCGCGCAGCGAGCGCGCGATGAGGTCGGCCCAGTTCGAGAGGTCCCGCTCGGTGTAGCCGACGACGGTGGGCCGGCCGGTGGTGCCGCTGGAGGCGTGGACGCGGCGGACCTCGCTCTGCGGGACCGCGAACATCCCGAAGGGGTAGGTGTCGCGCAGGTCGGCCTTGGTGGTGAAGGGGAACCTGGCGATGTCCGCGAGGGTCCGGCAGTCCTCGGGGCGCACGCCCGCCTCGTCGAACTTGCGGCGGTACAGCGGCACATTGGTGTAGGCGTGACGCAGGGTGTGCTGGAGCCGCTCCAGCTGGAGCGCCCGGATCTCCTCGCGGCTCATCCGCTCGGCCGTGTCGCGCAGCGCCTCGGGAAGCGGCTCCCCCAACCGCGGGGCCTTCCCGGTGGGCGGCTTGTCCGGCCAGGACTCCGTTGTGCCGGCCTCGGTGATCGTCATGCTGTTTCCTCCACGCCGCGGATCACGCGGCTACGGCCGCGGAATTCGACGACGATGCTGTGCTGGGGGTCGTCGCGCTCGATGCGCACGTCGTACAGACCGCTGCGGCCGAACCGGGCGCGTTCTGCCGCCTCGGCGACGAGGACGTCGCCCTCGAAGGCCGGGGCCAGGAAATCGATGTCGGCGCCCGCCCCCACGGTCACCGGACCGCGGCTGTTGCAGGCGAGGGCGAAGGCCGTGTCGGCGAGCGTGAACAGGAAACCGCCGTGGGCGACGCCGTGGCCGTTGACCATGGCGGCGGTCACCGTCATGCGGACCCGGGCGGCGCCGTCCCCCGAGGACAGCAGTTCCATTCCCAGCCCCTGGGAAGCGGCGTCCCTCGCCCACATGGCGCGCTCCGGACTCGGTCCGGACGCCGCTGCGGCGCCCGGGTCCCCCGCCTTCCCATGGTGCGCTTCGACCGGCTTCGTGTCACTGCCACGTCCCATGTGGCGCTCACCACCCTTGCTGCCCGACCGAACATTCGGTTAGCTTTCGACCGGGTCAGTAATTCAGCATCCGAACAGCCTGTCAAGGGGTCCCATGTCTTCTTCCGCCACGGCCAGGACCGATTTCTTCGCACGTCACGAGGTGCTGCTGCGCCGGGCGGCCGACGCCGTGACGGAGCGCGGCTACTTCTCGGCCTACCCGGAGTCGCCCAGCAAGTCGGTCTACGGCGAGGAGGCGCCCGCGGCGGGCGAGGCGGCCTTCCGCGCCCGCCTGGACAAGCCCTTCGATCTGCCCGGCCACCCGGGCGAGGCCGGGGCGGTGGGCGCCGAGGTCTCCCCGTACGGGCTGAAGCTCGGCATCACCTACCCGCGGGTGGACCCGGCCGAGGCCGTGGCCGTCGCCAGGACGGCGGGCCGCGCGTGGCGGCGCGCCACGCCCGACGAGCGGGCCGGGGTCGCCGCCGAGATCCTCGCGCGGCTCAACGCGGCGAGCTTCGAGATGGCGCACGCCGTGCACCACACGACCGGCCAGCCCTTCGTCATGGCCTTCCAGGCCGGCGGCGCCAACGCGCAGGACCGGGGCCTGGAGGCCGTGGCCTACGCGTGGGCCGCGCAGAAGCGGCACCCGGCGACCGCCTCCTGGGTCAAGCCGCAGCGCAAGGGCGAGCCGATCGCCCTCGACAAGACCTTCACCCCGGTCGGCCGGGGCGTCTCGGTGCTCGTCGCCTGCAACACCTTCCCCACCTGGAACGGCTATCCGGGCCTGTTCGCGAGCCTGGTCACCGGCAACCCGGTGATCGTCAAGCCGCACGCGAACGCCGTGCTCCCGCTCGCGCTCAGCGTCCGCCTCGCCCGGGACGTGCTGGCCGAGGCGGGCTTCGACCCGAACGTCGTACTGCTGGCGGCGGAGGCGGCCGACGGCCGTTCGGCCCAGCCGCTCGCCACCCATCCGGACGTGCGGATCGTGGACTTCACCGGTTCGACGCGCTTTGGCGACTGGCTGGAGGACAACGCCCGGCAGGCCGCGGTGCACACCGAGAAGGCCGGTCTCAACACCGTCGTCCTCGACTCCACCGACGACTACAAGGGCCTGCTGCGCAATCTGGCGTTCTCGCTGTCGCTCTACAGCGGCCAGATGTGCACGACCCCGCAGAACCTGTACGTGCCCCGCTCGGGTCTGCGCGGCGACCAGGGCGTCAAGACCCCCGCCGAGTTCGCCGCCGACCTCTCCGGCGCCCTCGACAAGCTGCTCGGCGACCCGCAGCGGGCCGCCGGCACCCTGGGCGCCCTCGCGACCGGCGCCGTCCTGGACCGCGTCGAGAAGGCCCGTACGGTCGGCAGCGTCCGGTACGGGGGCAGGCCGGTCGAGCACCCCGAGTACCCGCAGGCCGTCCTGCGCACCCCGCTGGTCGCGGTACTGGACGCGACCGAGGACGCCGAGGTGTACCGGGCCGAGTGGTTCGGTCCCGTCTCCTTCGTGATCGCGACCGACTCCACCGAGCACTCCCTCGACCTGCTGCGCGAGACGATCGGACGGTTCGGCGCGCTGACCGCGACCGTGCACTCCACTGAGGAGCCGGTCCTGGAGGCGGCGCGCGAGGCGGCCCTGGACGCGGGCGTGCACCTCGCGGAGAACTTCACCGGGCAGGTCTTCGTGAACCAGTCCGCGGCCTTCAGCGACTTCCACGGCTCGCAGGCCAACCCGGCCGCCTCGGCGACCCTGACCGATCCGGCGTTCGTGACGGGCCGGTTCGCGGTACTGCAGTCCCGGCGTCCCGCCACCCCCGCGGACGAGGAGGGCGGCCGTGCCTGACGAGGTCTACCTGATCGACGGCGCCCGCACCCCGCAGGGCCGCTACGGCGGCGCGCTGGCCGCGGTGCGCCCCGACGACCTCGCCGCCCTCGTGGTCGGCGAGGCCGTGCGGCGCGCCGGGGTGCCCGGTGAGGCGATCGACGAGGTGATCCTCGGCGCCGCCAACCAGGCCGGTGAGGACAACCGCGACGTCGCCCGCATGGCCGTCCTGCTCGCGGGGCTGCCGCACACCGTCCCCGGCTACACCGTGAACCGGTTGTGCGCCTCCGGACTCACCGCCGTGGCCTCCGCCGCGCAGGCGATCCGGGCCGGGGAGGCGCGCGTCGCGGTGGCGGGCGGCGTCGAGTCGATGACCCGAGCCCCCTGGGTCATGGCGAAGCCGGGCACCCCGTGGGCGAAGCCGGGCGAGGTCTTCGACACCTCGCTGGGCTGGCGCTTCACCAACCCGCGCTTCGCCGCCGCCGACCGCGCCGCGGGCCCCGGCGGGCCGCGCCGCACGCTGAGCATGGGCGAGACCGCCGAGGAGGTCGCCGCGCTCGACGGGACCACCCGTGAGCGGTCCGACGCGTTCGCGCTGCGCAGCCACGAACGGGCGCTGGCCGCGCAGGAGGCGGGCCGTTTCGACCGCGAGATCGTGCCCGTCCCCGTCAAGGACGGCGAGGTCACCCGGGACGAGGGTCCGCGCGCCGGCTCTTCGATGGAGAAGCTCGGCAAGCTGCGTACGGTCTTCCGGGACGGCGGCGTCGTGACCGCGGGCTCCTCCTCGCCGCTCTCGGACGGCGCCTCGGCGCTGGTCGTGGCGAGCGCGGCGGCCGTCGAACAGTACGGGCTGACGCCGCGTGCCCGGATCGTGGCCTCCGCCTCGGCCGGTGTGGAGCCGCACCTCATGGGCCTCGGCCCGGTGCCGGCGACGCTCAAGGCCCTGGACCGGGCCGGCTGGTCCGTCGACAGCCTCGACGCCGTCGAACTCAACGAGGCCTTCGCCGCTCAGGCCATCGGCGTGATCGACCGGCTGGGGCTGGACGAGGCCGAGGTCAACGCGGACGGCGGGGCCATCGCCCTGGGCCATCCGCTGGGCTCCTCCGGCTCCCGCGTCCTGCTGACCCTGCTGGGCCGCCTGGAACGCGAGGACGCCCGGCGCGGTCTCGCGACCCTGTGCGTCGGCGTCGGCCAGGGCGTGGCGCTGCTCGTGGAGCGGGTGTGAGTACCGATCGCGCGGGACTGCCCGCGTTCGAGACCCTGCGCGTCGAGACCGGCGAGGACCGGGTGGTCGTCACCCTGGACCGCCCCGAGGCGCGCAACGCGATCAGCGCCCTGATGATCCGCGAACTGCACACGGTGTGCGAGCTGCTGGAGCGCGAGCCCAGGATGCTGCTGCTGACCGGCGCGGGCGGCGCCTTCGCGGGCGGCGCCGACATCGCGGAGCTGCTGGAGCGCGGCCGGGACCAGGCGCTCCAGGGCGTGAACAGCCGGCTGTTCGAGCGGGTGCGGAGGCTGCCGATGCCGACCCTCGCCGCCGTGGACGGCTGGGCCCTGGGCGGCGGCGCGGAGCTGAGCTACGCGTGCGACCTGCGGATCGCGGGGCCGAAGGCCGTCTTCGGCAACCCGGAGCCGGGCCTGGGCATCCTCGCGGCGGCCGGCGCCTGCTGGCGGCTGCCCGAGCTGGTCGGCGAGTCCGTCGCCAAGCAGGTCCTGCTCGCGGGACGCACGCTGGACGCGGCGTCGGCGCTCGGCTGCGGACTGGTGATGGACGTCGTGGCGGCCGAGGAGCTGCTGCCGGCCGCGCACGCCGTACTGGACCGGATGGCGAAGTCCTCCCCGACGGCGCTGCGGCTGACCAAGCTGGTCGTGGACTCCCCCGGGGCGCACCCGGTCGCGGACGACCTCGCGCAGGCCGTCCTGTTCGAGGGGCAGGACAAAAGGGACCGCATGACGGGATTCCTGGACAGGAAGCGCGAGAGGGACACCGGCAGCGGGCACAAGTCGGGTAGCAAACGGACGGAGGTCCAGGCATGAGCGCGGAAGTACCGCGGTACGCCGCGGTGATCGGTGGCGGCCGGATGGGTGCGGGCATCGCCCAGTCCTTCGCGACCGCCGGAGCCCGGGTCACCGTGGTGGAGCAGGACAAGGACGCGGCCGCGAGGGTGCGGGAGCGGATCGCGGGTTCGCTGGAGCGTGCCGGGGGGCGCGGGCTGCTGCCCGCCGGGCCCGCCGAGATCCTCGGGCGCCTGTCCTTCGTGGGCGAGGTCGCACGGCTGCCGGAGGGGGTCGAGCTGGTCGTCGAGGCCGTGCCGGAGATCGCGGGGCTCAAGGCGGAGCTGCTCGCGGCGGCCGAGGGGGCCGTCGGCGCGGACACCGTGCTCGCGACCAACACGAGTTCCCTCTCGGTGACGGAGCTTTCGGCGGCGCTGACGCGGCCCGGCCGCTTCCTCGGGATGCACTTCTTCAACCCGGTTCCCGCCTCGTCCCTGGTCGAGCTGGTCGTCGCGGCCGGTACGGAGCGGTGGGCCGTGGACCGGGCGCTCGCCTGGACCGCGGGCCTCGGCAAGAAGGACGTCGTGGTCAAGGACTCCCCCGGCTTCGCGAGCAGCCGCCTCGGGGTGGCTCTGGGCCTGGAGGCGATCCGGATGGTCGAGGAGGGCGTCGCCGAGCCCGAGGCCATCGACGACGCGATGTCGCTGGGCTACAAGCACCCGATGGGGCCGCTGCGCCTGACCGACCTCGTCGGCCTGGACGTACGGCTCGCGATCGCCGAGTACCTGCACAGCACCCTCGGTGAGCGTTTCGCGCCGCCGCGCCTGCTGCGCGAGAAGGTGGCCCGCGGCGAGCTGGGCCGCTCCAGCGGACAGGGCTTCTACCGATGGGAGAGCTGATCCCCGTGACCGTCACCCCGCACAGGCACGAGATCCCGCGAAAGGACGTGAGGGCATGAGCGACACCGCTGAGGTCACCCCGCTCGACGGGGCCGAGGACCGGCTCCAGGAGCACTTCGACGCGACCATCGCCCGGGACCAGCGGGTGGAGCCGCGCGACTGGATGCCCGAGGGATACCGCAGGACGCTGGTGCGGCAGATCGCCCAGCACGCGCACTCCGAGATCATCGGGATGCAGCCGGAGGGCGACTGGATCACCCGCGCCCCCTCGCTGCGGCGCAAGTCGATCCTGTTCGCGAAGGTCCAGGACGAGGCCGGGCACGGCCTCTACCTGTACAGCGCGGCGGAGACGCTGGGCGCGGACCGCGCCGAGCTGACCGAGATGCTGATCAGCGGACGGCAGAAGTACTCCTCGATCTTCAACTATCCGACTCCGACCTTCGCCGACGTGGGCGTCATCGGATGGTTCGTGGACGGCGCCGCCATCTGCAATCAGGTGCCGCTGTGCCGCACCAGCTACGGGCCGTACGCGCGGGCCATGATCCGGGTGTGCAAGGAGGAGTCCTTCCACCAGCGCCAGGGCTACGAACTGCTCATGACGATGATGCGGGGCACCGAGGCCCAGCGGCGGATGGTGCAGGAGGCCGTGGACCGCTGGTGGTGGCCCTCGCTGATGATGTTCGGGCCGCCGGACGGCGACTCCCCGAACTCGGAGCGGTCGATGGCCTGGAAGATCAAGCGGCACTCCAACGACGAACTGCGCCGCCGCTTCGTCGACATGACGGTGCCGCAGGCCCGGCACCTGGGCGTGACGCTGCCCGACCCGGAGCTGAAGTGGAACGAGGAGGAGGGGCGCCACGACTTCGGGACCCCCGACTACGCGGAGCTGACGCGGGTCATCAAGGGCGACGGCCCCTGCAACGAGGAACGGGTGGAGCGGCGCAGGGCCGCCCACGAGGACGGCGCCTGGGTGCGCGAGGCGGCCGCGGCGCACGCCGCGAAGCACTCGGGCAGTGAGCGGACGGAGATCGCGGCATGAGCGCGGACCAGAACCAGTCGGTGCGGGACTCCTGGCCGCTGTACGAGATCTTCGTACGCGGCAAGCGGGGCCTCAACCACGTACACGTCGGTTCGCTGCGCGCGGCCGACGACCGGATGGCCCTGACCAACGCGCGGGACCTGTACACGCGCCGCAACGAGGGGGTGTCGATCTGGGCGGTGCGCAGTGACGACATCGCCGCCTCGGCCCCGGACGAGAAGGACCCCTTCTTCGCGCCGAGCGGCGACAAGGTGTACCGGCACCCGACGTTCTACGAGATCCCCGCCGACGTCCCGCACATCTGAACCCCTCCGGGTTCTCGCGTACACATCGCATCCTTATCCGTACATCTAGGAGCAGTGGTCACATGAGTGACGATCACCTGAATCTGTCGCTGGCCGACTCCTCGGCGGACGGCGACGCGCGCTGGGCCTTCGGCACGGGCTTCGAGGACCCGCTGCACGGGGTGGAGACGGGCCTTCCGGCGGGGGTCGACACACCGGCGCTCACCGCGCTGTGCCTGGCGCTCGCGGACGACGCGCTGGTGAGCGCGCAGCGGCTCGCGCAGTGGGTGACCGCCGCGCCCGAGCTGGAGATCGAGCTCGCCCTCGCCAACATCGGCCTCGACCTGCTCGGTCAGGCCCGGTTGCTGTACGCGCGGGTCGGCCAGGTCGACGGCACGGGCCGGGACGAGGACCACTACGCCTACTTCCGGGACGCCGCCGAGTTCCGCAACATCCGCCTCGCCGAACTGCCCAACGGCGACTTCGCGTTCTCCGTGGCGCGGCTGCTCGCGGTGTCCGCGTGGCGGCTGGCCCTCTTCCAGCGGCTCACCTCGGCACCCGACCCGGTGCTCGCGGCGATCGCCGCGAAGGGCGTCAAGGAGCTGGCCTACCACCGGCAGTTCGCCGCCGACTGGGCGGTGCGCCTGGGCGACGGCACCGACCAGTCGCGCCGCCGGATGACGGCGGCGGTCGCCGAGGTCACGCCCTGGCTCGGGGAACTGGCCGAGGACACCTCGGCCGCCCCGCTCGGTGTCGACGCCGGTGAGGTCGCGGCCGAGTCCCGCGACGTGTGGGAACAGGTCCTCACGGCCGCCGGCCTGACGGTGCCCGCCGCGGCCCCGGTGCCCGGCAGCGGCAGGTCGGGCGCGCGTACGGAGCACCTGGAGCCGCTGCTCGCGGAGCTTCAGGTCGTCGCCCGCGCCCACCCGGGGGCGACGTGGTGACCGGGGCGGCGGGCGCGCCGCCCCGGGTGCCCGCGGACCTCGCCGGCGCCTGGGAGGCCGCGGCGCGGGTCCAGGACCCGGAGCTGCCGATGCTGACCCTCGCCGACCTCGGCGTCCTGCGGGGCGTGGCCCGCGACGAGGACGGCACCCTCGTGGTGTCGCTGACCCCGACGTACTCGGGCTGCCCCGCGATGGCCGAGATGCGCGCCTCGACGGTACGGGCGCTGCGGGAGGCGGGGTACGGCGAGGCGCGGGTGCGGACCGTGCTCGACCCGCCGTGGACCACCGACTGGATCACCGAGAAGGGCAGGGCGGCGCTCGCGGAACACCAGATCGTCCCGCCGGGCCCGGCCCCCCGCCACCGCTCGGGCCCGGTACCCCTGAGCCTGTCCCCCACCCGCCACCGCGCTCAGGTCCGGTGCCCGCGGTGCGGGGCGGGTGACACCGAGGAACTCTCCCGCTTCTCGGCGACCTCCTGCCGCGCCCTGCACCGGTGCCGCTCCTGCGCGGAGCCTTTCGAGCACTTCAAGGAGATCTGAGACACGGCAGCCGCCGCCTCCCCGACCCGCTGAGCGGGTCGGGGAGGCGGCGGCGCGTCTGTGGCGGGGCGGCAGGCGCTACGGCCGCTGTAGGCCGTTGATGATGCCGAAGACCTTCTCGTAGTCGCCGCGCCGCTCGGCGTAGCGCTGGAGTCCGACCTGCTCGACGAGGATCTCGTGGGCGTCGGGTTCACCCTCCAGCAGTTCGACGACGTGGTCGGCGAAGTCGTCGAGGGGGATGGCGCGCGGGTTGCGGGCGGTGTCGGCGAGGCCGGTGGCGACCACCGGCGGGACGAGCTCGATGACCTGTACGGACGTGTCCGCGTACTGGACACGGACGGCTTCGCTGAGCGCGTGGATCGCGGCCTTCGTCGCCGAGTAGGTGGCGGTGCGTGCCAGCGGCACGAAGGCGAGCCCGGAGGAGACGTTGATGATCGTCGCGCTGGGTTGGCTCTGCAACTGTTCGGTGAAGGCGGCGATGAGCCGGATGGGGCCGAGAAGGTTGACGTTAACGGTGTCCTCGGCGACCGAGAGGAAGTCCTCGGCCTTGTGCCAGTCCTCGGGGACCATGATCCCGGCCATGTTGACGAGGCCGTTGAGGTCCGGGTACTCGGCGATCACCCGGGCGGCGGCCTCGGTGACGCTGTTCGGGTCGGCCGTGTCGATACGTACGGTGCCGAAACCCTGCTCGCGTAGTTCGTCGAGGATCTCGGTGCGGCGCCCCCCGATGATGACCGTGTTGCCGCGGCTCTTGAAGCGCTGGGCGAGGGCGAGACCGATGCCGCTGGTCGCACCGGGGATGAAGAGGGTGTTTCCGCTGATTCTCATGGCGTCCTTCAGCTGAGTGCAAGGGTGAGAAGCCGCTCGAAGCCCATGTGGCGCATGGCTCTGCGGATGGGTGACGTGACCGAGTGAGGGGATGTCGTCCACGCCGGGGCGGGTGAAGTCCACCACCGTGCGGAACGGGCGCGTCCCGTACGGCAGCGCGAGGACGCGGGCGGTCGCGACCGCGACCGGGCCGGGGGGCGACGCCCCGGGGAAGGGACCGTTGGTCGCCTCCAGAGCTCGCCCGCACAGCGAGCGTCTTGATGACAGGGACTGCAATCACAGTACGACGTGACTACAGTCAATGCAATCGCTATCGTGGCCCCCATGCCGAGATGGGAGCCGAACGCCGCCGAGCGCCTGCACGACGCCGCCCTCGGCCTGTTCACGGCGCAGGGCTACGACCAGACGACGGTCGCGCAGATCGCCGCACATGCCGGTCTGACGGAGCGCACCTTCTTCAACCACTTCTCCAGTAAGCGCGAAGTCCTCTTCGGCCGTACCTCCGAGATCCAAAAGCGAGTCCTGGTCCGCGAGGTGCGCGCGTGCCCCGCCGGGCTGCGGCCGATCGAGATGGTGGTACGGGCACTGCGCGCCACCGCCGACGAGGTGCTGGAGGACTTCCGCGTGCCGGCCGCGCCACGGCGGACGATCATCGATGCCACTCCCGAACTCCAGGAACGCGAGGAAGCCAAACGCGCGGCGCTTACCGCCGCGACAGCCGAGGCGCTGCGTGAACGCGGACTCGACGGGGAGACCGCCCTGCTGGCAGCGGGTGCGGGGCTGCTCATCCAGCAGGCGGCCGAGCAACGGTGGATTCAGCCGGGGGAACGGCGGCCTCTACGCGACCTGATCACGGAAGCGCTCACCTCACTCCGGCTCGTAACGGAGCCGGAGTGAGGTGCCCGCGCTGACGGCGGTTCCGCTGGAACTCCGCACCGTACTGGGCACCCTCACCGAAGGAGCCGACGGTCTGGGAGACGATGACGCCGGGTCCGGCCAGCAGACGCCACGGCGCGCGGAAGCGGCCGGCCAGGGCGCGGCCGGCGTTCCAGTGCGGTGGGACGGCCTCGCGCGGCGGCCTCGCGGGGCTCGGCGTGGTCCGGTGAGCCCCGCGAGGGCGTCTGGGCTCAGACCACGGAGCCCGTGCGGCTCACGGCACCCGTCTCGATGTGGCCGGCGAAGCGCTGGGAGAAGGCGGCGTCGCCGGCCACGGTGACCGTGAAGTCGTACCAGCCGTCCGCGTAGGCGACCTGCTGGAAGTAGTCCGAGACGCTCTGCCCCGACGCGACCTCGTACGTCCACGTACCGGTGCGGTAGTGCGTCGAGGTCACCGTGAAGGTGAGCGCGCGCCCCGGGTCGTCGTTGGTCAGCGTGAGCCACAGGGCCGGCTTGCCGTCGTACGGGTCGAAGTGGCTGCGGACGCGTGCGAAGCGCCCGGCGCCCGCGCCCGTGTCGCCCCGGAAGCGGCGCAGGAAGCGGTTCGGCCCGGTCACCGACAGGTCGTAGCGCCCGCCGCCGTAACCGGCCCCGATGTTGAAGAAGTCGCTCGTGGCGGCGTCGGGGCCGACCGTGTACTGCCAGGGGCCGCCGCCGCGGTAGCCGTTGGCGTACGCCGCGAGGTGCGCGGCCGACGTGGCCTGCGCGCCCTTGTTCTCCAGGCTGACCCAGATCTTCTGCGTACCGCTGGGGCTGCCGCCCTCGTAGCGGTCGAGGTAGGCGTTGACCTGATAGGGCAGCGCGCAGGCGGGTTTGTTGCCGCTCTCCTGGACCGGCAGGGTGCCGGTGCCGGACGGGGCGCTGGGCGCGCTCGTGACCGTGCACGCGCTCGTGTCCATCACGGGCTGGCCCGCCGGGGTCACCGCCGGCAGCGCGGGGAGCGGGCCGAAGACGGGGTTGTCGAAGTCGAAGGCCGAGGTGAGGTCGCCGCACACCGCGCGCCGCCACGGGCTGATGTTCGGGCAGCCCACCCCGGTCCACTTCTCCAGGAAGCGCAGTACCGACGTGTGGTCGAAGACCTGCGAGTTGACCCGGCCGGTGCGCGTCCACGGCGAGGCGATGATCATCGGTACGCGGAAGCCGAGGCCGACCGGGGCCCCGCCGGAGTACTCGGCCTGGTCGCCGGTGTCGGCGGGCACGGGGGGCGGCACATGGTCGAAGAAGCCGTCGTTCTCGTCGTAGGTGAGGATGAAGACCGTCGAGTCGAGCGTCTTCTGGTCGCCGGCGAGCGCTTCGAGCACCCGCTTGGTGACCGTCGCCCCCTTGCCCGGACTCGCGTTCGGGTGCTCGGAGTTGGCGTAGTCGGTGACGATCCACGAGACCCGCGGCAGCGTCCCCGCGCGGACGTCGGCGCGGAGCGCGGCGACAAGCGCGTCCGCCACGTCCCCGCCGTCGTAGGGGACCCCCGCCACGCCCCGCTGCCACAGCGTCGCGTCGCCCTTGCCGTCCTGTGCGGCGTCCTTCGTCAGGAAGGGCTTGAAGTACTCCAGGGCGTTGTCCCCGTAGTTGCGGGCCGCGTCCCGGTCGTAGACCTGATAGACCTTCCAGCTCACCCCGGCGCCCTGGAGCGCCTCGGCGTAGGTCTGCCAGTTCTGTTCCTTGCGGCGGAAGTCACCACCGTTGGTGTTGGCCTGGTTGGCGCCCGCGAGACCGACGCCGGTCGAACCCGACCACAGGTAGTTGCGGTTGGGGCCGGTACCGGTGAGCGAGGAGCAGTGGTAGGCGTCGCAGACCGTGTACGCGTCGGCGAGCGCGTACGTGTAGGGGAGATCGGCGCGGGTGTGGTAGCCCATCGTCATTCCCGTACCGCTCTTGGCCGCGTACCAGTTGTTCATCCGGCCGCCGTTCCAGGCGTTGTGCTGGTCGCTCCAGCTGTGGCCGCCGCCGTCCACCTTGCACTGCGCGCTGCGCCAGCCGCCGCTGCCCGCGCTGAGCTGCCAGGGGAAGAGCGAACCGCCGCCGCGCGGCTGCTGGAAGACGGACCGGCCGGAGGGGCCCGAGGTGGTGCCGGGCAGGTCGACGGCGGTGTGGTCGCCGAAGCCGCGTACGCCCTTCAGCATCCCGAAGTAGTGGTCGAAGCTGCGGTTCTCCTGCATGAGGATCACGACGTGCCGCACCGGTGCGAGCCGCGGATCGGTGGCGACCGTCACCGGCTCGGCGGCGGGCGCGGGCCCCGCGCCCGTCGCGGCCCGTGCGGCGCCGCCGGCCATGGCGGCGGCCACGGCCGTCGCGGAGACGAGGAACGTTCTGCGTGAGGGGGTGTGAGCCATGGGGGGTCGCTTCCTGATCCGCGCGGACGTGAGGACACCGAACATCGCCGTCCCCGGTGACAGCGCCGCCAACACCACGCGAACGACCGTCGAACGTCCGCCGGTCGTGGTGAAGGCGGCACTGCAGCCTCCCAGTGCCGAGGTGCGGAGACAAGAGCGGGTGCCGGGACCGCGGGGTGGGTGGCGGCGGTCCGCTGAGCCACGGCCGCCACCCCGCACCGGGTGGTGGGCCTCGCGGCGCTCACCCTCCTCGGCGTGCCTTTGCCCGCTTCAGTGCGGCGCGGGGCGCAGCCGCAGGGTGCGGATCTGGAAGGGACGGAACCTGAGGTCCACGCCACCGTCCCGGGACGGTTCCAGGTCTGCGAGAGGCTGCTCCAGCAGGTCGCAGTCGAAGGCGGCGGCGAGGGGGAAGCCCGCGGCCAGGCGCGCGCGGACCGCTCCGCCGCAGGCTTCGTACAGCCGCACCACGACATCGCCGCCGCGGTCGTCGGCGAGTTTCACCGACTCCACCACGATGTCGGTGGTGTCGAGGGCGACCAGGGCGGCGGCCTCGACGCGGGCCGGTCGCAGCGGCAGGTTCAGCGCGTAGCCGGAGGCGACGGCCTCCTCGACGCCGGCGCCGGGACGCAGCGCGTAACGGAAGCGGTGTCGCCCGCGGTCGGCCCGCGGGTCCGGACTGTGCGGGGCGCGGAGCAGGGAGAGCCGTACCGTGGTGGTCGTGCCGCCGTCCTCACGGGTGTCGCGGCGGACGTCGTGGCCGTACGTGGAGTCGGTGATCAGGGCCGCGCCCCAGCGCCGCTCCCCCACGTGCACCCAGCGGTGCGCCCACAGTTCGAAGCGGGCCGCCTCCCAGCTGGTGTTCTCGTGTGTGGGCCGCTGCACATGGCCGAACTGGATCTCGGCGCTCTCCCGTTCCGCGTGCACGTCCAGCGGCCAGGCCGCCTTCAGGACGGTGTCGCGCTCCTGCCAGTCGATGTCGTTGCGGACGGTGATCTGGGCGCCCTCGGCGGCGAGTTCGATGTGCTGGACGAAGCGCGAGGCGCCGTGCGCGTGTTCGACCCGCACGGACGCCAGGAGGGGCCCCTCGTCCACGAGCGTCACGGACTCGGCCTGGTCGAGGTCGTGGACGGTGTCACGGTAGTAGGAGTCGATGTTCCACGCGGACCACAGGTTCGGGTCGTCCGGGTGCAGTTGGAGCAGGTTGCCCGCGGTGCCGGGGGCGATGGCCTCGCGGTCCGCGGCGTGGTCGTGGACCGAGGTGAGCAGACCCCGGCGGTCCACGACGACGGAGAGCAGGCCGTTGTCGAGCCTGAAGCCGCCGTCCTCGGCGGTGGCGGTGACCGGCCGGCGGGGCGTGTCCACGGTGCCGCCGGAGGCGAGCGCGCCGACGTCGGCGAGCAGGGCCATGTCCCCGTTCGACAGCCGCTGGCCGCCCTCGAACCCGGTGCCGCCTCCCGCGAGGACGGCGACCTCGCGGCGCGCGTACGGGCCGGCGTTGAGGAGGGCGGGGGCGCCGGGCAGCCGGCTCGCGGCGTCGGCGATCAGCGTCTCCAGCTCCTCGCGGATCTCGGTGTACTCGCGCTCGGCCTGCTGGTGCACCCAGGCGATGGAGGAGCCGGGCAGGATGTCGTGGAACTGGTTGAGCAGCACCTTCCGCCAGGCCGTCTCCAGGCGTTCGTAGGGGTACGGTGCCCCGGCCCGCACCGCGGCGGTGGCGGCCCACAGCTCGGCCTCGCGCAGCAGGGCCTCGCTGCGGCGGTTGCCGCGCTTGGTGCGGGCCTGGCTGGTGTAGGTACCGCGGTGGTTCTCCAGGTACAGCTCGCCGCGCCACACCGGGAGTTCGGAGCGCTCGGCGCGGGCTTTCGCGAAGAACGTGTCGGGGTCCTCCACGAGGACCTTCGGTGAGCCCTCCAGGTCGCGCAGCCGGCGGGCCTTCTCCAGCATGGTGCGGCTGGGGCCGCCCCCGCCGTCGCCGTACCCGAAGGGCACGAGGGAGCGGGTGGCCACGCCCTTGTCCCTGAAGTTGCGCTCGGCGTGCGCGAGTTCGGCGGCGGTGAGCGAGGCGTTGTAGCTGTCGACGGGCGGGAAGTGGGTGAAGACGCGGGTGCCGTCGATGCCTTCCCAGTGGAAGGTGTGGTGCGGCAGCTGGTTGGTCTCGTTCCAGGAGAGTTTCTGGGTGAGGAACCACTCCGCCCCGGCCAGCCGGGCGAGCTGCGGATAGGCGGCGGTGTAGCCGAAGGAGTCGGGCAGCCACACGCCCTTCTGCTGGATGCCGAACTCCTCGGCGAAGAAGCGGCGCCCGTAGACGAGTTGACGGGCCAGGGCCTCCCCGCCGGGGAGGTTGCCGTCGGCCTCGACCCACATGCCGCCGACCGGTGCCCAGGTGCCCTTCTCGACCGCCTCCCGGATACGGGCGAAGATCTCGGGCCGCTGTTCCTTCATCCACGCGTACTGCTGGGCGGAGGAGCAGGCGAAGACCAGCTCCGGGTACTCCTCGGCCAGGGTGGTCATGTTGGTGAAGGTGCGCGCGCACTTGCGTACCGTCTCGCGCACGGGCCACAGCCAGGCCGAGTCGATGTGGGCGTGGCCGACGGCGGCGAGGGTGTGCGCGGAGGCGTGCGCGGGCCGGGCGAGCATGTCGGCCAGACGGTCGCGGGCGGCGGCCGCGCTGCCCGCGACGTCGGCCGGGTCGACGGCGTCCGCGGCGCGGCGCAGGGCGTGCAGGATCTCGTGGCGCCGGGTGGAGCCGAGCGGCAGTTCCCGCATCAGCTCGTCGAGGACCTCAAGGTCGTGGACGAGGTGCCACACGTCGTTCTCGCGCACCGCGATCTCGGCCTGCCTGAGGGCGTAGAGGTGGCCGGTTCCCGCGGTGTGCGGCGAGCCGTGGTGGGTGTGCAGGCCGGCGCTGCCGACGATGGGCGGGTTGGCGGCCAGTTCGACGAGCAGGTCGATCTCGGCGCCGCCGGTCGCGGACTGGGCCAGCAGCACGCTGCGGTGGTACGGGTGGAGGCCCTGGAGCGGTACGCCCCGCGCGTCGTGGACCAGTCCCTCCGCCTGGCCGCCGGGGCCCTTGGTGAGGTCGAAGCCCAGGTCGAAGACGGCCTCGACGCGCCGGCCCTGCCAGGTGTCGGGGATCTTCGCCTTCGCCCGCAGCCAGGTCGTCGCCCAGGGGCCGCCCCAGGTGGCGCCGTGGGTGAAGGGCTGGTAGTCGGCGGCGAGGGCGGCGGCCACGGGGACCGGTTCGCCCTCGACGTACCAGGCGCTGAGGTCGAAGGGGACCGCGGCGCTGTAGAGGGCGGGGCGGACGACCCGGTCGAGCAGTTTACGGATCCGGTCCTCGATGATCCGGCGGTCGTCATGCACGGGCGGGGTCCTTCCAGGGGGTGTACGCGGCCGGGTCGGGGGCGGGCAGCCGGAGGGTGTCGACCGTGCCGTCCGGCCAGGTCACGTCGGCGAGCAGAGTGGTGCCCCGGGCGCGGGTGGTGACGGAGGGCGGGGCGGCGGGGGCGGTGGCGCCGAGGTGGACCAGCGCGATGTGCAAGGTCGCGTGGGCGACGGGGCCTTCGGTCTCCACGACGGGCGTGCCGGAGGCGGGGCCGAGGGCGTTGCTGTCGGTTGCGGGCACCACGGAGGCGTTCGGGAGCCCCCGCACCCCGACGACGGAGGAGAGGAGACCGTCTGCGCCCTCGACCCGGGCGGTGCGGGTGTCGGCCGGCGCACGGTCGACGGCCAGCGCCCAGCCGCCGACGCGCAGGACGTGGCCGGGTCCGGGGTCGCCGTCGACGCGTACGGCCCGGACCTCGACCGAGCCGCGCAGCGCGGAGCCGACGGTGATCCAGGGCCCGAGGGCGTACGCCGTGTCCGGGCCGCCGAAGACGTCCCAGGTGGCGTCCCGCGGCCAGTGCGCGCGCGAGCGCGAGACGGCTGTGGCGCCGTTGAGTGAGATCCTCGTGGCCGGGCGCCGGTGCGAGGCGCGTCCGGCCGCGTCGAGCAGTACGACGGCGTTGTCGAGCGGGTCGGCGCCCGCGCTGCCTCCCGGGAGGGTGGGGTCGCCGGGTGTCTCCGGCGCGGTGTGCGTGGAGTAGGCGAAGCGCGCGTAACCGGGGTCGTCGGCGTGCGGACGGGCCGGGTCGCTGTGGTCGCCGCCGTGGTGGACGACGCGTACGACCCCGTCCGACGCCGTGCCGGAGACGAGCCAGCCCGGCGAGGTCAACGTGGCGTGGAAGTCGCCCTGTTCGACGGCGAGCGGGGTTTCCTCCTCGGTCCACACGGGATGTCCGGGCGGCAGGACGAGGCCGATGAAGCCCTTGGCGGCCCAGTACGGGGAGGCGGGTCCGGAGTAGCCCTGGAGGACGCCGCGGAAGGGCCGGTGCCAGCCGAGGGTGAGCAGTCCCTCCGTGTCGACCGCTCCGTGCCCGGTGAAGTGGTCGAGCACGCGGGTGGCGATCGCCCGGGTCTCCCCCGGCGGGAGGGGGGTGGCGTCGAAGAGCGCGCCGGTCCATATCGGGGCGAGCGCGGCGTGCCGGTAGGTGAGCGAGCGGCCCTGGATCAGCGGCGAGCCGTTGCCGCCGATCAGCAGCCGCTGGTCCCGCAGGAAGCGGTGCAGCCTTCGCCGGTAGCGGTCGAGCAGTCCGTCGGGTGCCGCGTCGCCGAGAATGCGGCAGAACCACAGCGGGTACAGGTGCATCGCCCAGCCGTTGTAGTGGTCGAAGTTGCGGTGCCCGGCGCCGGTGAGGCCGTCGGAGTACCAGCCCTCGCCCGCGTACCAGCCGTCGGTGAGGGCGATGGTGCGGTCGAGGTCCTGTTGCAGCCACTCGCCTCCGGCGGTGCGGGCGAACGCCTCGGTGACCGCCTGGAACCAGATCCAGTTGTTGCCGGGCATGAGGTTGCCGACCATGGGGGCCAGCCAGTCCAGCACCCGTTGCCGGACGCGTGCGGAGAGCCGGTCCCAGATCCACGGCCGGGTCTCGTGCAGCGCGAGGGCGATCGAGGCGGCCTCCACCTTGGCCTGGTTGCACTCGGCGAAGGTCGGCCAGCGTCGCGGGTTCTTCGGGTCGGTGCCGGCGGCCAGGCCGGCGGCGTACCACCCGGCGAGGTCGTGGGGGTCGGCGCCCGCGGCCCCCGCCAGCCGGAAGCCGGCCAGCAGGAACGTGCGGGCGAAGCCCTCCAGGCCGTCGCTGTGCGCGCCGTTGTGGCTCGGCACACCGGGCAGGTGGATGAGTCCGTGGTCCTCGGTGGCGTGGGGGCGTACGGCGAGCAGCATGCGGTCGGCGGTGCGCTCCCAGTGGGCGCGGGACTGGGCGGGGGTGCGGGGCATCAGTGGCGGATCTCCCATGCCTGTTCGTACTCGGACCGGATCTTGTCGCCGGCTTTCCCGCGCCAGTCGCGCATCGCGTCGTCCCACTCCTTCAGGGGGACGCGGCCCTGCATGATGCCCTTGCGGGTGTCGTCCAGGGTTTTCTGCAGCAGCGCGGACATCTTGGCGTTGGTCGGCGAGTACAGGGCCTCGGTCGGGTCGGGGAGCAGCACTTTGTTGGCCTCGGACTGGAAGGCGTACTGCGTGTGGACGATCTCCGGTTTGCGCGGGTAGTACAGCGTGAAGGGGGCGTCCGTGGCGAAGATCGTCGGCAGCGTGACCTCGGCCGTGCCCTTGGGGGTGAGGATCGGGTCGGTGCCCTTGACGGTGTGGTCCGGGCCCCGGACGCCGTACTTGCGCAGCAGGTAGCCGTCCGTGCCGAAGGGGGAGGCGAGGGCGTTCATCGCGCGCAGGATCTGTTTGATCCGCGCCTTGGGCGCCTTCTTGACGATGAGGACGCCGTAGTAGGACTGGCCCTGCCACTGCACGCCCTCGCCGCCGTCCCAGCCCGGTGGGAGCAGGTAGCCGAGGTCGAATCCCTTCGTGGCCGCGCCGTAGGTGGTGTAGTAGTCGTTCCACGCGGCCGCGCCGTCGGGATTGATGACGATCTGCCCGTTGCCGAACCAGTCCTTGACCTTGCCGGTGACGCTGTAGGCGTCCGGGTGCATCACCCCGTCCTTCGTCATCCGGCGGACCGTGTCCAGGGCCTGCTTGCACTCCTCGGTCTCGAACCACCAGATGAACCTGCCCCGGTCCTCGCGCCACCGGTTGGGGCCGTGCAGCATCTGCATGACCGTGTCGAACGCGGTGATCGGGTCGCCCATCGCGTACTGGTTGCGCCTGCGGTCCGTGACGTCCTTGCACAACTGGAGGAATTCCGCCCCGCTCCTCGGCCTCGGGTCCAGGTGCCGCTGGTTGATCAGGTCGAGCCGGGTGAAGACCGGTCCGCCGGAGACCGGGCGGGGCATCGGGATTCCGTAGATCCCGCCGTTGAGCACGCAGGGCGCCCACGAGGCGGAGGGGATGGTGGCGAGGTAGGGGTAGTCGCGGACGTTGTCACCCGACAGGTGCGGGGTGAGGTCCTCGAAGAGGGCGTCCAGCATGCCGGGGGTGGCCGCGGAGTTGTTGCTCGGCGGCAGCATGAGCATCGCGTCGGGCAGATCGCCGCCCGCGAGGGTCACGGCGAACTTGTCCGGGTAGTCGGCGACCGGCGTGATCTCGAATTCGAGATCACAGCCGACGGACCGGTTGAGCGCCTGCCACATGACGTTCTTGCCCACCGGTGGTGGCACCGGGTTGAAGATCAGCGTCATGATCTTGATGGCGGGTCCCTTGGCGGGCGGGCCGTCGGGCAGCGCCTCGACCGGGTGCGACGGATAGTGCCGGTAGCCGGCGGAGACGCCGCTCGCGGTGGCGGGCATCGACGTCGGCACCCCCTTGTACGGGATGTACTGGGGCAGCGGGGCGGCGGCGTTGGCCGCCCTGGCCGAGACCGGCTGGTAGTCGCCGCAGCCGGCCAGGGCCAGGCCGGCGGTGGCACCGGCGGCCGAGGCGAGGAAGCCGCGGCGGCTCATCGAAGGCTTCATCACAGTCATCCCTTCACCGCTCCGACCATCACGCCCTTGTTCATGTGCCGCTGCAGGAAGGGGTAGACGATCACGATCGGCACGACGGACAGTACGAGGATCGCCGCCTGCAACGACTGGGTCGGCGGCAGCGGCGTGCCGGCCGCGACGTCGACCTGGCCGCCGCTCAGGGCGGCGTTGTTGACGACGTAGGTGCGCAACACCATCTGTAGGGGCCACTTGGCGGCGTCATTGATGTACAGCAGGGCGTTGAAGAACGCGTTCCAGTACGTCACCGCGTAGAACAGGCCGACGACCGCGACCGACGCCTTGGACAGCGGCAGCACGATGCGGGTGAGGATCCTCAGCTCCGAGGCGCCGTCGATGCGTGCCGAGTCGATGAGCTCCTTGGGGATGCCCATGAAGAAGGAGCGCAGCACGATCACGTTGAACGCGTTGAGCATGCTCGGCAGGATCAGCGACCAGTAACTGTTGATCAGGCCGAGCTGCTTGACCATCAGGTAGCTGGGGATGACGCCCGGCACGAACAGCATCGACATCAGCAGCAGCATCAGTACGGGCTTGTGCCCGAAGGAGCCGGGCCGGCTGAGCCCGTAGGCCAGCGAGACGGAACTGAGCAGGGACAGGGAGGTGCCGACGACGGTGACCCCGACGCTGACCACCATGGCCTTGGACACGAGGCCGCCCGAGAGCAGTGCCGTGTAGGCGCCGAGGCCCGGGTGGTCGGGCCACAGGACGTAGCCGCCGGTCCTGGTGACCTGCGCCGTGTCGGCGACCGAGGTCGAGACGATCGCGAGGAAGGGCAGGAGGACCAGGACCACGCAGGCCAGCAGGATCAGCGACTTCAGGGCGCGCCAGGGGGGCGAGCCGGGGGTCTCCCCGGGGATGGCGCTGGGGGCCCCGCGCGGCCTGCGGCGTACGGGGTGGCTGGGCGACAGCGTGGTCATGACTTGTAGACACCTTCCTCACCGAAGAGGTGTGCGATCTTGTTGGCGCCCAGGACGAGCACGACGCCGATGAGGCCCTTGACCAGTCCGACCGCGGCGCTCACGCCCCAGTCCCCGCCGACCAGGCCGTGGTTGTAGACGTACGTGTCCAGCACTTCGCTGTTCTCCAGGCCGATGCCGTTCTGCTGGAGCAGGATCTGTTCGAAGCCGACGGACAGGGCGTCTCCGAGGCGCAGGATGAGCAGCAGGACCACCAGGCCGCGCAGGGCGGGCAGGGTGACGTGCCAGGTCTGCCGCAGGCGGCTGGCGCCGTCCATGGCGGACGCCTCGTAGAGGTTGTTGTCGACGCGGGAGAGGGCGGCCAGGAAGAGGATCGTGCCCCAGCCGGTGTCCTTCCAGATGACCTGGGAGGTGAGCAGCGTCTTGAACAGTTCGGGGTTGCCGATGATGTTCCAGGTGCCCATGTCGTGGGCCTGGAGGAACAGGTTGAGCATGCCCGCGTTGCCCAGCATCTGCTGGAAGAGGGCGACGACGACGACCCAGGAGAGGAAGTGCGGCAGGTACAGCACGTTCTGCACCCACCTCTTCACGCGCTCGCCGACCAGGCTGTTCAGCGCGAGCGCGAGGAGGATGGGCGCAGGGAAGACGAACACGACCTGGATCACCGTCAGTTGCAGCGTGTTGACGAGTGCGCGCAGGAACTGGTCGTCCCCGTTGAAGAGGACGTCGAAGTTGTCGAGGCCCACCCACGGGCTGTGCGTGATCCCGACGTACGGCTGGTAGTCCTGGAACGCCATGACGTTGCCGAGCAGCGGGAGGTAGTGGAACAGCAGCAGTACGACGAGCCCCGGGACGAGGAACCAGAACAGGGTCATATCGCGCCGGCCCGCCCGGCGTGTGCGCCGCGGCGGGTTCTTGTCCGCCCCGCCGCCCTCCTCGGCCGGCGGGGCGGCCGGTTGTTCGAGTGTGGTCATGGGTGAAGCCCTTTCCTCGTCGAAAGACGGCGCTGACGTCCAGCGGGGTCACTACGGTCTGCGGTGGATGTCCCCCCGGGGGGCGGGCCCGCTCAGGCCGGCCTCGGGGCGGCGGCGGGGCGTATCGACGCGGACGCGCCGCGCGTCGGGCGGACGCGTCTTCTCGACCGTCGCGTACGGGGGGCGGGGCGGCGCCGCGCGGCCGGTGTCGGCGCCGGCCGCCGACGACACCGTGCCCCCGCTCATCGAGTGGTTCCTCCCTCCGTGCGGTACGGCCGTGCCGGTGGGTCGGTGGTCAGTGGCGCGGCAGGCGCACCGTGACCATCTGGAAGGGGCGCAGGGTGAGGGCGAAGCCTCCGTCGGCCGGCGCCAGGCACCCGGCGCCGGCCGACGGGCGCTCCAGGAGGTCCGTGGCCACCGCGCGGTCGGCGGCGTAGCCGTCGACGCGGACGGTGGCGCGGGCGCGTCCGCCGTGGGCCTCGTAGAGGCGGACGATCAGGTCGCCGCTGCGGTCGTCGGCGAGTTTCACGGCGCTCACCACGACGGCGTCCTCGTCCACGGACACCAGCGGCGCCACCTCGGCGGCGGCGCCGCTGACCCGGCGCTCCGGCAGGTTGGCCCGGTGGCCCTCGCGGACCGCGTCGCCGATCGTGGCGCCCGGCACCAGCGCGTGGTGGAAGCGGTGGACGCCCTGGTCCGTCTCCGGGTCCGGATAGCGGGGGGCGCGCAGCAGCGAGGCCCGTACCGTCGTCGTGGTGCCCGCGTCCGCGCCGGTCCGTACCGCGCGGGTGACGTCGTGGCCGTACGTGGCGTCATTGACGATCGCGACGCCCCAGCCCGGCTCGTCGAGGTGCACGAAGCGGTGGTTGCACGCCTCGAACTTGGCCCACTCCCAGCTCGTGTTCTGGTGGGTGGGCCGGTAGACGTGCCCGAACTGCGTCTCGGACGCGTACCGGTCGGCCTTCACATCCAGCGGGAAGGCCAGCTTCAGGAACTTCTCGCGTTCGTGCCAGTCCACCTCGGTCCCGATGTCGAGGCGCCCCGCGTCGTTCGGTACGGACAGCGTCTGGGTGACCCGGGAGTCGCCGAAGGACCGCACGATCCGCACCGAGGTGCCCTCGACGCCCAGCGCGGTCACCTCGGTGAGGTCGCTGCCGGTGTCGCGGTAGAAGGCGTCGACGTCCCAGGCGTCCCACTGGTTGGGGAAGTCGGGGTGGAGCTGCAACAGGTTCGCCGGCTGTCCGGGCGCGATCGCCTCCCGGCCGGCGGTCCGGTCGTAGGCGGAGACCACCAGGCCGCGTCCGTCGATCTCGACCCGGAGCAGGCCGTTGTCGAGGACGTAGCCGCCGCCGTCGCGCGGGAGGGGGGCCGCCCCGCCGGAAAGGGAGCCCTCGGCGGCCGAGGCGCCGCCGGCCGGCACCCCGCGACGGGTGTGCGGGGCCGAGTTGAAGACCAGCTCCCGCCTGCCCTCGCCGGCGAGGGCACGCTGCGCCGCGTCGATGAGCGCGTTCAGCTCCCCGGCCAGCCGCGCGTACGTCTCCCGCGCCTCGCGGTGCACCCAGGCGATGGAGGAGCCGGGCAGGATGTCGTGGAACTGGTGCAGGAGCACCGTCTTCCAGATCCGGTCGAGTTGCTCGTAGGGGTACGCGAAGCCGGTGCGTGTCGCGGCGGTGGCGGCCCACAGTTCGGCCTCCGTCAGCAGCGACTCGCTGCGGCGGTTGCCCTTCTTCGTCTGTGCCTGGCTCGTGAGCGTGGCGCGGTGCAGCTCCAGGTAGAGCTCACCGGTCCACACCGGCGGCTCGGGGTATTCGGCCTCGGCCTTGGCGAAGAAGTCGGCGGGCGCCTCCCACCGGACCGTGGGCGCGCCCTCCAGGCTGCGCAGCCGCGCCGCCTTCTCGACCATCTCGCGCGTGGTGCCTCCACCGCCGTCGCCGTAGCCGACGGGTGCCAGTGAGTGGGAGGCGACGCCCTTTTCCTTGAAGTTGCGTGCCGCGTGGGCGAGTTGGGCGCCCGTCATCTCGCAGTTGTAGGAGTCGACCGGCGGGAAGTGTGTGAAGATCCGTGTGCCGTCGATGCCCTCCCAGTGGAAGGTGTGGTGGGGGAAGGAGTTGGTTTTGCTCCAGGAGATCTTCTGGGTGAGCAGCCGGGTGGCGCCGGCCGCCTTGATGATCTGCGGCAGGCCGGCGGCGAAGCCGAAGGTGTCCGGCAGCCAGGCCTCGGTGTTGTCGATGCCGAACTCGTCGAGGAAGAAGCGTTTTCCGTGCACGAACTGCCGGGCCATCGCCTCCGAGCCCGGCATGTTGGTGTCGGACTCGACCCACATGCCGCCGACCGGCACGAACCGGCCCCCGGCGACCGCTTCCTTGACCTTGGCGTACACCTCGGGCCGGTGTTCCTTGATCCACGCGAACTGCTGGGCCTGTGACATCGCGAAGACGAAGCCGGGCTGCTCCTCAAGGAGCCGGGTCATGTTCGACGCGGTACGGGCGACCTTGCGGACCGTCTCGCGCAGCGGCCACAGCCACGCGGAGTCGATGTGGGCGTGGCCGACGGCGCTGACGCGGTGCGCGGCCCGGGTGGCGGGGGCGGCGAGCACGTCGGCCAGTTCGTCCCGCGCGGCCTGGGCGGTGCCGTTCACCTCCTGGAGGTCGACGGCGTCCAGTGCCCGTCCGACCGCGCGCAGGATCTCCCAGCGGCGGGCGGTGTCGACGGGCAGTTCCGCCATCAGTTCGCCGAGCACCTCCAGGTCCATGATCAGGCCCCACACCGTCTCGTCGAAGACGGCCAGGCGCAGTTCGCCGAGCACGTACTGCGGCGCCTCGCCCGCGGTCTCCCGGTCGCCCATCCGTGTCGGCCGGAACGGCACTCCGCCCGCTTCGAGATCGGGGTTGGAGGCGGCCTCGATACGCCAGTGGACCCGCTCGCCGCCCGCGACGGGGGCGCCGACGCGCAGGTGGTTGTTGCGTGGGTGCAGCCCCTTGACCGGGGTGCCGTCGGGCTCGTGGACGAGGCCCTCGCACTGGAAGCCGGGGTGGCGCGGGGTGAAGCCGAGGTCGAGTACGGCCTCGACGGTGCGGCCCGCCCATTCCTCGGGCACCGTGCCGGTGACCTTGAACCAGCTCGTCCCCCACGGGGTGCCCCAGGGGGTCCCAGCGGCGATGGGACGGGTCGGCGCGAGCAGCCCCTCGGCCACGGGGACGGGCTCGCCGGTGGTGGACCAGATCTCCACCGCCAAGGGTGTGGTGACGGGGTGGAGAGCGGGCCGGATGCGTTCCCGCAGGACACGTTCGAGGCGGGCTTCGACCAGATGACGGTCGTCGTGCATGAGTTGTCTCCTGTGGGAGGTGCGGATCAGCGAAGGGCCGGGACGGGCCGCTCACCGCTACGGACGGCACTGAGGGACCGGCCCCGTCCGGCGGCGTCCCCGAGCCCGCGCACGGTGTCGGGCACGGGGGTGGCGCGCTCGTCAGGGGTGTGGTGCCGGCGCCCTGCGGGCACGGCCCCGGCCGGGCCGAACCGGCCGGTGTCGCGGGCCGCCCGCGGGTGGCCCGCCGAGGCCGACGGGGTCTTCCGGGCGCCGCTCCGGTGCGTCCCGGCCCCGTGGCCGGGGCCGTCCGGTCCGAGCGCGGCCGGCGGAGCGCCCGCGCGGTGCGTCTGGGTTCCCGGTGGCCGTACGGCGCGTACGCCGGCGTTCGTGAGGCGGGTCGGCGGGGTGGCGCCGACACCGTCGGCGTACTCCCGAACGCCGGTCGCCTGGGCGCCGGTTCCCCCCGGGAGGGCACGTGCGGCGCGCGGGCCGTGGTTCGCCCTTCCGGCGCGCGGGCCTCGGTTCGCCGCCGGCCTGCCGTGCGGCCGGGAGGAGGCCCCGGTCACCTCGGACACCGGCCCCGGCGGGTGGACCGGGGCGCCAGACGCGTGCTTGCGGCGGGGACCGTGCGCGCTCCTGCCGCGAGCGCCGTGCTCGCTCACGTCGCGAAGCCACCCGCCGGGTCGGTGTGGGGGGAGCCGGGAGCGACTGCCGCTCTCGCCGGGCGCCGTGGTGGCGAGGACGAGGAGCGGTCCACCGGGCCGGGGCGGACGGGCGGAGGAGCCGGCACAGGTCCTGGCAGCCGCCGGATCGCGGTGGTCATGAGGATGGCACTCTCCCATCGGCGCCGCGCGAACGCGGCGTTCGGGGTGGCGTGGCCTGCCCAACCGGTGTGTCCGCGGCAGGTGTTGCGATGGCCGGACAGGTCCGGGCTGTGACCTTGCGAACGTAGGAACCGTCACCGCCTTTTGTCAATACGTTGTATGAACCGGGAACACGTACCGCCTGCCGCCGTACCGGGACGAGGCCGGGCCCGACCGAGGGCAACACGGCGGTCACGGCCGCCTCGGCCCCGGGCGACAACCGACCCTCCCTGCCCGCGCGACGGACGACTCCTCCCACGTCACAGCGGTGCGTCCGGGCCCGGACGCGACGGAGGCCGAGGTATACCAGCAGCTCAGGGCAGAGTCGGGCACATATCCGACCACCACTGACACCTGCGCCGCACTCCACCGGGCGCCGCACCGGCCCACCGCCGAGACCCACGGCCCCACACCCCGGCCCGACACCCGGCACGGCCCTGCGGCGTCCGGCCGCAGCCCAACTCCCGTGGACAATGGTGAGTTGAGGTCCGCTGAACGCATTGACTAAGACCATCGGATGGATTTACATGCCAAGTCACCCACCCCACCCTCAGAGAGGTGCCCCCATGCATCGCAGGACCCGACGGCTCTCCGTCCGGTTTCTCGGCACCGCCTTACTCGGCGCCGGCGTCCTGACCGTGATCCCCGAGGCCGCGGGCCACGCCGAGCCCGCGGGCTCGGACACCGCGCCGGCGTCCCCGGCGGGTGCCAGGACGCCCTTCGTGACGGTGGAGGCCGAGACCGGCAGGCTCGGCGGCGGCGCCGCACTGCGCTCCCTCACCCCGGGCGACCCGGCGCCGACGAAGGCCACCCTGGAGACCGAGGCCTCCGGCTACTCCCTCGCCGAGCTGGATCGGACCGGTGAGTCCGTGACGCTCCCCAACAGTTCCGGCAAGAAGGCCAACACCCTCGTGGTGCGCGCCTCGATCCCCGACGCGCCGGACGGCGGCGGTCTCACGGAGACGCTGAACCTCTACGTCGACGGCGTCTACCGCCAGGCGATCACGCTCAGCTCGAAGCAGGCGTGGAACTACCGCGGCGCCTCCACCAACCCCGACGACCCGCACGCGGGCGGGAAGGCGTACCGCTTCTACAACGAGTTCCCGGTCTGGGTGAAGGGCGCGGCCGTCGCGGCGAACAGCACCGTCACGTTGCGCAAGGACGCCGCCAACAAGGCCGCCGTCTACGACATCGACTCCGTCGACCTGGAGAACGTCGGTCCGGCGCGGACCCGTCCGGAGAACTCGCTCTCGGTTCTCGACCACGGCGCGGACCCGGAGTTCGGGAAGGACTCCACCGTCGCCATACAGAAGACCGTCGACGCCGCGCGCCGACAGGGCAGGCCGGTGTGGATCCCGCCGGGCAAGTACCTCACCAACAGCTTCGACGGAGCCGCGCCACTGGACTTCACCGGCGTGACGGTGCGCGGCGCGGGCATGTGGCACACCACGATCTACCGCAGGCCGCCGCTCCCGGCCCGACAGCGCACACAGATCCTGGTCGGCTCGGGGACCAGGCTCAGCGATCTGCAGATCGACGCCAACGCGCTCTGGCGCGACGTCCGCGGCCCGGGTGGCTCGGACTACGGCATCAACGCCAGTGGCGCCAAGGGCTGGCAGGTCGAGCGGCTGTGGACGCGGCACACCGACGCCAACTGGCTGTCCGGCACGGGCGGCACCATCCGCGACAGCCGGACCGCGGACACGTACGGCGACGGCTACAACGTCAACAACAGCGACACGCCGAGCCCGGACAAGCGGGGCGACGACATCACCGTCCAGAACAACTTCGCCCGCGGTACGGGCGACGACTCCTTCGCCGTCTACTCCGACTCGGGTACCGAGGGCAGGAACGCACAGCTGAACCGCGCCAGGGTGCTGAACAACACCGCCGTCGCCCCGTGGTGGGCCAACGGTCTGCGGATCGCCGGTGGCCGGGACATCGAGTTCCGCGACAATCTGGTGCAGAGCGTGTCCTCGGACAGCGCCATGGACATCGGTGTGTTCGGCGACACCGGATTCCCGCTGGAGTCCGCCACGGTCAGCGGCAACGTCCTGCTGGGCGGCGGCGGCTGGAACGGCGTGCGGCACGGTGTACGGATCGGCTCCCCGAAGCCCACGTCGCTGTACCCGAACGCGTACACCCATGTCACCCTGACCGACAACGTCCTGCGCGGCGCGCTGCGCGCGGGCCTGTACGTCGACAAGAAGAACATCGAGGTGACCCTCAGGAACAACACCGTCGACGGCCCGGCGAACCAGGGCATCTGGATCGCCCCGGGGGTCAGCGGCACCGGGGCCTTCTCCGGCAACACGGTGAAGAACCTGCTGCCGGGCCAGGTGGCGGCCCGCAACGACTCCGAGGACACGTTCCGGGTCGTCAAGTAGGACGGCGGACGCCCTGCGGTCCCGCGCCACGCGGGACCGCAGGGCGCGGCCGGCGCGCGGGCCGTCGTTCGCCGCCCCCACGGAGGGGGACCTGTCCCGCGGGGCCAGGCGTTCGCCCGCGCCATGCCCGCCGAGTCCACGAGGGCGTGGCCCGTACGGCGCATGGTGGCCACGGTGTACCGCCGCCACGGCCGGAAGCGTGCCGTTGCCGGGCTCCCCCTCCGGCGCGGGAGCCGGCCGGCCGGAACGGCGCCGAGTGGTCCACCTCCACCCCGGCGATGATCCGGTCATAGGACTTGACGTCGGCGACACGGCGGCCCTTCGAGTGATCGGGGTAGCCGTCGGGGCGGACGCCTCCGGCGGAAATGGCGTGCGGTCGTTCACTTGGCTCACTCGTGAAACCCGTCCCCCCTGCCGCTCCGCGCAACTCCTACCCTGTTCGCACGTCTGACCTGTGCGTGGCGACGTCGCGACACGCCGGCGACTCGCACTCGGAACTGGCTGAATGACATGCGGCACCTTCCCCGCTCACCACCGGGAACGCGTCCGTGACGCGCGGCTCGTCATCGCAGACGCGTGACGGGCGGCCTCATGGGTCCGGAACCCGACCTGAGCGCCGGACGCTCTCTATGGAGGCAGGTTCATGAGGATCGTCTTTCTGATTCACAACGCGTACGGAATCGGGGGCACCATCCGGTCCGCGGTGAATCTGTCCGGCGCACTCGCGGACCGGCACGAGGTCGAGGTGGTGAGCGTCCATCAGGTCGCCGACGCACCCCAGCTGGCGTTCGACCAGCGGGTGCGGCTCACGCCGCTCATCGACATGCGCGAGGACTCCCCCACCTACGACGGTGACCACGCTTCGGCGCAGCGGCCCAACACCATGTTTCCCGACGTGGGTGTGGACCTCGGGCGGCTGCGCTACACGGCGTTGCACGATGAGCGCGTCGCGGCCTGTCTGGCGGCGACGGACGCCGACGCGGTGATCGCCACCCGCCCGATCCTCAACGGATATCTGGCCCGCTACGGCAGCTCCCGCTATCTGCGCGTCGGGCAGGAGCACCTGTCCCTGGCGGCGCACAGCGAGCAGCTGAGCGCGGATCAGAACGCCGCCATCCGGCGGCTCGACGCGTTCGTCACCGTGTCGGAGGCCGACGCCGCTCACTATCGCGAGGCGTTGCCCGACGCCCCGACCACGATCCGCTGCATCCCCAACGCCGTACCCGCACCCGCCGTGCGGACGGCCACGCTGAACTCCCGCACCGTCGTCGCCGCGGGCCGTCTGGTGCCCGTCAAGCGCTACGACCGTCTGATCCGGGCCTTCGCCGAAGTCTCCCCGAGCTGTCCGGACTGGTCACTGCGCCTCTACGGACGCGGCCCGGACAAGCCCCGCCTGCGCGCGCTCATCGAGGAGCTGGGGCTCTACGACACGGTCCGCCTGATGGGCGCCGTCTCGCCGATCGAGACCGAGTGGGCCAAGGGCGCCGTCGCCGCCGTCTCCTCGGACATGGAGTCCTTCGGTATGACCATCGTGGAGGCCATGCACTGCGGTGTCCCGGTCGTCGCCACCGACTGCCCGCACGGGCCCGCGGAGATCATCAGCCACCACCGGAACGGCCTGCTGGTCCCTCTCAGCCCCAGCACCGGCGACGACGTCTCCGCGTACGCCTCCGCGCTCCGCACCCTGATGGAGGACGACGGACTGCGCCGCGAACTCGGCAGCTCGGCTCAGGTCACGGCGGCCCGGTACAGTCCGGACGGCATCGCCCGGCAGTACCAGGACCTACTCCAGGAGGCCGCCTCCCGTCGGCGGAAGGCCGGGCCCGGCCCGAAGCGGTTCGGCCGTCTGCGCGGCCTCCTGCGCCCCGGCGCGTCCACCGCGAAAGTCACTGTCCCGCCCGCACCGCCGACGGCGCGCCCCGCCGAGACCGGCGAGGGGGGACCGGCCGTCCGGCCCAGCGCCTCCGCCCGTGCCCTGCTCGGAGGCGCTGTCGAAGTCCGCTTCCATGACGCCGCCCTCCTGTCGCCCGGCCCGCTGGATTTCGTGGCCCGCCTGCGCAGGGACCCGCACCAGCGCACCGTGCGCCGGCCCGTGTCCGCCACGGCCGCGGCTGAGGGCTCCCGCGATCTCGTCCTCGTTCTCGACCACGCCGCGGAGCGACTGCCCGAAGGGCGATGGGACTGCTACCTCGCCCCGCGTGACGGCGACACCCGGCTGCGGCTGCGGGCCACTCTCGTCGAGCAGGCCCGGCTCCTGGAGACTCCGCTCACCTGCGGCCCGGACGGCCTCTTCCACCAGATCCCCTACACCACCACGGACGGCTATCTGGCCCTCCGCACCTGGCGGCGCACCGCACACGCCGAGGTCACCCGGGTCAGCGTCGGCGACCACCGGGCCACCGTCACCGCCCGCCTTTTCACCACGACCGACGCGTCGCCGCACGGCGCGACCGTCCGCGCGACTCGGAGGGCCTCTGACACCACTGCCGACGATGTCTTCTTCGACGTACCGGTCGAGGTGATCGGCACCGACGCGATCCGGTTCCAGCTCCCCTACCAACCGGCCCAGTCGCGGTACGTGTCGGAACACGACGTGTGGGACCTCTCCCTGCACCTGCGGCACGTGCCCACGCCCGTGCCCGTCGGGCGCATCGCCGCGGACGGCGTGGACCGGAAGAGAACCGACGTCTGTCCGGCCTCGCTCCTCCCGCACCCGTCGCGAGACACCACCACACGCGTCAGACCTTTCTTCACCGCCGCCAACAACCTCGCCCTCAGCGTCCGCGACCACACCCCCTGACCGCACCGCGCCCGTCCCACCAGCGGCCCGGAACCGGCCCCCGGCGGCCGCACAGACGCCTGGTCCTTGTTCCCTGTCCGGAACGGACAGGGAACAAGGACCAGGGAACGCGCCCTCGGGGACGCTGAGCGGGCTTTTCCGCGCTCCGGATTTCCGGTACCGGTACCCGGGCCGTGGAAGGCCGGCGTCCGCGGAGCCACGGCTGACGCACCCGGTCCCGGGCCCGGGGCGACGCCTCTTCCCGCGACGGCCGGAGCAGTGGCCGCCGCGGCGAGGGCCCGCTACCACTTCTCCGGTAGCGGGCCGACGGGCGCGGGAAGGAGTCGGGCGAACGCGCGGGCGCCGAAGCCGCGGTGGGTCCCTCGGCCGCCTCCGTGAGGAGGTTCCCGGCGGACCGTTGCGGGCGGCGACCTCGGCCGGCGCGGTCTCGTGAGCCGGCCGAGGTCACCGCCCGGACGCCTGTGGTCTCAGTTGTCGGTGAGCAGGCCCGCGCGCAGGGTGGTCAGGGTCCGGTTCAGAAGCCGGGACACGTGCATCTGGGAGACACCGAGTTCGGCTCCGATCTGCGCCTGGGTCATCTCCCGCACGAAACGCATGTCGATGATCCGCCGTTCCCGCTCGTCGAGTTGTTCCAGGAGCGGGGCCAGGGCGTGGAGGTTCTCGATGAGTTCGATCTCGGGGTCGCAGTCGCCACGGATGTCGGCCAGCGTCTGGCCGGAGCCGTCGGCCTCGCCGGAGCCGTCGACGGGCAGGTCCAGGGAGCCCGCCGTGTAGCCGTTGGAGGCGACGAGCCCTTCGATGATCTCCTCCTCGCTCAGGCTGAGGTCCTGGGCGAGTTCGGCGATCGTGGGCTTGCGGCCCTGGGTGGTGGACAGGCGCTCCTGGGCGCGCGCGAGGTCCACCCGCAGCTCCTGGAGGCGGCGCGGCACATGGACGGCCCAGGTGGTGTCCCGGAAGAAGCGCTTGATCTCGCCGACGATGTAGGGGATGGCGAAAGAGGTGAACTCGACCTCACGGGAGAGGTCGAAACGGTCGATGGCCTTGATCAGCCCGATGGTGCCGACCTGGAGGAGGTCTTCCATGTCGCCGTTGCCGCGGTTGCGGAAGCGGTTCGCGGCGAACCTGACCAGCGTCTGGTTCATCTCGATCAGGGTGTTGCGGGCGTACTGGTACTCACGCGTGCCCTCTTCAAGAACCTGCAAGCGGTCCAGGAAGAGCCTCGACAGTTGTCGCGCGTCCTTCGGCGCGATCCTGCCGGTGTCCTCGATCCAGGGCAGCTCCCCAACGGACTGCCGAGCGCCCTCGGCGCCGGCCGTGCCCTGCTGTTCGGGAGACGTCTGTGTCGACGGGAAAACGCTCACGTCATCACCTTCACGTCGTGGGTTGCTCGGGGAGCTTCTGCCCCCTTGGCGCGACGTTACCCTTCGTGGACGGCAACAGTTTCCACGCGGCACCATTTCGGCGGGGAAAAGTGGGCCGGGACGGGTGCGTGGCGCCCTTTCGATCATGGTTGGTAGCGTCGGGGAGATGACCGCGATTTTCGACGAAGCCGTCCGAGCCCGGTTGCGGGCCCCCCACATCTGGTACGTCGGGACGGTGTTTCCCGACGGCGCACCGCAGGTCAGCCCGATGTGGGTGGACCTGGAGGGCGAGGGGGAGCTGACCTTCAACACCTCGGTGGGCCGGGTGAAGGAGGAGAACCTGCGCCACGACCCCCGGGTCTACCTCTCGCACGCGGACGCCGACGATCCCTTCGACCGGGTGCAGATCAGTGGCGAGGTGGTCCGCTTCGTCGAGGGCCAGGAGGCGCACGACCGGATGGACCGGCTGGCCAGGAAGTACCTGGGCAGCGAACGGTTCGAGTGGATCATGCCGGGGGAGCAGCGCGTCGCGGTGATCGTGCGTCCGGTCAAGGTGCGGCACATCGTGGGGGTGGAGCGGTTCCGCCCCGGTGGTCCCACCCCCGCGCAGTGACCGGACTCCGAGCGCGGCGCCGGCCCGGTCTGCCGAAGTAGCTCGGCAGTCCGGGCCGGGCCCGTGGGGCGCGCGCCCTTCGACGACGGCCGGCGCGTCAGGCCGCGGCGGCCTTGACCTCGTGGGAGATCCGCGTACGCAGTTCGGCGAACTCGGCGGAGGCGCGCAGGGCCTCGCCGTCGACCTCACCGCGTGGCAGGGGGACGGGCAGGTCCAGGACGACGGTCCCCGGGCGCTTGCTGAGCACCACCACACGGGAGGCGAGGAACACGGCCTCGTCCGCGGAGTGCGTGACGAACACCGCCGTGCGGCCGGTCTGTGCGGTGACCCTTCGCACATCGTCCTGGAGCCGTTCACGGGTCAGCGCGTCGAGTGCGGCGAACGGCTCGTCCAGGAGGAAGACCGGGTTCTCGGCCGCCAGGGCGCGGGCGATGGCGACCCGCTGCTGCTGGCCACCGGAGATCTCCCAGACCCGTCGCCCCTCGGTACCTTCGAGGCCGACGCGCTCCAGCAGTTCGGCGCGACGCCCCTGCCACTGGTCCCTGCCGACCCCCGCGTAGCGCAGTGCCAGGTCGATGTTGCCGCCGACCGTGCGCCACGGGAAGAGGCGGGGCTGCTGGAAGACGACACCCGCGGCTTCACCCGGCCGGGGCGCCGCGCCCGACACGCGCACGGCGCCGTGGGTGGGCCGCTCGAACCCGGCCATCAGCCGCAGCAGGGTGCTCTTCCCGCAGCCCGAGGCGCCGACGAGAACGACGAACTCCCCGGGCGCCACGTCCAGGTCGACCGGCCCCACTGCCGTGACGGCCTCGGCGCCGCGTCCGTAGCGGTGGGTGATGTTCTCCAGCCGTACGGCCCCCGGGCGCTCTGCCCCCTCCGCCCCGTCCTTCCCCCTCACGTCCGCCGCTCCGGGGCCTGCCTCACTCGACGCCATCGGGCAGCCCCTTCAGGTAGAGCGCCTTGCGGACGGCCTCTGGTGAGGGCGCCGCGTCGATCTGCTTCTGGTCGGCGAGGAACTCTCCGGTGTCGGTCAGGTAGGCGGCCAGCTTGCCCGGCTTGCCCTCGGTGCCGAGCCAGTCGGGCGAGGCGACCTGCGCGGGGCTGAGGAAGACCCCCTGGGTCAGTTGCGCCTTGGCGTCCGCGAGGCTGATGCCGAGCTCGTTCGCTATCGCCTTGGCCGAGCCCTCGGGATCGGACTTGATCCGGCGCAGGCCCTCGGCCTCCACGCGGCGCCATGTCTCGATCGTCTTGGGGTCCTTGGCGGCCAGCGCGTCGGACACCACGGCCAGGTCCAGGGTCGGCTTGCCCCGGCCGCCGATCTCCTTGCTGCTCACGAGCTGGGTCCCGGTCTCGCGCAGTTCGTCGAGGGTCGGCAGCCAGACGTAGGCGGCGTCGATGTCGCCCCGCTGCCACGCCGCGAGAATGGGCTGCGGCTGCAGGTCGATCAGCTTGACGTCGGAGGGCCCCAGTCCGGCCGCCTCCAGCGCGGCCAGCAGGCTGTAGTGCGAGGTCGAGGCGAAGGGGGTGGCGACCGTCTTCCCCTTGAGCCCGGCCACCTCGGTGATGCCGGTGGCCTTGCGCGCCACGAGGGCCTCGTTCTCGCCTGCCACGTCGAGGACGAAGGCGACCTTGTAGGGGATCGGCGAGGAACCGGCGATGCCGCGGGCGAACGGGCTCGACCCGAGCGCCGCGATGTCCAGGGAGCCCCCGATGAAGGCCTGGTTGACGCTGCTGCCCGAGTCGAACTTGATCCAGGTGATCTTGTGGTCCGGCAGGGCTTTCTCCAGGAGCTTCTGGTTCTTGACCAGCAGGTCGCCGCTGGGGAAGGCGAAGTAGCCGATGCGCAGACGTTTCGAGGTGCCGGAGGACCCGCCCTCGTCCGAGGAGCAGCCCGCGACGGCGGCGGAGGCCGCGCCGAGGGCGGCGACGAGCAGGGCGCGGCGGGTCGGCCGGCCTGCGGGCCGGCTGGGGAGGGCTCTGGACGCCGAGAAGGCCATGGGAAGCCGTTTCTTCTGGTAGGGGACGGTACGCCGCGGCGGTGCGGCGGCGGTGAAGGGGTCAGGCGTGGCCGCGCCAGGGCACGACGGTGCGTTCGATCCACAGCAGCAGCCCGTCGATGACCAGGCCGGAGACGCCGATGGCGGCGATCCCGACGAGCACCACCGGGGTGTTGTTGTAGTTGGCGGCGTCCTTGACCATGCCGCCGATGCCCGGCAGGCCGTTGACCAGTTCGGCGGCGACGAGCGAGGAGTACGCCACCCCCACGGCCAGCCGCACACCGGTGAAGATCTCCGGGAGGGCCGAGGGCAGGACGACATCCCTGATGACGTCCCGCCCCGAGGCGCCGAGTGCGCGGGCGGCCTCCAGCAGCTGGCGGGGTACGGCGACGACGGCCGTGGTGGTGGCCACCACCACGGGCGGGAAGGCGGCCACGGCCAGCAGCGTGATCTTCGGTTCCTCGTTGATGCCCAGCCACACGATCAGGAGGGAGAAGTAGGCGAGTGGCGGCAGGGTCCTCAGGAAGGTGACCCACGGCTCGAACAGGGAACGCACCCAGCCGATGGTGCCCATGACGAGGCCGAGGACCACCCCCGACGCGATGCCGATGCCGGCGCCGAACGCGATGCGCCGGAGGCTGATGCCCAGGTGCTCCACGAGGTAGGTGCCGTTGTACCCGCGTACGCCGTCGTGGGTCGTGGAGACGTTGACGAACGCGTCCCACACCTTGGCCGGCGGGGGGACGAGGGTCTCGCTCCAGGCCCCGCCGGCCGCGACCGCCTGCCAGACGACGAGGAAGAGCAGGAGGGAACCGAAGGGCAGCGCGAGGCGACGGGCCACCGCGGCAGGCCGGAGCCGGCCCGAGCGGACGGCGCCGGGGGGTTCGCCGTCCGCGTGGTCGCCGTCGTCGCGCAGGTTTTCGGGCACAGCGGGTGCTGTGGACACGGAGGGGCCTCCACGGGCCTCGGAAAGGACACACCAGTTCCCGCGCGAAGGGCGGGCGGGCAAAGATCCGGAGAAGGGCGGCGACCGCCGGGGGCGGGCACGCCCCGGACGACCACGGCACCTCAGTCGCGGTAGGTCAACAACACGAAGCCGAGTGGCGGCAGAGGTCAACGACCAAGCGGCGCACCAAGGTTGCGTGGATCATGGGGGCAAGTTGTACAGCAGCGCAGGGCACCGCACCAGGCGCTGTCCACTTCCTGGAACAGGCCGCCGCGCGACACACCTCGGGCCGCCGCGTGCGTGCGCAGGGCACCGACGCGGGGCGCCGGGCCCGGTAGGCGGCACACGCACTCCCCCGTGCCGCCGAGTCGCACGGACGAGCGCGGCCACCCCACGCACCGGCCTTGTCCACGGGGCCGGTTGTGGCCTCAGCACCACTGAGAGTTGCGCCACGCTCCCGTAACAACGCTGTCGTAATCGGTCTGCATGGTTGGTCGTTGAGCCGGGGGAACGCTGTTCGGCCAACGAGTGATGACGAGTGGAGACGCGCGATGACGTTCAGCCGAAGGCAGTTGCTGACCACTGGAGGCGGTCTCGCGCTGACCGGCACGCTGGCCGCCGCGTGCGGTGGCAACAGCGGCCGGGAGGAGGACGGCAAGGCGGGCAGGGTCACCCTGCGGCAGTGGTACCACCAGTACGGTGAGGCCGGTGTCGAGCAGGCCGTGCGCCGGTACGCCGCCGCGTACGACAAGGCGGACGTGAGGGTCCAGTGGCGGCCCGGCGCCTACGACGAGCAGACGGCGGCGGCGCTGCTGACCTCGTCCGGTCCTGACGTCTTCGAGGGCGGTCCGACGCTGGACCAGATCCAGGGCGGCCAGATCGTGGACGTCACCGACCTGATGGCCGGGGTGAAGGACGACTTCAACCCCGCCGTGGTGCGGACGTACCAGGACAAGGTCTGGGGTATCCCGCAGGTCGTCGACATGCAGTTGCTCTACTACCGCAAGAGTCTGCTGAGCGAGGCGGGCGTCGAGCCGCCGAAGACCCTGGACGCGCTCGTCGACGCGGCGGGACGACTGACCACCAAGAAGGTCAAGGGGCTGTTCCTGGGCAATGACGGCGGGGCGGGGGTCCTGGGCGGCACACCGCTGTACGCGGCGGGCCTGCGGCTGGTCACCGAGGACGGCAAGGTCGGCTTCGACGATCCGGCCGCCGCGCGCACGCTCGGCAAACTGCGGCAGTTGTACACCGACAAGTCGCTGCTGCTGGGGGCGCCGACCGACTGGTCGGACCCGCAGGCGTTCATCCAGGGGCTCACCGCGATCCAGTGGTCCGGGCTGTGGGCCCTGCCCGCGGTCAAGAAGGCGCTGGGCGAGGACTTCGGGGTCCTGCCGTTCCCCCGGGACGGCTCGGCGGGCCAGCCCTCCGTGCCCGTCGGCGCGTACGGCGCGGCCGTCAACTCCCGCTCCCGGCACCAGGACGAGGCCAAGGCGTACATCAAGTGGCTGTGGGTGGACCGCGGCGACTACCAGGAGGACTTCGCCCTGTCCTACGGTTTCCACATCCCGGCCCGCGTGTCCCTGGCGAAGAAGGCGGCCAAGCTGCGGGAGGGGGCGGCGGCGGACGCCGTGTCCTTCGCCACCGGGCACGGTTACGCGGAGCCGTTGCTGTGGACACCGGCCAGCAAGAGCGCCTATCAGGACGCGCTGAGCCGCATCATCAAGGACGGAGCGAACCCCGACGCCGAGGTGCGGGCCGTCGTCCGCGCGGCGGGGCGCGAACTCCAGCGGGTGCAGAGGAAGTCGTGAGACGGCGCACTCTGTGGTTCTGGGTGTTCGTCGGCCCGTTCGCCGCCGGGCTCGCGCTGTTCACGTACGTGCCGCTGCTGTGGAGCCTGTACCTGAGCTTCTTCGACGCGCACAACACGGTGACCCCGCACGATTTCGTGGGGCTGGGCAACTACACCTCGATGCTCCAGGACCGTGCGTTCGTCGAGAGCCTGGGCACCTTCGGGTTGTTCGCGCTGTTCATCGTGCCCGCCACGTACGTCCTGTCGCTGAGCCTGGCGCTGATGGTGAACCGGCTGAGGTTCGCGCAGGCCTTCTTCCGGTCGGTGTTCTTCCTGCCGACGGCCTGTTCCTACGTGGTGGCCGCGCTGATCTGGAAACTCTCGATCTTCAACGGGGTCCGTTTCGGCCTGGCGAACACCGTGCTGGGCTGGTTCGGCGCCGACCAGATCGCGTGGCTGTCCACCACTGATCCCCCGTGGTACTGGGTGGTGATCGTGACCGTGCGCCTGTGGCTCCAGTCCGGGTTCTACATGGTGCTGTTCCTCGCCGGGCTCCAGCGCGTCCCGGCCCAGTTGTACGAGGCGGCGGCCGTGGACGGCGCGCGGCCCGGCTGGCAGGTGTTCCGGCACATCACCTTTCCGCAACTGCGGTCCACCTCGGTCGCCGTGGCCCTGCTGCTGATCATCAACGCGTTCCAGGCGTTCGACGAGTTCTTCAACCTGCTCAGCGACTCCCGCGGCTACCCGCCGTACGCCCGCCCGCCGCTGGTCTACCTCTACTACACGGCGCTCGGGCAGGGGCAGAACCTGGGCCGCGGCAGCGCGGGCGCCGTGATCCTCGCGCTGATCATCGCGGTGGTCACGGTCGTCCAGGCCCGCTGGTTCGGGCTCGGCAAGAAGGAGGACTGACATGGGACAGGCTCTGCTCGGACTCGGGCGCGCGCTGCGCGTGGTCCTCCTCGTCGCGCTCGCACTGCTCTTCCTGATCCCCTTCTACCTGCTGGTGCGCAACGGCCTGTCCAGCGAACAGGACATCACCGCCCAGGACTGGACCTTCTTCCCCTCGCATCTGCGGTGGTCCAATGTCACGGAGCTGTTCGAGGACCCGGCGGTGCCGATGGCCCGCTCACTGCTCAACTCCGCGCTGATCGCCGTCGTCACGACCGCCGCGACGGTGGTGCTGGCGTCCCTGGCCGGCTACGGGCTGGCGCGCATCCCCTACCGCTACGCGAATCAGGTGTTCTACGCGATCCTCGGGACGCTGATGGTCCCCGCGGCCGTCACCTTCGTGCCCAGCTTCGTGCTGGTCTCCTCGCTCGGCTGGGTCTCCACCTTGCGCGGCCTCGTCGTCCCGACGGTGTTCTCGGCGTTCGCCTGCTTCGTCTTCCGCCAGTACTTCCTCGGGTTCCCCGAAGAGCTGGAGGACGCCGCCAAGGTCGACGGGCTCGGCTACTGGCGTACCTACTGGCGCATCGTCGTGCCCAACGCGCGGCCCGCCTTCGCCGCCGTGTCCACGATCGTCTTCATCGGTGCCTGGAACTCCTTCCTGTGGCCGCTGGTCATCGGCCAGGACAAGTCGGCCTGGACGGTCCAGATCGCCCTGTCCACCTTCACCACCGCCCAAGTGATCAACATCCACGAGCTGTTCGTCGGCGCGGCCGTGTCCGTCCTTCCTCTGCTGCTGGTCTTCCTGCTGCTCCAGCGGCACATCGTGGCGGGCGTCGAACGCTCCGGCATCGACGACTGAGTCCGGCGGCCCCGGCCCGGACCGCGAACCGGAGCCGGGAGGGCCCTGGCGGCCCTCGCTCCGGCCGCCGGAATGCCGCGGTCCCGCTCTCGTGATGTGCTCGGTCCATGGCGAAGAAAAAAGAGGACCGGGCACCGCGCAAGGGTGAGCACGTCGAGTGGAAGTCGCACGGCGGCACCGCCGAGGGCACGGTCGAGAAGAAGATCACCAGCTCGGAGGAGGCGGCCGGCCGCCGGGTACGGGCCTCCGAGGAGGACCCGCAGTACGAGGTGCGCAGCGAGAAGTCCGGCAGCAAGGCGGTGCACCGGCCGGAGGCCCTGCGCAAGAAGCCCAAGCGCTCATGAGGGCCCCCGGGGGCGACGGGCCGGGGCGCTCGTGGCCTCGCTGACGGTGAGCCGCTCGGGCCCGGTTCCCCCCGGGCGGGCGTGGGAGCGTTACGCCCGCCCGGAGCGGTGGTCCGGGTGGGCGCCGCACATCACCCGGGTGGAGACCGGCGCGGACCGGATCGCTCCGGGGGTGAGCGGCCGGGTCTGGTCGTGGTGCCGGGTGCGGGTGCGGTTCGAGGTGGACGAGGTCGACGAGGCGCGCCGCGTGTGGACGTGGCGGGCCCGTACGGGCCCGCTGGCGCTGTACATGCGCCACGAGGTCGCCCCAGACGGCCGGGGTGGCAGCCGCACCCGTCTCACGCTGCACGGGCCGCTCCCGGTGATCGCGCTGTACCGCCCGCTCGCCTCCCTGGCGCTGGGCCGGCTCGTCGCGACGGACCCGGACGGCGCCGACCCGGAGCCCGCTCCGGAGGGCGGCTGAGCACCGCGGCCGGCGAGGCGGTCCGCGACGACCGCCCCTCTGTCTCGGTCCTGCCAGTTGAACGTCCCTCGCCTTCCTCCGACGTGCTTCGACGGGCGGCCACGGACGTTCAGCGCCGTCCTCCGCGGTCGCGGTGGGTCAGGCGGTTCTGGAGGTGGGACAGGGCGCCGGAGCGCCGGTCGCGCAGGGCGGACCGTGCCGCGTTGGCCCCGGGGGCGCCGTGCACCCCACCGCCGGGGTGAGCGGAGGCGGAGGCGAGGTAGAGCCCGGGAACGGGGGTCTCGGGGCGGCCGGTACCGGGGGTGGGGCGGAAGAAGAGCTGCTGGTGCATGGCCGTGGTGCCGCCGTTGATGGCGCCGCCCCGGAGGTTGGCGTCCAGGTTCTCCAGCGTCGTCGGGGCCAGGACGCGCCGCGCCCTGACGAGGGCGCGGAAGCCGGGGGCGTAGCGCTCGACCTGCGCCTCGACGCGGTCCGCCATCACCTCCTGCTCCCGGGCGTCCCAGGTGCCGGTCAGCCCTTCGTCTCCCGCGTCGCCCCGCACCCGGTGCGGTACGTGCGTATAGGCCCAGGCCGACTCGGTGCCCAGGGGCGAGCGGGAGGGATCGGTGGTGGTCATCTGGCCGAAGAGGGTGAAGGGCTCGTCGGGGACTTGGCCCATGGCGATCTGCGCGGCGAAGCGGGTGAGGCCGTCCACGCCCTCGGCGAGATGGACGGTCCCCGCCTGCGCGGCCTGCGGACAGGACCAGGGCACGGGCCCGTTGAGCGCCCAGTCGACCTTGAAGGTGGCGAAGTCCCACTGGAAGCGCCTGAGGTCGGCGAGCAGCCGCCCGGGGAGGTGGTGCCCGGCCACGAGGGAGCCGTACAGGTCGGGCGCGGACACGTCGGCCAGTACCGCTCTGCGGGCCGGCACCTCCTCGCCGCCCGAGGTGCGGACGCCGACGGCCCGGCCGCCCCGGACGAGGACCTCGGTGACCCGTTCCCCGCAGCGGACGCTCCCGCCGCGTCGCGCCAGCCGGCGGACGAGGGCGGCGGTGAGCGCCCCGGAGCCGCCGGTGGGGACGGGGAACCCGTAGGTCTGGCCGAGCATCGACATGAGCCAGCCGAAGCCGCCGCTGCCCGCCGCTTCCGGTGCGAGGTCGGCGTGCAGGGCGTTGCCCGCGAGCAGCAGCCCGCCGCCCTCGCCGCGGAACTCCTCCTCGCCCAGCCGCCGTACCGGCAGCACCATGGTCCTGGCCAGGCGCAGCCCGCCCGCCGCGCGCAGCCGCAGCGCGAGCCGGGCCACGGCGCGGACCGGCGGGAAGGGGGTGAACAGGGCGTCGACGACGCCGGGCCGCAGCGTCTCCCACACCGTCCGCAGTTCCTCCCACGCGGCCCCGTCCCCGGGGGCGAAGGTGTCCAGGCTCGCGGCCGTCTCCTGCGGGTCGCGGCTGAGCACCGCGCAGCGTCCGTCCCGCAGCGGATGGGCGAGGACCTTCGGGGCGTGGCTCCAGCGCAGCCCCTCCCGCTCCAGGCGCAGGCCTGCGATGACGGGGGAGGCCGCCGCGAGGGGGTAGAAGGTGCTGAAGAGGTCGCTGACGAACTCGGGGTCGACGCCCCGGTCGTGCCGGACGGCTCCCCCGGGCTGGTCCTGGGCCTCCAGGACCTCCACCGACCAGCCGGCGTCGGCCAGCAGATTGGCGGCCACCAGACCGTTGGGGCCCGCCCCGATCACCACTGCGTCCGGCATGGCGCACTCCCGGCTCGGCGGGTGGCGCGGCACCCGGACTCAGGTTCCGGGGCGCGTGGACCACCCGGATCGGACGGCTGACGCCATACGTCCGGCGTCACGCCTCTGGGCGCGGCCGGGCCGCGCCGGGTCCTGGTCGCTGTCTCCCCCGGCCCGCAGCGGTGCGGGCCGGGGTCTCGTCCTGTTCGCACAGCCGGGCGAGGCGGCGCAGCATCGCGCGGTGCCGCACCTGTTGCGCGGCCTCCAGGACACCGTTGTGCAGGAGACCTCCGGCGCCGCGCAGCGGGTGCTCATCGAGGACGATCAGCGTGTCCTCGCCCCAGGGCCGCAGTTCCAGCGCGATTCTCGCCGTTCCCAAAGGCCCGCTCTCGGCCTCCAGTTCGAGGACGCGGGGTGGCTCGCTGCGACGGACGACGGTCTGGTTGCGCAGCGTGAGCGGCCCGATTCTGATCGCGTAGCGCACCACGGCGTCCAGCTCGGGCCAGCGCCCTTCCTCCGGCTCGACCCGCGCGGTTCCGACGACCCAGTCCCCGTAGCGTTCCACGTCGGACAGGACCGCCCAGACGTCCCAGGGAGGCTTCCTGATCAACCGGTGCCGTACGGCCATGGGGTCCCTCCACCGTCCGATTGCCGCTTTCTGCCCGCCGCGCGTCCCACGCTAGGCCCCGGGGCGCTCGCCCGCGCGGGGACGGCGGCCGTCCCGGTACCGGTGGCCGCCCGCCGTGAGGCAGTCGGCCTTGGCGACGGGCATCCTTGGGGCGTGGGGGCCACCTGTCGCGTCGTGTGGAGGTGCCATGTCTGTCGCGCGTTCGCTGGACGGCCGTACGGCGGTGGTGACCGGGGCCGCTCGCGGCCTCGGCGCCGGGATGGCGGGGGCGCTGGTGCGGCGCGGCGCCCGGGTGGCGCTGCTGGGGCTGGAGGCGAAGGAGCTGGCGCGGACGGCTGCCGCGCTTCCTGAGGGGTCCGCGCACTGGTGGGTGGTGGACGTGAGCGACGCCGGGGCGATGGAGCGGACGGCCGCGCTCGTGCGGTCCCGCTTCGGCTCTCCCTCGGTGGTGGTGGGCAACGCGGGCATCGCGGAGACCGGCCCGTTCGTGGACTCCGATCCGGACGAGTGGCGACGGGTCGTCGAGGTGAACGTGGTGGGCAGTGCCGTGACGGCACGGGTCTTCCTGCCCGATCTGCTGCGCACCCGGGGGTACTACCTCCAGGTGTCCTCCCTCGCGGCGCTCGCACCGGCCCCCCTCATGAGCGCGTACTGCACCTCGAAGGCGGGCGCCGAGACCTTCGCCCAGGTGTTGCGGGCCGAGGTGGCGCACCGGGGTGTGGGAGTGGGGGTGGCGTATCTGAGCTGGGCCGACACGGAGATGATCCGGGCGGGCGACTCCACCCGTGCCCTGCGCGCGCTGCGGTCCGCGCTGCCGTGGCCCGCCTCCCGGACCTACGCGGCCCCTGTGGTCGCGGAGCGTCTGGTGCGCGGGGTCGAACGCCGTGCCGCCACGGTCGACGCCCAGCAGTGGGTGCGCGGAGTCCGGCTCGCCCGTGCCTGGCTGCCGCCACTGGTGACCCTTCGTTCCCGGTGGCTGATGCGGCACCTGGAGCGGGAAGGGGGCGCCGCGGCGAGCGGTCCTCTGGGGGAGGGCGGGGTAGCGGCGGCGGCCGGGCGCGCCGACGAGGCCGGAGGTCACGGCCGTGGGTGCGGGCGTGGCCGGTCCCCCGGTTCCGGGAGCGACCGTGACCGCGGGCCCACCGGCTGAGCGGCGGCGCTCGGGCGTTCCGCCGGCAGGCCCCGCTCACCGGTGTGCCCAGCGGACGGAGCTTTCCGGGGGCGGCCGGAGCGCCCCGCGCGAGGTCCGCCGGCCTTGTTCCGTCCGGTGCCTCACGCCCGGCGCGGCAGTGACGGGTGGGGGAGGAGCCCGCCGGCTCCTCCCCCACCCGTCATCCGTGCGCGTCCGGGGACGTCCGGCCTCAGTACGGACCGTTCACGTTGTCGATCGAGCCGTAGACGTGCGCGGCGTAGTTGCACGCGGCGGTGATGTTGGCGACCGGGTCGAAGCTGTCCATGGACGTGCCGGGCACGTGGTACGCCTGGAAGGTCGGGTCGATGACCTGGAGCAGCCCCTTCGACGGGGTGCCGGCGGCGGCGTTGGAGTCCCAGTCGTTGACGATCGTCGGGTTGCCGGAGGACTCACGCATCACGTTGCGGTGGATGCCCTCGTAGCTGCCGGGGATGCCGTGCTCGGCCATGATGGCCAGCGACTGCTTGATCCAGCCGTCGAGGTCGTTCGTGTACGTCGCGGGCTGCGCGGCGGGGGCCGCGGTCTTGCTCGCGGCGGCCTCGGTGGCGGCCTTCGCCGGGGCGGCGGGCGGGGTGCTGGTCCGCTGCGAGCGGTCGGCGCGGTCGGCGCCGGTCCGCCCGGCCGAGGCGCCGGACGCCTTGGCCTCGCCCTTGCCGCCGACGGTCAGCTTCAGGCCGGGGTGGATCAGGTCGGGGTTGTCGCCGACGGCCTGGCGGTTGTCCTCGTACAGCTTGTGCCAGCCACCCTCGACCGAGTGGCTCCTGGCGATCTTGGCCAGGGTGTCCCCGGAGACCACGGAGTAGGCGGCGGGGGCGGTGTCCGCGGCCGGGGCGCCGGCCGCGGCCTTCTGCTCGGCCGCCGGGTGGGACTGCGCGGCGGAGGCGATGTTCGCGCCGAACAGGGGAAGGGCCAGGGCGGCTCCCCCCGTGCTCACGGCGATCAGTCCGCGGGTCAGCGACCGGGACGTGCGACGACGATTGTTGCCCAGTGCAGGCATGGTGCGTTCCTCTCCGTCGCCTACGAGGTGAGCTGTCGGGTTCAGGCTGGAGATGCCTGGCCGCGATGAACGCGACTTCACCCCGAGCCGTTCCGGAATCCGGATCGGCGACTTACCTGGGTCCCCCGCTCCTGCCGTACGTGAATAGGTCGGGTTTCCGGACAGCGGCAGGATTCGGCGTTCTGCCCGGATGGACCGTGACGTTAAGCGAGAGGCGCCGGATCGGACAAGCTTCGCATTCTTGATCACAAAGCATTTACATGATCAACGGGGATGACCGCGAGTTCCCCTGCTTTCTTCGCGGTGTCAACTTTCTTTGCAGGGAAAGGAATGGACGCACACCCGCGGGAGTCGCCTCACGCGAAAGTGACCCTCGCCACCGAGTCCGATTAGTGCGTTTTGCTCTGTCGCGGAAGGGGGCGATCCCACCCCGACGTAGGTGAGGACCGGCGCGCGCACATCGCCACAAATGCCTCATAAGGTGCGACAAACGGGCCGTTTCGGCGCCGGACCGGCCCCCGGACGCACTGAAGGACGCGGAGGACACCTCCGGCCCCCGACCGGCCCGTCTCCATTCGGCCGGGAAAGGCGGCCGACGGGGAAAGATCACGCGGGGGAAACGGGGCGGCGAGCTACGGGGAAGATCGCCGGGGCGGAGCGAAAGATCACGCCGGGCGGTCGAGATCAGACTCCGGGACTCCAGGACTCCGGGGCAATGATCGCGTGAGGGTCTGATTACCAACGGATACGGCGCCCCTCTCCCCGGCGGTCCCGCCCTCTCCTTTGCCCCATGGAATTGATCAATGAATTCGTCATCGGCATTCAGCCCCCGGCATTCACCCTTGCGACACCGACACCGAGACCGACACCGCGCACCGCGCACCGGCACCGGGCCGGGAGGTAATGCGCGGAATTCCCTGCCGGGTGCGGCCAATGACGGAACGCCAAACCCGGACGGCTGTCTGTTGGCGCCCAAGTGCGTTCGTGTCGCCGGTGGTTCGGCCATCGCACGCCCGCACCCGGTGGGGGGGGCGTCCACCCGTGCGCGTACGTATACACCCGGCCCCCGGCGCGCAGCGGCACAGGCCGGGATCCGGTCGCTTGCCCCGTCGGGGTGAAGATTCCTCCCCCGGGGGCCGGAGGGCGACCGCTGCGCTGCGCAGAGGCCCCGCGCCACGCGCGCCGGGCCGTACGGTCACGTGCCATGAGTATCTGGCTGCCCCTGTCCGCGGTTGCCCGGCTGGTGCGCGCGACGGCCCTCGGAGTGGTGGCGGGCGTCCTGGTCGGCGTACTGGTCGACGCGGCGTTCGGCGTCCTCGCGGGGATCGCCACGACGGAACTGGTCTTCGTCCTGGCCGGCTGGCTCACGCTGTGGCCGATGGACGCCGAGGGCACGCACCGCAACGCCAGCCGTGAGGACTTCCGGCCCGCGCTGGAGGAGTGCGTCGTCGTCGGGACCGCCCTGTGCGGACTGATCGCCATCGTGGTGCTGCTGCTGGACGGAAAGTCGGGAAAGGGGAACGCCGCGGCGGCGGTGGCGCTGGGCGGGGTGTTCACGTCCTGGGCCGCGCTGCACCTCATGTACTCCGCCCGCTACGCGTACGCCTACTACGGCGCCGGGGGCGGTGGGAACGGTATCGACTTCAACTCCCAGGAGCCGCCGACGTACCGCGACTTCCTCTACTTCAGCTACAACCTGGGCATGACCTATCAGGTCTCGGACACCGCCGTCTCCAGCTCCAGGGTCCGCGCGATCGCCCTGCGGCACTGCCTGCTCTCCTACGTGTTCGGCACGAGCGTCCTGGCCACCACGATCAACCTCGTCACCGGCATCGTCACCGGCTGAACCCGGTCCCCTCCCCCGCCGGCCCCGGAGGACGGGCGCCGTCCGGGCGGCCACGTGGACCACCCCTGCCGGCCCCGCGACGCCGGTCACGAGGCCGTACGGCTCCTCATGCATACGTTCGGTGGCCCAGGGCACTCGCAGTTCAACCACGAACCAGCGGCCGAACGCGCTGATCGCGACGGTCGCGGCAGGAAGTTCTGACGACGCACTACGGGCGGGAACATGTCGACAAGCGAGGACACCGAAAACAAGGGTGACAGCGGTGAGAAGAAGCCGGAGCGGGTCAGCATCGCGACCGCTATGCGCAGCGCTGCCGCCCAGCTCACCGAGCTGCTCCAGCGCGAGGCTGTCTCCGTGTCCTCCGTGAAGGCCACGGACGAGGGCTGGATGGCGGACGTCGAGGTGGTGGAGATCGAGAAGATCCCGGACACCATGAGCGTGATGGCCACCTACCACGTCTCCCTCGACGGCCAGGGCCAGCTCATCGGTTACGAGCGGGTGCGCCGCTACGCGCGAGGACAGGTCGACCGCTGAGTCGTGCCCGGATATCGAGAAAGAAGTCCGTACCGAGCGTGTGAGGCCGCTCGATCACTGACCGGAAGGAAGGTCGACCATGAGTCTCGTACAGCAGAGCAATGCATCCGGCAGCGGAGGTGGCTCCGGAAATCTCTACGACGTTCTTGAGCTGATCCTGGACCGGGGGCTCGTCATCGATGCCTTCGTCCGCGTTTCCCTCGTGGGGATCGAGATACTCAAGATCGACGTACGCGTCGTCGTCGCGAGTGTGGACACCTACCTCCGCTTCGCCGAGGCGTGCAACCGTCTCGACCTCGAGTCGGGACGCAAGGCCCCCACCCAGCTCACCGACATCGTCGGCGACACGATGGAGAGCGGGGCGAAGGGGAAGTCGAAAGGAGCGTTGACCGGCGCCGTGGAGGCGTTCAGCGAGTCCTTCAAGGGCGGTCGCGACAGCTCCGAGAACGAGGAAGAAGGGGAGAAGGAGAAGCGCCCCGCGCGCAAGACCTCTTCCAGCAGCAGCCGCCGTACCACTTCGCGTCGGGAGGACTAGTCGATGCCCACGTACATCTACGCCATCACGGCAGCGGACCACCCGCTGAAGCTGGACGGCCTGAACGGCGTCGGCGAGCCGGCGTCCCCGCTCCGTACGCTCAAGACCGGCAGCCTCGCCGCCGTCGTCAGTGACGCCCCCGAGGACCTGCGCGCCAAGCGGCGCGATCTGGTCGCACACCAGAGCGTGCTGGAGCGGCTGATGGCCGACGGTGCGGCCCTGCCCATGCGCTTCGGCCTGGTCGGCCCCGACGACGAGCAGGTGCTCGACGTCCTCGGCCAGGAGGAGGAGGGGTACCGCGACCGCCTCACCGAACTGGACGGCCGTCTGGAGTACAACCTCAAGGTCTCCCGGGCGGAGGAGGGGCTCCTGCGCGAGATCCTCACCGAGTCGCAGGAGGCCAGGCGCCTGAGCGACTACACCCGGCAGAACCCCGCGGCGCAGGACCAGAAGATGGCCCTCGGCGAGCTGATCTCCCGCGAGGTGCAGGCGCGGGAGGAGCGGGAGGCCCAGGAGCTGACGGCCGCCCTCGCCTCCGCCGCGGAGCGCACCGCGCAGGCCGACCCCACCAAGAAGCACTTCCTGAACGCGTCCTTCCTCGTGAAGCGCGAGGAGGCCGCCCGGTTCTCGCAGGCGGTGGACGAAGAGGCCGAACGGCGCGGCGACGAATACGAGTTCGCACTCAACGGCCCGCTCCCGCCGTACAGCTTCGTCTGAGTCTCCTCTCCCCCGATCGGAGGGCCCAGTGGGTCTCATCTCTCACATCCTCACCCTTCCGCTCGCGCCCGTACGAGGAACGGCCTGGGTCGTCGATCAGGTGGTCCTCGCCGCGGAGCGTGAGTACTACGACCCGGCGACCGTGCGAGCGGAACTGGGGGAGCTGGAGAAGGAACTGCTGAGCGGTGCCATCGACGAAGCGGAATTCGATCGGCGCGAGGACGAACTGCTGGACCGGCTCGGCGAGTACGAGGCCCACCAGGCACGGCTACGAAACAACTCCTGAATGCGGGAGATTGAGGTGTTCGAGAGATGACAGAGATGAACGGCAACACGAAGATAGGCGTGGCTCTGGTGGGTGGTTACCTGCTGGGGCGTACGAAGAAGGCCAAGATGGCCGTTGGCCTGGGTATGTACCTCGCCGGCAAGAAGCTGAACTTCGACCCGAAGCAGCTCGGGAAGCTGGTCGCCAACTCGCCCGTCCTCGGGTCGCTCAACGATCAGGTGCGCAAGGAACTCGTGGGCGCCACCAAGTCGGCGGCGACGAAGGCCCTGACGCAGCGGGCGAGCGGTCTGGCCGACTCCCTGCACCGGCGGACCGCCGATCTGGAGGACCCCGACGGCAAGGAGGACCGCGACCGGGAGTCCGGGGAGCGGGAGGACCAGGACGGTCCGGACGCCGAGGAGCGCGAGGACGACGGCGACGAGGGCGGCGACGAGGGCGAGGGCGAGGAGAAGCCGGCGCCGCGCCGCAAGGCCGCCACCGCCAAGAAGACCGCGAAGAAGACGGCCGGTTCGTCCGGGACGCAGACCTCCCGCGGCCGCGACGGTTCCTCGGACGGCGGCGCCCGCAAGAAGACCGCCTCCACCGCGCGCAAGACCGCTTCCGGAGCCCGCAAGACCGCGTCCTCCACCACGCGCAAGGAGCGGGGTGGCGACAATGGCTGACTCGGCTTTCGGCAAGCTCAAGGACGAGGTGGTCAAGAACCCGGCCACCGACCGCCTCAAGGAGGAGTTGCAGAACTACCTCAAGGCGCGGGCCCAGCACGCGATCACCGACCTCAGCGGCAAGCTCGGCGAAGGGATGGGCAAGCTCGCCGAGGGCAAGGCCGGCCCCGGAGGCGCGGTCAAGAGCCTCGCCAAGGGCGGTCAGGCGCTGAGCGAGGGGAAGTCCCCGGCGCAGGCGGCCATGACGGCCGGCGTCTCGCATCTCAAGGACACGGTCAAGGACAAGGTCAAGGGATTGTTCGGCAAGGGCCGCAAGAGCGGCGGCGGCAAGTCGAAGAGCGTCACGATCTCCGAGGACATCGACGTCGGCGTCCCGGTGCGTGAGGCGTACGACCAGTGGACCCAGTTCCAGGAGTTCAGTACCTTCGGGAAGGGTGTCGTCAGCGTCGAGAAGGCGGACGACACCACCAGCAACTGGAAGGTGAAGGTCGCCAAGTCCACGCGTAGCTGGAAGGCGAACGTCACCGAGCAGGTGCCCGACGAGCGGATCACCTGGACCACGGAGGGCGCCAAGGGCACGGTCAAGGGCGTGGTCACCTTCCACGCCATCACCGACAACCTCACCCGGGTGCTGCTCGTCCTGGAGTACTTCCCGAAGGGCCTGTTCGAGAAGACCGGCAACATCTGGCGCGCCCAGGGCCGCCGGGCCCGTCTGGACCTGAAGCTGTACCGCAAGTTCATCATGATGCGCGGTGAGGCCACCGACGGCTGGCGCGGTGAGATCCGTGACGGCGAGGTCGTGGTCGAGCACGACGACGCGATCGAGGAGGAAGAGGCCCGCGCCGCCGAGGAGGAGGGTTCCGAGTCCTCGCAGGACGACGACGGGCCCGAGGCGGACGGGAGCGACTCGGAGGACGCCGAAGACGCCGAAGACGCCGAAGACGCCGAAGACGCGGAAGACGCGGAAGACCCCGACGCTGAGGCCCGCGACCCCGAGGACGACTCCGACCCCGACTCCGACTCCGACGAGGAGTACCTCGACGAGGACGAGGAGGAGGTCCCGGAGGAGGAACTCGCCGAGGACGAGGACCCGGAGGACGACGGGGAGTACGAGGACGAGGACGCTCCCGCCGAGGAGGAGCCCGCCGACGAGCCCGAGGAGAGCGAGGCCCCGGCCGACGAGGAGCCGCCCGCCGACGAGGAGGAGCCGGAGGAGGAGGCCGACGAGGAGGAGCCGGCTGAGGAAGAGGACGAGGAGCCGGCGCCTCGTAAGCGGCGCCGTACCGCCTCCGCGCGAGGCTGACCCGCCTTCGGCGCACGCCGCCCGTCGCAGCCGCCCGCCGCTTCGCGCGGATGTGACGCGGCGAGGGGCGGGGCACGGCGGAGTGTTCCGCCGGGGCTGAGCGACACGCGGCCCGAACCACCGGCCGGCCGTACGGGGGATGTCCTTCCGGGACTCCCCCGTACGGCCGGCCGGACTCGTGTCGGCACTCCCCCGTACGGCCGGCCGGGCTCGCGTCGGCCCGCACGCGAGGACCCCGCTCGACGCCCAGAGGACCGGCCTCGACGCCCCAAGGGCCGGTCTCGACGCCCGGAGGACCGGCCTTGTGGGCCGGACCCGGCGGACAGGCGCTCGGCGCGGACCGGACCGGCCCATCTGGTTTCAGACGGGATCGAACGGCCATACGGATGTCATGACTGCACAGAGCGAAGAGAACAAGAACTCCAAGGGTGCGGCCGCGAAGGTCGCCGAGGGGGCGAAGGCCACGGCCGACAAGGGGCGTGGGACCACGAGCTCCGTCGGGACCGCCGCCAAATCCAGCTCAGCGGTCGCCACCTCGAAGGCCAAGTCCTCCGTCCACGCGGCCAAGGAGTCGGCGCAGGCCGGCGTCCGCTCGGCCCAGGAGGTCGGCAAGCTCGCCGGCGCCGGCTGGCAGAACAGCCGGGACGCCGTCAAGTCGACGGTGGGCAAGGCGGCCGGTGCCGCGGGCACGGCCTGGACGGTGATCAAGCACCGCAAGGCCATCGCCGCGGGTGCCGCCGGCGCCGTGGCCGGCGCGGTGGGTGGCGCCTACGCGCTGGGCCGCCGTACGGCGGCCGGCCGGCAAGGGCCGCTCACGCGGCTGACCGGCGGCCGGATCTGAGGACGGCCGCCGAGGAGCGGGGCCGAAGGGCGCCGTTCGGGGCGGGGGGGGGGGGGGGGGCCGGCGGGGGGCCGGGGGGGCCCCGCCCGCCCCGCCCGGGGGGGGGGGGGGGGGGGCCCCGCGCCCGGGCGGGGGGGGGGCCCCCCCGCCCCGCGCGGGGGGGGGGCCCGGGGCGGCGGGGGGGGGGCGCCCCCCGCGCGGGGGCCGGGGGGGGCCGCGGCCCCCCCCCCCCCCCCGCACGCCTGTGGTCTCAGTTGTCGGTGAGCAGGCCCGCGCGCAGGGTGGTCAGGG